>JAHZKD010000472.1 GCA_022600605.1 Actinomycetes bacterium
GCACATTGAACCTGCCGTCGTCTCGTTATCGGTCGACCCGGTGACGTTGCACGGGGTGATCACCGCCGACTCCAACTACGGTTGCCCGGGCGGAACCCTGACCTACACCCCGTTTCAGTTGACCAAAGCGGGCTGAACTCGTTGTCGGTCGCAGACCGGCGCTCTCTCGCCGGGTAGTTGGCCGAAGTGCTGGTCACGTCATCGGTTGCAGGCGTCGGTGCGCCCGTCGACGTGACCAGCACCACGCCCACGCTGCCCCCGAGCCGATCAGCCCCACAGTCAGCAGAATCCATGGCCATGCGCCGTGTTCGTAGACCCAGCCCGCCAGCGCTCGTTGCAACCGCCCGGCCGCGCCAAGGGTCAGATTCGCGTAAGACAGTTGTGTTGTGCGTTGGTGGCGCCCCCGTTGGTGGTGCCCCCGGCAGGATTCGAATCTGCCGGTGCGGCCTATCGGAAACCACCCCTGACCTGCAGGAACTGTTGCAGCACAGCATGATTCAGTTCCTTGCACTTGGACTGCTGTGGTACGGCGTAGACTCGAATCGAACACCAGATCAAACGGAGATCAAACGAATCGAGGCACCCGATGGCCAAAAAGGGAGCGACCCGCCGATCCTGGGGATGGCTGTACCGGCTGCCGTCGAAGAAATGGCGAGCCAGCTACGTCGGACCCGACGGCGCGCGGCACAACGCGCCCACCACCTACAGCGCCAAGATCGACGGTGAAGCCTGGCTCGCTGCCGAGAGGCGAGCCATCGAGGTCGGCACCTGGACACCGCCAGCGTTGCGTACAGACGCCCGCACGGCCCGCGCGGTCACCGTTGCCGAATTCACCGGCACCTGGATCGAGCAGCGGAGCCTGAAGCCACGCACCAAGTCGGGATACGAAGATCTGCTGCGACTACACATCGGGCCGACCACGCTCGGCAGGACCGCCGTCTCCAGCGTCACCGGCCAGGCCGTCAGGAACTGGCACGCCGGGCTCGGCGATGATTACCCCACCCGCAACAAGCACGCTTACGGGTTGCTGCACGCGGTGCTCGAAACCGCCGTCACCGATGAGCTGCTCGCTTCCAACCCGGCCAGGGTTCACCGTGCGATGAACGTCAGCCGGAAACGCGAGCCGGTCATCCTGACCGTCAAGCAGTTGGCGACCGTCGCCGACGAGGTGCCCGACAACCTGCGAGCGTTTGTGTTGATCTCGGCGTGGTGCGGGCTGCGTTGGGGAGAAGCGATCGAACTGCGCCGAGGTGACATCGGCGAAGGCTGCGAGATCATCACCGTCGCGCGAGCGGCCACCCACCGTGGCGGCTGCCGCATCGATGTGCCCAAGAGCGGCAAGATCCGCTCGGTAGTGGTGCCGCCGCATATCCGAGGCGACATCAAGCACCACCTCGACGCCTACGTCGAGTCGAAGGATGCCGACGCATTGGTGTTCGAGCCGACACGCGGTGGGCACCACTTGAACGACAAGGTTGCCCGTGCCGCGCTCGAACCGGCGCTGCAACGTGTTGATGTGAAGAGCCTTCGAATCCACGATTTGAGGCATTTCGCCGGGACCGTCGCGGCCAACGTCGGGAGCCTGCCCGAGACGATGGCCAGGCTGGGCCACAGCACCCAGAAAGCCTCGCTGCAATATCAGGGCCGCGTCTCCGGTGCCGACATCGTGGTGGCCGAGGAGCTGTCGCGGATGGCCGAGGACGCCGAGCGATGAGTGAGCCGGGGGAGCGGCATCTGATCATGCTTCTCAGCACCGAAAATAAGACGCTAGAGCAAATGAAGCAGGAAGCGCGCCAGGCGCTCCAGCGATTCGAGGACGCCGCCGCCGGGAAGTAGCGCTCGAAGTAAGTCGAGGGGCCGTTCGCCGATTACGGTGAGCGGCCCTTCTGCGTGTCGTGACACAGATCCGGTGAGCGTGTCGCGGAGCGCGATGCGCTGACCTGCCTAAACACATTCGACATACCCCCCTCCTCCCATCGTGTGCCCCTGCCGCACAACGCGATTCGTACATACCTTCGGCGTCACCACCGAATCAGAGGAGTCCACATCGTGCCAACACACCCGCGATCCAAAGCAGGCCAGAAGCGCATGGAGCCAGTGAAATTCGTCGCCAAGCCCCAAGCCATCGGCATACGCGATTCGGCGACCTACCTCGGCACCTGCGAGAAAACGGTTCGCCGCCTCATCGCCGACGGTCAACTGCCCGCCGTGAAAGTCCGTAAGGCATACCGCATCCGTATCGCCGACCTGGACAAGCTCCTCGGCGTACCGCAGGCGTCGTAACGCAACTCAGCCCGGCATCCACAAGGGGTGCCGGGCTGAGTCCTAACGAAGAGTCCATCGTCCGCCGACAAACGAAACGAAAGAACTGCCCTCAATGGTAGCAACAGACATCGCGTTCGACCGGATCGTGGAAGCCCTCGAATCCGACGGCAGGAACATCAAACGCGAAGGACGTGAACGAGTCCGCGCCCAATGCCCGGCCCATGAATCGAAGACCGCATCATCGAAGCCCCTCGCCGTCACCGGCATCGACGGGCAGACACTCATCTACTGCCACGCGGGATGCGACACACAAGACGTGCTCGCCTCACTAGACCTCACGATGGCCGACTTGTTCGACACCCGCAGCGGTGCCAGCTACGAATACCCCGATGACCGCTGGGTCCACCGCTCGGCCACGAAAACCTTCAAACAGTCCGGTAATACCAAGGGCCGCAGCCTGTTTCATGCCGACAAGATCGGCGATGCGGCCACCGTCTACGTCGCCGAAGGCGAGAAGGACGTTCTGTCCATCGAATCCGTCGGCGGTGTCGCCGTCTGCAGCGCGATGGGTGCAGGTAAAGCCCACCTCGCCAACTGGACACCACTGAACGGCAAGACGGTGATCGTCGTCGCCGACAAAGACGGGCCGGGCCGCAAGCACGCCACCCAGGTGGCCGACGCCGTCACCGCAGCCGGTGCCGACAGCATCGCCGTGGTCGAAGCGAAAACCGGCAAAGACGCAGCCGACCACATCGCAGCCGGGCACAGCCTCGAAGACTTCCACGGTGTCGATTGGTGGCCCCTAGAAGCCCCACAGGCCAACGAACACCCTGAGCCGAGGACCAGCCCCAGGCTGTGGCGGGCAAGTGAGCTGAAACCGGCGGCGCAGCCGAAGTGGCTGGCCAAGAACAGGATTCCGCAAGCCGCCGTGACCATCCTGATCGGCGAGGAAGGCATCGGGAAGTCGCTGCTGTGGGTGCTGATCGCCGCCGCCGTCACCACCGGAAAGCCGATGCCCGAATTCGGTATCCCTCAGCGCGATGCCGCCGATGTGCTGCTCATCCTCACCGAGGACGAGTGGTCGACGGCGGTGCTGCCCAGGCTGGAGGTGGCCGGTGCCGACACCGACCGGGTCCGCGTCATCTGCACCGACGAAGACGGCAGCGGGTCACCGACGTTCCCCGACGACATGGCGACGATCCTCGACGCCGACCCGCCAGCGGCGATGGTGGTGTGCGACGCCTGGCTCGACACCGTCCCCGGCAACCTTCGGGCGGGTGATCCTCAACAGTCACGGCAGGCGCTGCACCCGTGGAAGGAAGCCGCCAGCGCAACCGGTGCGTCAATGACGTTGCTGACGCATGCAAACCGGTTAGGGACTGCGAACATTCGAGACAAGTACGGGATCTCGGCCTCGCTGCGCCAGAAGGCCCGCATGACGCTGTACTGCCTACCGGGTGATGACGGTGGCTTCATTGTCGGCCCCGACAAGTCCAACGGCGCGTCGGCCCGCACCAGAGCCTCGACGTTCCGCATCAAGTCGATACAACACTTCGAGCCGACGAACGACCACGACGGCACCGTGCCGCTGCTCGAATTCGTCGGCGAATCGGACAAGACCATCAAGGAGCATCTCGCTGAGATCGTTGAAGCTGAACGCAGCAAGGGCAAGCCGCCGTCGGCTGCCGAGCTGTGGCTGCGAGGCCAGCTTGAGGGCGGCGAACGCAAGCTGGCGACCGCGATCTACAACACCGGTAAAGCGCTCGGGTTCTCGGTCGACCAGATCAAGCGGGCGAAGGGAAACATCAACAAAGGCAGCGCTGTTCACATCGTGGTCACCAAGGACGCTGTGGACGAGCGATGGTATTGGGCCATGATCCAGCAAACCGGTGAGGGGGAGTGATCCGGTGAATGAGCGTTGTTTGTTGGCGGGTGAAGGGAGCGGGTTGCTCTCTATACCTCTTTACTCACCCCCTTCGCTCCCTTGCAGGTCAGAGTGGTTAATTTTGAAGGGAGCGGGTGCTCCCTTCACCTACACCCCCTCTGAGCTGGAAGGGAGCGAAGGGTGCGGCCAAAGAGGTATAGGGACAAAACCGCTCCCTTCAAATTCCGCCCCCCGGTTAGCGAGACATTCAATGCCCGCTAGCAAACGAAACCCCGAAGGAAGAGGACACCAATCCGATGCACTACGAAATCCGATACAAGCCAGCCGGTCCCGTGGGAGAAGCTGCCGCATGCCCCGACTGCGACGCCGACGTGACACTCATCGAACTAGCCCCCGGCGTGTACAGCGGCACCGTCGCGCACGACGAGACATGCCCGTGGCTCGACGCATTGCAGCAGCGGTCGCGATGACCGGCATCCGGCGCACACCCTGGCCGTCGGCGTACCCGCAACGGCCACGCCCCGACGCAGTCACATTGATCGCCCGCATCCTCGAAGGGTCGGTCAGCCTGCCCGACGCTGCATGCATCGACCGGCCCGAACTGTTCGACATCGATGCCGACGATGAACAGCACGCCGAGGCCGTCGAGGTCTGCCATCAATGCCCGGCGCTCAACGCCTGTCGCGCCTGGGCCAACCCGCGCACCGTCTCCGGTGTCGTCGCGGGCCAACGATTCACGGGGCCACCCAAGCCCCGGCAACGAAAGGTGACCGCATGACCGCACTACCCGGCGAAGGATGGGACGAAGAAATCGTTGAAGCCATCGCACCCCGCCACATCGACATGGCGCGCATACGACGGTTCGTCGCCGCCGTCGCTACATGCGACGGACCCGGCATCGCCGCAGTGATGTCCGAGGCCGGGGAAGAGGGCTCAACATTCCGGCTCCTCGTTGCCGCCGCCCACCAGCTCGCCGTCGAACATGACCTTGGCGATCCCGAGAACCTCGCCGAATGGCGGCAAGGAATTCTGTACCACCTAGCACAAGAGGAAGATGGATCGAATGAGTAACGAAACAGGCAGTAGCACAGGCGGATCTGACAGCGCCGCAGCACCGGCTGAGGACGCCGTAGACGCTTCAGAGCCCGGCATAGAAGCACCCGGCGAGCCCGTCGAGGACGCCGCAGACACTGTCCCAGATGGGACAGTAGACCCGCAGGATGTGAAGTGGCGGGCACGTTTCCGGCAGGCTGAAACAGAACTCACCGTCGAACGCGCCCGCCTCGGCGAGCTGAATCGCAGAGAAGCCGAACGCCTCGCCGCCGTCGCGCTCGAAGACCCAGCCGACCTGTTCGTCGGTGGTGTCGAGCTTGCCGACCTGCTCGGTGACGACGGTTTGATCGACAACCAGAAAGTCGATGACGCCGTCGCAGCGGTCATCGAGGCGCACCCGCACTGGGCGCGCCGCCAGCCGGTGGCAGGCGTACCCGCCAGCAAGGTCGGCGTCGGGGCCACGCCGATCCCAGCCGGTCAGCAGGCACCGAGCTGGTCGGCGCTACTGAAAGGCGAGGCAGGCTAGTACAATTGGCACCGCGCTGACGCCGGGATGGCAAGGCGCACACCCCGGTTCACCGGGTTGTAGGCCCGCCTCGGGATGAGCGGCCATTATCGAAACACTCAAGCTGTGCGCGTGAGATGTGTTCGACGGCCCCGAATCCTGAAGCGGGCCAAATGCTTTCGGCAGGATTCGGGACCGGCACACACCGCGCGCCGCCCCGAACATTGGAGTACGAAAACATGGCAACACTTTTAGCGTCAGCAGCCGCGCTCGTTAGGCCCGAATCTGTCGGACCACTACTGATCGAGCCACTGCAAGACATGTCCCACGCGATGCAGGTAGCGACAGTCCTGCAAACCGATTCGGAGAGCTACCGGCTCCCAGTATTGCGCGACGAGGCAACCGCAGCATGGACACAGGAAAACGCCGAAATCGACTTGTCCGACGCAACATTCGCCGAGGTCAATGTTGGTTTCTTCAAGCTTGCAGGTTTGGTCCGGCTGAGCGCCGAGTTGGTGGAATCGAGTGAGCCGGAAGCAGCCGCGACCGTCGGGGCATCGCTGGCCCGCAGCATCGCCAGATCGATCGATCTCGCGTACTGGGGATCGACCGTCTCCAACGGGCCGAGCGGTCTCGAATCGCTAGCCTCGGTGCAGACCGTCGATGCCGGTGCCACCTGGACGAGTCTCGACCCGATGATTGAAGCGATCAGCAAGCTGCAGGCCGTCGGCGCGAAAGGCACCAACTTCGTCACCGCAGCGTCCACAGCTCTGGAACTGGCGAAGCTGAAGCGGTACACGGGTGCGACCGAATCGAACGAGAACCTGCTTCAGCCCAGCCCGACCGACGCCACCGTGATGCAGATCAACGGTGTGCCGATCAGCGTGGTGCCCGACGGCGTCATCGACCCCGGCGTCGTATGGCTGTCCGATAAGTCGCGTTCCTACGTCATCCTCAAACGCGCAGTGACACTGGATGTGTCGAGGGAAGCGTTCTTCACCGCAGACGCCGTGGCCGTGAAAGCGACAGTACGTACAGGTTTCGGCTTCCCGAGCGAAACCAGCTTTGTTCGTATCGCGTTGACCGAAGGCTCGTAAATGCTGCAGCCCGGCGCGGTCAGGCCAATTCGAGCATCGGACCTACGTCAACCGGTGCAACAGCCGTGATACGCCGGGCTCCCCAAGGTGGGGCGGCGCGCTACCGCATCGTTGCGCGGTCCGTCTTCCGCGCGGGCAAACCGCGCGGGCTGCGCCGCCCCACCCCGAACTCGAAAGAGGTTCCATCGCAATGACAGTCGACATCGACTCGATCTTGAACGCGCCCCGCTCGGTCGAACGCTGCCACGACTGCGGCAAGCGCCGACAAGTCCACGGCTTGTGGCTAGACGGCGACGACGACAGCCCGTCGTCCATCAACCCCGAACGCTTTATGCCGACCTGTAAATCTTGCACGCGAGCACGCGAAGCCGCCAAGACCGCCATCCGGCGGCGACCCTTTTGGTGGGAGCGGTAGCCAGGTATCCGTAACGACTTGCGTGTTACGCTTAGTGGTATGACTACATGTTCCGACTGCGGGCAGACCTTCACTGCCGTGCGAGCCGACGGTGCCTACTGCTCGTCGGCCTGCCGCCAACGCGCCTACCGGAAACGTAAGCAGCCCAAGGCCACCCGTAACTCGCGGGCCGTTACGGCTAAGTCTGCAGCCGACGGGATCTCCAGCCTCGTCTCCCGCTTCGGTTCCGACCGGTTCGAACAAGCGCTCGGCGACCTCGGCTACAGCCGTAACGCAGAGGCCGTTACGGATTGGGACACCCGGCTGGCTGCTGAGGCCAAACAGTGGCACGCCAAGGCCGACAAAGATGTCGCCGCCTACAAAGCCAAGCTCAAAGCTGAAGCAGAACGTGAACGGCAGACACGCGATGCAGAACGCGAGCGCTATCGCGAAGCCGTAAAGGTCTACCGCGCCAAGGGGCTCATCGAAGCCGCTGACTACGACACGATCCGGTCCTGCCTACACCCAGACAGCCGCGCATCGGCCAGCGACACCAAGCTCGCCAAAGCGTTTCGTATCTTCAGCGATTCGAAGATCAAGACGCTGCTCGTCAAGGAACCACCGAAGCCACGCCGAACCAAAAAGACTTGCTGAAGCGCCATTACTGGCCTCTCAGCGCCACGCTAAGCGACCAACGCAGCCGGGCCGGTGTGAAGGGGCTTGGGAAGCCTGGGCACCCCTCGCAGACGGCGCGGCCTGGACAGCGAAAAGGGTTGCGCGCATGTAGCGATCTGGACTGCCGGTAGGTGCGCAGAATGTGCACCGCGTGGGTCCGTGACCCATTTTTGCGTTTTTGGGTCACATGGGTCCGTGCCCCGTTTTTGCGTTTTTGGGGCACCACCTGATCGTTGCGCACCCGGTACTGCCAAGGGTGGGCAAAATGTGCACCGTGCACAGTCTGCTCACCCAAGCACGGGATACGCTGCGCCCCAGCGGGATACGATGACTGCATGGGTAAACGACACCAGATACTGATTGACCTCGACGCCGAGCTGGCGCGTGCATCGGAACGCGAAGGCGGCGAGCTGGTGTGGACGGCGGCGGAACGCGAAGTGCTGGCGATGATTGCGAACACCGTAGACAGGCGAGAAGCCCTGAAGAAGCGTTTCGTCAACTCCCGAGACGTGAAGACAGCGGCGAAAGCGTCCGGTGAGATACGACTCCTCGACTCGCTGATGATCAGGCTGCTGAAGCAGGTTCAACCTTCGGTGCCCGCGCCGATGAACGCGACCCAGCTCAAGAATCAGCGGGCCGCGAACGTCAGGTGGGCGAGGGAGCGGGAACGCAATGCCGCGACCGGCTGACAGACTCACCGCCGATCACCGACTGTGGTGCCGAAGCCTGCCCGGCCTGTACCGCTGGCTGCACGATCGCGCGGTGAGGCGTGCCGACGGCATCGATCCGCGCGGCGCGATCGGCGGTTACGGGTTCGATGATCGACCCAGGCACATGAAGACATATCTGCCAGTGCAGGAGCTGGAGCGCGGCGAGCCTGCAGTGATCCCGGCCTGGCTGTTGGGTGGGAATTCTTGGCCCGAGGCGCGGGATTGGCCGTCGGCGCGGGATCGCAGCGTGACGCAGTACCGCGTTTACGCCGATGACCGGGTTGAGGCGCTTCGGGGCTGAAACGCCCGCGGGTGCTTCAGGCAAGGTCAGCCCGCCAACTTCGCCGCGGCAAGGATGATCAGAATTCAGTTCTGAATTCTCACCGGCGGTCAAGTTGATCCGTGTAACGAGTAATTAGCGGGAAAACCGACGCCTAGAACCGTTACAATCGTGGTATGCGCGTACACCGATCACACCCACAGATCCACGACATGGAAGTCGTGCAGACCATCGTCGTCTTCGACTGCGCCGCCTGCAGCAAGCCCTACAAGATCCGCTCCGCGCGGGTCCAGGCCGACGGCACACTTCAGTGCCCCAACTGCAGCGAGGCGGAAAGCTTCCGCTGGTGCCCCCAATGCCAGCAGGCTAAGCCGTGGGAGCGGTTCGAGAACGTCAGGCACTTCGCCCGCCTCGGGCGAGCCGAATGGTGCCTCGAATGCGCCTCAGTTGTTCCCGCGGTCAGACCGGCCACATCCTGCGACCACTGCGGCACCGAATTCGAACCGGCTCGAAGCGATGCCCGTTTCTGCTCGGGCCGGTGCCGGGTTGCCGCCCACCGGGCTGCCGCATCGAAGAAGGGATGAGGCCGATGTACTACTACTACGCCAAGACCGACAAGTTCCTGTGCCGGTTCGAGGAGCTGCCCGAGATCGGCGTGCCGGGGCAGGCATGGCACTGGACCGATGAGGCATGGTCGAAGCCATCCGACACCCTGTCACCAGATGTGCTGTTCTCCGGTGACTACCGGCAGATCACCGAAGAGCGTGCCCAGGAGATCTGCCGCGCCGGGCGGTAACCGCCTCGCGCGGCACGGTCCAGCGCTGGCGGTATGGAATCAAACAGAGATCAAACATGCCCCAGCGGTGAGGGCGGAAACACTGCCTGACCTGCGGTGATACTGGTGCCCCCGGCAGGATTCGAACCTGCGACACCGGCTTTAGGAGAGCCGTGCTCTATCCCCTGAGCTACGGGGGCTTCGGGGGGCTAACCGGTCGGAGCTTACCCGGGTAGCCGAGCAGGCCCGCAAACGGTGAAGGTGCGATGGCCCTGCGCCACAACATCGGC
>JAHZKD010000473.1 GCA_022600605.1 Actinomycetes bacterium
GGTGCTGCAGGACAGCTGGCTATTCGCCGGAACGGTGTACGACAACATCGCCTACGGGCGTCCGGATGCCACGCGTGAGGAGGTGATGGAGGCTGCCAGGACGGCCTACGTAGACCGCTTCGTTCAGACGCTGCCGCACGGATATCAGACCCTCGTCAACGACGGCGGAGCGAACATCAGCGCCGGCGAGAAGCAACTCATCACGATTGCCCGCGCCGTACTGGCCCGGCCCCAGCTGTTGATCCTCGACGAGGCCACCAGCTCAGTGGATACCAGAACCGAGGTGCTCATCCGGCAGGCGATGGGTCGCCTGCGCCGCGACCGCACGAGTTTCATCGTCGCACACAGACTTTCGACGATCCGCGATGCCGACATCATCCTGGTGATCGAGGCCGGCAGGATCGTGGAGCGGGGCAGCCACGCCGAGCTCCTGGCCCGCCGCGGCGAGTACTGGGCGATGATTCAGGCCTGATGACAGTCCGTTAGAGCTGCGGGCCCTCCGCGCGCAGATCGTCGACGTCACTCATGGCGCTGCGTAGCTTTGTGAGCCATTCTTCGGCGTGCTCGCCGACCAGCCGGACCGACCACGCCAGCGCATCGGAGCGGGACCGAGCGACACCGGCGTCCACCAGGGTGTCAAGCACCTGACGCTCGGGCTGCCGCAAGCGGGTCATCACCGGTACCGCTATGTGAGTGAACAGGATCCGCTCCGGGGTACCTCCAGCGCCGATCGCTGCAATCTCCACGCCCCAGGCAACTTTGCGGCCGTACCGCGCCTCGGCTTCGTCGGCGATTCGCATGCGCTCGGTGCGGGTCTGTTCGCGGAACCGCGCCGCCCGGCCCGAGGCTCGGGCTTCACTGTCGCGACCGTCGGCGCCCTCGGGGTCCGGCAGCCGACCGATCACGGTGATCTCTTCACGGTCGACAATGACCTCGGGGTCCCCGGCGAACCAATCATCCGGAAGTCGGCCGCCGAACCAATCGGCGGAGTCGGTCGCATCGGGTTGGTCGGATTGCTGCCAGCCGCCGGAGCGGCCCGACCGTCGACTGTGGGGATTGTGTCTCATGATTACATCATTACATCGTTACATCAATGCCCGGTTGATATTCGCCACCAGCGAAACCGCTCGCACACCGAGCGCGCCAGCCATAACCCGGGGCGCTGCCTGATGGCCGCAAACACACCGTGGGCTGCGCGGCGATCGATGCCTTTGCCATCGCCCACCGATGCCAGCCCGCGAGGGACATCGCGGCAAGTGTGCATCGCGGCATAGGGTAGGGCCGGTGAGAAAGCTAAGGAGGCAGCAGTGACGGGACCTGGACAAGGCAGCTGGCAGCCCGATCCCGAGGGCCGCTATGAATACCGATGGTTCGACGGACAGCAGTGGACCGATCAGGTCTCCCAGCAGGGCCAGGTGAGCCAGGCGCCCCTGGGGGGCGCCCCGCCTCCGCAGGACTCCCAGATGGGGCAACGTCAGCAGCAGCCCAGCCAGGCGCAGCCTGTCGCCGCCGGAGGCGGTGACGGTTTCAGTGGCATCACCGGTGACCTGGTCGACGGGCGTTTCAGCGAGAAAGAAGCCAAGGCGATCGCCAACCAGAACTCCAAGTTGCTTCGGGTGCGTCTCGGTGAACCGTTCATGGCCCGGCAGGGATCGATGGTCGCCTACCAAGGCAACGTGGACTTCTCGTTCGAGGGCGGCGGAGCGTCGAAGTTCATCAAGAAGGCCCTCACCGGCGAGGGCCTTCCTCTGATGCGCTGCGCCGGCCAGGGCGATGTTTTTCTCGCCGAGCGGTCCTACGATGTGCACCTGCTCAACCTCACCAACTCCGGTTTGTCGATCAGCGGCAAGAATGTCCTGGCTTTCTCCTCGAGCCTGGACTGGAACATCGAGCGGGTGAAGGGCGCCAGCATCGCCGCCGGAGGCCTGTTCAACACCACGCTGCGCGGCAGCGGATGGGTAGCACTGACCACCGACGGCCCGCCGGTCGTCCTGAATGCAGCCGAGGCGCCGACCTTCGCGGACACCAACGCGGTGGTCGCGTGGTCGGCGAACCTGCAGACGCAGCTGAAGACAAGCTTCAAGGCCGGCGCCCTGATCGGCCGTGGCTCCGGCGAGGCGGTGCAGGTGTCGTTCCTCGGCAATGGATTTGTGATTGTGCAACCCTCCGAGGGGTTCACCATCGCAGCGCAGTAACGCTGAACTCACAGTTCGAGCAACACCGTCACCGGACCGTCGTTGACCAGCTCGACCTGCATGTGGGCGCCGAAGACGCCGGTCTGCACCTGCGCGCCGAGGGCCGTCAGCGCCTGGGCGAACGCGTCGACCAGCGGCTCGGCGACCACACCGGGCGCGGCGGCATTCCATGTCGGCCGTCGCCCCTTGGCGGTGTTGCCGTACAGGGTGAACTGACTGACCACCAGGATCGGCGCCGCGACGTCGCTTGCAGACAACTCATCGTCGAGAATTCTTAGCTTCCAGAGCTTTTCGGCCATCCGTTGCGCCTTGTCGAGGTCATCGGTGTGCGTGACCCCGACCAGCGCCAGCAACCCCTGGCCGTCTGGGTGAATCTCCCCGGTGATATCGCCTTCGGCCGTTACGCGCGCGGAGGTGACCCGTTGAACGAGGACTCGCATGCCCACGATGGTGCCACGCTACTGCACGCATTTCTGAGATAGTGACAAGGCAAGCCGAGGCCTAAGGTGCCGACATCGTTGCCCGGCAAGGTTATTGCTGGCTTCGGCTGTTTGTCGACCCCGCTCTCCAGGCGTTGGTCGAAGATCACCTGGGCCAGATGTGTGGGGGGTTGGCCCGGCAAATCTGAATATGCCTCGACCACCCTCCCCAGGGCGAACCGCGGCGTATGGTTCCCGTGTGGAAATCATGAAGATTGCCCGCGCCCCAAAGGCCAACGGGCAGTTTGAGCTCGTCGACGTCGAAGTTCCGGATCCGGGCCCCGGCCAGGTTCGCATCAAGGTCCACGCCTGCGGCGTCTGCCACTCGGACGCATTAACGGTGACGGGAGCGATGGTCAGCGACTTCCCACGCGCCCCCGGCCACGAAGTCGCGGGCGAGGTCGACGCGATCGGCGCAGGCGTAAGCGCCTGGAACGCCGGCGATCGCGTAGGCATCGGCTGGTTCGGCGGCTGCGACTTCGTCTGCGAGGCCTGCCGTCGCGGCGACTTCCTCTCTTGTGAGACCCGTCAAGTGTCGGGTATTTCCTACGACGGCGGCTACGCCGAATACATGGTGGCACCCGCGGAGGCCCTCGCTCGCATCCCAGACGAGCTCTCCTACGTCGAGGCCGCACCGCTGTTATGCGCGGGCGTTACGACGTTCAACGCGCTGCGCGCATCCGTTGCCCGGCCAGGCGACCTCGTAGCGGTTTTGGGGGTCGGCGGGCTGGGCCACCTCGCCATCCAGTACGCGGCCAAGATGGGCTTCGAGGTTGCCGCCATCGCACGCGGAGAAGAGAAGGGTCCCTTGGCGAAGGAGCTTGGTGCGCATCACTACATCGACTCGACCACCTCCGATGTCGCCCACGAGCTGAGCACGCTCGGCGGCGCCAAGGTCGCCCTCGCCACAGTCACAGTCCCTTCCGCGATGACCCCCGCGCTCAACGGCCTCAAGTCGCACGGTCAGCTCATCGTGTTTGGAGCGTCCGTCGACCCAATGCATGTGCCGCCGATGACACTTATAGCCAGGTCCGGCAGTATTCAGGGCCACTCGTCTGGAACGTCGATGGACTCGGAGGACACGCTTCGCTTCTCGGCGCTGACAGGTGTGCGGCCAACGATCGAAACGATGCCGCTATCGGACACGCAGGCCGCCTACGACAAGATGATGAGCGGGGCCGCCCGCTTCCGCATCGTGCTGACGATGCGCTAGCTGCGTAAACTGGCGAGAGTGCGAGGGCGCGTCCATCGTCGTGCGAACTCTTGCCTGCCTACGTTCACCGCGGGCACGCTGTTCACCGCGGCGCACGCTCGTAGGATTGATGTGTGACGCGGGAAGGCTCCACAATGCCCTGGCTTCTGGGCCTGGCCATGGCCTTTTTGGTAACCGCCGCTCCGCTGCCCGCTGCCGCGCAATCAGAGCCCATCGCGCCCGCCGACTTCGTAGCACTACGCGACATCGACCCAAGCATTCTCCAAGAGATTCGCTACTACACCTCGCACAATTTCACCGGCGGCCCTGTAGACGGCTATCGGTCGCCGATGTGCATCCTCACACGGGAGGCGGCCGAGGCGCTGAAGCGCGCGCAGCGGGAGTTCAACGCTGCGGGGTACTCGCTCAAGGTGTACGACTGCTATCGGCCGCAGCGCGCAGTCGATGAATTCGTCGCGTGGGCCAAGGATGTAAAGGATCTGCTGATGCGGGCCGAATTCTATCCGCGCGTTGACAAATCGAATCTGTTCGGCGACGGCTATATCGCTGAGCGTTCCGGGCACAGCCGTGGGAGCACCGCCGATATCACACTCGTGAAGCTCCCCGCCGCTTCGACTCCACCGTACAATCCCGACGAGCCACTGATCGACTGCGCGGCGCCGCGGCAGGAGCGATTTCCCGACAACTCGATCGACATGGGAACCGGGTTCGATTGTTTCGACACGCTCGCCCACACCCTTGATCCGCGCATCCAGGGTGAGCAGCTCAAGAACCGGCTGCTACTCAAGAAGGGTCTGGAGAAACACGGATTCGTCAACTACGCCAAGGAGTGGTGGCACTTCACATACCAACCCCAGACGTACCCCGACAC
>JAHZKD010000474.1 GCA_022600605.1 Actinomycetes bacterium
CGGCCTCGGCGATGCGGCGACGCTGCTCAGCTGTCACATCGACATCGGCTGGCGACAGCAGGAACACCTTGGTCGCAACCTTGTCGAAGGAGCCTCGCAGCGCGAAGGCCAGCCCGGCGGCAAAGTCGACCAGTCGCTTGGCGTCGGCGTTGTCCATCGAGACCAGATCCATGATTACCGGTGTTCCGTCTCGGAACCGCTCGCCGATAGTGCGCGCCTCGCTGTAGTCCTTGGGACGCAGTGTGGTGATCTTGGCCAGCGGGCTACCGGCCTCGAACAACTCGGCCATTCCGCGCGGGTCCATGGCCAACGCCCCCCGAGTCGAGCCTCGCGCGGAGCCGAATCGCGATGGTGTGCGTTCGAATTCACGCGGCGCACGCAATCTGGGTTCGAAACGCATGTCCTCGAAACCGCCAGTGTGACCCCCACGGTAGGCGGCGGGCTCGTCGTAGTCGCGGCGACGCTCATCTGCCGGGCCGTCATACCCGCGCTGATAACCGTCATCCTCGAAGCGATCCTCGCGGGTTCGGCGGTAGCCGCGCGAGGCGCCGCGATCTTCGTCCTCGTAGTAGTCATCTTCATAGTCGTCCATAGGCGCCATTCCGAAGTAGGCCTTGACCTTGTGCAGTGTGCTCATTGTGAGGACCCTTCTCGCGGTGCTGAGGTGTTCGAGGTGTTCGAGAATTCAGTGGCTTTTGGTGTCTGTGATGAAGGTGTGACTGGAGTGACTACTTCGGGTGACGTTAGCGGTCGAGGTCCCATGAGAGCGGTACCGACACGCACACAGGTCGAACCATGTTCGACCGCCGACTCCAGGTCGCCTGACATCCCTGCGGACAGCTCGAGTTGCTGCTGATAGCCAGCCTGTAGCCGCTCGCGCTCGCTGCCTAAACGCGCGAACGCCTCATCAGGATCGGCTCCCCGCGGCGGGATGGCCATCAGCCCGACGAACCGCAATCCGGTCGACTGGTCGACAGCGGCGCACAGTTCGTCGATGCGGGCAGTAGCCGCGACGTCGACCCCACCCCTGGTCTCGTCACCGTCGAGACTGATCTGCAGATAGACCCGCAGCGGATCGGAACGCAATCCCTCGCCGAGTGCCTCGGACACCGCCCGGTCCAGGGAGGTGATCACCTTGGCGCTGTCAACCGAGTGCACCGCGTAGGCCCACCTCGCGACCGAGCGCGCCTTGTTGCGCTGGATGCGGCCGACCAGATGCCAGCGAAGGGAACCGCAGCCCGGGATTGCGCGGATTTCGGCCACCTTCTGCGTGGCTTCCTGGTCGCGGGATTCTCCGAACGCACAGCATCCCAGACGGTGCAGCGCCAGCACGTCACTGGCCGGGAAGAACTTCGTCACCGGCAGCAATTCAATGTCGGCAGCATTGCGTCCGGCGGCCTCGGCCGCCCGCGCGAGCCGCTGGCGCACTGCGGCCAGCGCCAGGCTCAGCTCGTTTTCGCGAACTGTCGTCACGGGGCGGGCTCCAGCCAGATCAGGGATGCCAGCCGACCGGTGGGCGCATCGCGCCGATGGCTGAACAGCGTGTGGTCGTCCACCGTGCAACGCGGATCGACATCGATCGCGGCTACCCCCAAGGTGCGCAGTTGCGCGGCGATTCCGGCGCGTAGGTCCAGACCCGGGGTGCCGCGGCGGGTAGTGGTCCGACTCCCCGGCAGCGTCCGTTCCACTTCGGCGGCCATCGCCTCAGGCACCTCGTAATTGACACCGCTGACCGCGGGCCCGAGCAGAGCCGAGACATCCTCGACCCGTGCACCGACGTCCAGCATGGTCTGCAGCGCCCGCCCGATGATGCCGCCCTGCGCCCCGACTCGGCCAGCGTGCACGGCGGCAATCACGCCAGCGTGCGCGTCGGACATCAGGACCGGGACACAGTCGGCCGTCAAGACGGCTAACGCCAGCTGCGGTGTGGTGGTGACCAAACCGTCTGTGTCATCGACGGTATCGACCAAGCTGTCGACAACCTCAACGTGGACACCGTGCACTTGGTTCATCCACACGATGCCGTCCCCCTCACCTGCATCAGGCGAGCCCAGACCAACCGTTACGCCGAGACGACGCCGGTTGGCGGCAACGGCACCTGGGTCGTCGCCGACGTGATCGCCCAGGTTGAAGGTCGCAAACGGGGGTTTGGATACACCCCCGGCACGGGTGGTGCTCACTCGGCGCACCCTGAATTTCGCCGCGCCGCCGGAGTCCGGAGAATCGGGCCCCGCCCGGCCGGAAGACGCTCGATCTGGCACGGTGCGAGCGTGAGACGCTTTAGTGGCGCATGAACGGCGGCACGTCGACGTCGTCGTCGGAAATGCCGCCATCGTCACCACCGATCCGGACCGTAGAGCCGTTGGTGTGCACCAGCACACTCGCGGGATCAGGTGACTCGAACAGCGAGGCACTCACCCGGCCGGCCTTGCCCGGTGCAATCGGCTGCGCTGCCGCGGCCGCCGTCGTAGGCGCATCCTCCTCACCGGTCACCGGCTTGCGTCCGGGACCGATCGCGTCGAAGCCCGCGGCGATCACCGTCACCCGAACCTCGTCACCGAGCGAGTCGTCGATCACGGTGCCGAAGATGATGTTGGCTTCGGGATGTGCGGCTTCCTGGACCAGCGATGCGGCCTCGTTGATCTCGAACAAGCCCAGATCACTGCCACCGGCCACCGACAGCAGCACGCCCTGCGCACCTTCCATCGATGCTTCCAGCAGCGGAGAGTTGATCGCGATCTCAGCTGCTTTGAGCGAGCGCCCATCGCCGCGGGCCGAGCCGATACCCATCAGGGCCGTGCCCGCACCGCTCATAACGCCTTTGACGTCTGCGAAGTCCACGTTGATCAAGCCGGGAGTGGTAATCAGATCGGTGATGCCCTGCACGCCGTTGAGCAGGACTTCGTCCGCGCTGCGGAACGCGTCCATCAACGAGACAGCGGCATCGCCCATCTGCAGCAGCCGGTCATTAGGTATCACGATCAGGGTGTCGCAGCTCTCCCGCAGCGAACCGATGCCGGTCTCTGCCTGATTGCTTCGACGCTTACCTTCGAACGAGAACGGCCGAGTCACCACGCCGACGGTAAGCGCGCCGAGCTTGCGGGCGATGGTGGCCACCACTGGCGCACCTCCGGTGCCGGTGCCGCCGCCCTCACCAGCGGTGACGAACACCATGTCGGCGCCGCGAAGCAGCTCCTCAATCTCGTCCTTGGCGTCCTCGGCGGCCCTTCGGCCGACCTCGGGATCCGCGCCGGCGCCCAGCCCGCGTGTCGACTCACGCCCGACGTCGAGTTTGACGTCGGCATCGCTCATCAACAGCGCCTGAGCGTCGGTGTTGATCGCAATGAACTCGACGCCCTTCAGACCCTGTTCGATCATCCGGTTCACAGCGTTGACGCCGCCGCCGCCAATGCCGACCACCTTGATCACAGCGAGGTAGTTATGCGGGGGGGTCATCGCCACACCTTCTTCGCGCAAGCCCTCATCAGTGGTTGCCCTTCTTGCCTGGTTGCCTGTCGTCACGCGGGAAGGTCCCCTCGAACAAAACCCTCAACCTCAACCATAGGCTTAGAGTTATGTCAAGTTGTTCCGCGCAAACAGAACGGTAGAGGCGGGTAGCGCCCATGCCGGGCAGGCGCGCCGATACAACATGACAAAAATCGTGGTTCGTGTCTGCCGCACGCGTGCACGCCGGCTCTGCAGTGGCTTCTCCCGCCGACGGTGACTACTTGACGGTCGGCAGGTCCGGGCTGGAGACGTCATACGTCTGACCCGGCTGGGTAAGCAGCGCAGCCAGCTTGAGCGCCTTCTCCTCGGTACGGTCGGTGGTCCCCCACACCACGACACGGCCATCGGCCAAGGTCAGCGTGATCGCTGCGGCCGACGGCGCCGACACCCGGCCCACCAAGCTCGCGACATCGGGCCGCAACGAGGTCATCACCTGTAGCGCCGCCATGGTGGCTGGATCGGCGGGACTCGGGTTCTCAGTGTCCAGATACGGCACCCCCGGCGGCGGCGGCGCGGTAGCGAAGTCGACCCCGTCACGGTCGAACAGGTGCACCCCGTCCGGATAGTCCCTGACCACGACGGGGATTCGCTCGACGACGGTGACCCGCAACGTCGACGGATACTGGCGCTGCACGCGGACCGAGGCAACGCGGCGAATTTCGGCGACCCGCTCGGCAACCGCATCGGTGTCGACCTGCAACAGCGGAGTCCCCGGCGCCACCGCGGCCGCAGCGACCACCTCCTCCTCGGTGACCGCACTCAGCCCGGTGACGGCAACGCTGCGAGTCGACATGAGCGGCGTGAAGTAGAGCAGCAGCCCAAGGCCCACAACCAGAACCGCGACCAACGCAGTCCACATCAATA
>JAHZKD010000475.1 GCA_022600605.1 Actinomycetes bacterium
CCACACCCTTGATCCGCGCATCCAGGGTGAGCAGCTCAAGAACCGGCTGCTACTCAAGAAGGGTCTGGAGAAACACGGATTCGTCAACTACGCCAAGGAGTGGTGGCACTTCACATACCAACCCCAGACGTACCCCGACACGTACTTCAATTTTCCCGTGGACCGTGACTCACTTGCCTGGCCTTGGTAGCGGGCGCGATAACAGCGTCAGATCGTGCCGCGCGAGAAATCCGATAGCAACTGCGGCACCGTGGAGTCGAAGCCGCCCGCTGGTGGACAACCAACGCCGGTCAAGACAACATCGTCGTATGAGTGTGCACTCGGAGCTACTGGAGGTTGCCTACCAAGAGGCCCGAAACGGACTGGCGGAGGGCGGCATTCCGATCGGCGCAGCGTTGTTCGCCTCTGACGGTGCGCTGCTCGGCGCCGGGCGCAACCGCCGTGTCCAGCACAACGACCCGTCGCTGCATGCCGAAACGGACGCCTTCCGCGCCGCTGGGCGACAACGCCATTACCGGTCCACAGTCATGGTCACGACGCTGTCACCGTGCTGGTATTGCAGCGGCCTGATACGCCAGTTCAACATCGGCACGCTCATCGTAGGAGAGAGCCAGACCTTCACCACCGGCGCACAGAGCTGGCTCACCGAACACGGCGTCGCGGTCACCGTGCTCAATGACGAACGCTGCATGAAGATGATGAGCGATTTCATCGTCGCCCAACCCGATCTGTGGGCCGAGGACATCGGCGAATGACCATCACGACTATGGCTTGGCGGATGCTGAATGAGTGAGCGTGACGGGTTGGATTCAAACAGCGCCGATCTTGCGATGACTGGCTATTGGCAGAGTCCATGGCCCGGAGAGGACGCGGGGCCGCGCCGCTCTCAAGCCCCACACGGCGTTGAAGGTCTGCGCATCGCCGATGGCGAGCGATTGGAGGTCGCCAGCCGCGATGCCTGCGGAATCACGATGGTGATACTGCGCGATCCGGGCCAGGTGTACGTGCTGCGGCACACATTTGGATCCAACATGCTCAACGACCCGGTGATCGGTTGGGTTGAACGCATTCACCCGCACACACTCGAAGTACTTGAGCGCTCCCCTGATCTGAAGGCGGGGCCGTTTTGGCCGGGCGGGCTGGCGGCGCATGCGAATGGCTCGCTATATACGGTGTTTGGCCGGTGGTGTCACCGGCTCGCGCCAGATTGTTCAGTGATCGCACGTTCCGAGCTGCCGCAGCCGAGTCCGTATAACTCATTTGTCATCCTCGCAGACGGCACGATCGTCACCAAGGACTGTGACCGCAAGGGCATTTCGCAGGGGACGCGGCTGACGCTGCTGGAACCCGAGCGACTCCAACCACGCTGTGCAGAGGTTCAGCTGCCGGAGCGCTCGGTCGCGCGCCTCTCCAGCGACGGCAACGCGATCTATGTGATCGGCATGTCCACGGCTTACCGATACATCTGGGATCCGGAGGCCGCCCAATTACATCTCGATGAGAGCTGGTCGTTTCGATACGGCCCCAAGCCCGGCAAGAGCTATGGATGGGATCCCGTGATCGAGGGCGAACAGATGTGGTTTCTTGACAACGGCGACCACACCTACACGACATCGATGCTCCACGCTGGGGTTGCTCCCAGTCCGGTGCAACTACTGCGAGCTTCGTTAAAGGACGCTGCTGACCACGGCGAGGTCGATGTCTGCGGGCAACCCCATGGCAGCGTGACCAACCCGCCACTGTATGACCCACAACGCAATATCGCGTTGGGCTACGACTCGGCCAACAGCATCCTCACTGCTTGGCGCCTGACGCAGGGGTCACTTGAGCGCCTATGGCAGCGGGAATACTCCACCGCCACCCATATGATCCGCTATCCCGACACCGGTGAGGTAGTGATAAACGACTTCCGTGATGGCTTCCCCCTTGTGCGTTCCCACCGCCTTCGCAGACTGACGATGCGCGGCGGCCGACTCATCTCCAGCCCGCGGGTGCGTGCGATGGCGTCACGCCGTAGCACCGACAACGTGGTGATAATCGACATCGAATCGGGCCAGGAACGCGCACGGGCAGCCATCCCGAGCATGACGCAGGGAGTGGTGTTTCCGGCCGTGGGCTGGAGTCGCGACCTCTACTACCCCACCATGACTGCGCTGGCACGCCTATCGGTCGTCTGAGAGAGCAATTCCCTCAGTCCTCGAGTGCACCCGTTAGGAAATCAAGATGATTCAAATGTGCGGCGTGCGACTGGTGAATTCACAGTGCCACAACAATTTTGACTAAGTGGCGACAGCAGCCCTGCGCGCTCGGAACAGATTCACATCTACACGGAAGCCCTTGAGATGATGGGCTCCGGCGAATGACCAGGTGAATCCCTCGTCATCGCCGATTGCTTCCCGCGTCGCCTCTGCCACCAACACTGAACCTGGCCTCGCAGCTCCGGTCACCCTGGCGGCGAGGTTTACCGGACTGCCAAACCAATCCCCTGCCCGGCTCACCGCCATGCCCGTGGCCACACCAACCCGCAGCTGAGGCATGGCCGCGTCACCCTCAGTTGCATCGAGGAGCTGCAGGACCACATCGAGGATCGGTTCCGGCTCGGGGCTGACCAGCATTACTTCGTCGCCGATGGTTTTGATGAATCGAACAGGGGCCACGGTGACATCGCGAGTCAGATCCTCCAACCGCTGGCACAACTGTTCGAGATCCTCCGGAGGCACCGCCTCGCCTAGGCGAGTGAACCCGACGAGGTCGGCGAAAGCAGTCGTCACCAGGCGCGCACCAGGTAGTTGCTGACCTGCTGCCCGTTCGCTGGCGTTAACGGCTTCGGTCTCGATCGCGTGCCGAAGCTGCAGTAGCAGCACTTCTACGATCATCGGCCCCAACCGGGGGGCGACCGCGGCCACAAGAGTCTCAGATGCTTGAGCAATGTCCAGTTCTGTTGCCCCGGGACGCAACACAGCGGCCCAGCCGGCGTAGCGCATCGCCTCTGCCGCCCGGGCAAGGCCGTCGGAGAGAAGGCGGGTGATCTGGACTACGTCATCGGGACGGATCCCCGCATCCAGAAAAGCACGAGCGAACTTGGCTGCCTCGGCGTCGGCGCGAAGTAACACCGCGGCCTCCGGGTCGGCGACCCGCGGCAGCCCGATGGCTTGCTGAATCCGTTTGAACAACTCAAGATCGACCCCCGACTTCTCGGATGCTTCTCGCGCAGATACGTACTCACCGTCATCGCCGAAGGCCCGACGCGAGCCCAGCAGCATCGGCGCCGACGCGTCGCGGATCTGGTCGATGCTGACACCGCGCTCAATCAACCAAGGAATCAGCTCGGCTCGCTCGGCCCGCGCCCTGCCTTCGAGGCCATCGAGCAGCCCGGACGCGTCCAGATCGAGACTTTCAGCCACGGGCCCAACGTATACCGCGTCGCTCGCCGAGAATATCTGCGGTTCCTACGAGCCATCGTGCCGCCGAGTTTGCGTGGATTCCCGCCGATCCCGCCAGCACACTCCGCCCTCCCGCTAGCACACTGTGGGGCGGCGCTGCCTCCACGGCCTGGCCTGCTCGATCTGTGCGCTCAACGACATCAGCGTCTCTTCATCACAGGGCCTGCCCAACAGCTGGATCGACGTCGGAGCGCCGCTGGTGTCCAGACCCCATGGCACCACCGCGGCGGGTTGGCCCGTGACATTGGCGATCGCCTGAAACGGGACCCGGGCGGAGACCAGTGCGAGGGTGGAGATCGCTCCGCGCCGTTGATAGGCGCCTATCCGCGAGGGGCCCGTTGCGGTTCCCGGCGTGATCACTACGTCGACATCGTCGAAGACCGACAGGATCCGGGTGCTGACCTCACCCTCAGCGGCCCGTATTGCCCGCATTCTGCGATCGGAGACGAGTCGGCCGACGCGCGCGAAAGAGCGAGTCCGGCGGTCCAGCCGCTTCGGGTGCGGCAGCGCCGCGGCGTCGTCGCGGGCACCGCGGAAGTACCGCGGCAGCGCCTGGGCGTAGACCGCCGCCGGCGGATAGTCCGGGTCGCGCTCGACGACCTGATGGCCAAGGTCTCGAAGTAGCGCGCCGGCTTCAGAGACCGCACGCCGCTGGGCCCGGCCCACCCGGGCGACCAAAGGTGGAGGGACCTTGGTGCTCAACGCTATTCGCAGACGACCGGGTTGCCGCCGGGCTGCCCCCACATACCCGCCATCGGGTCCGGGCAATGTCGAGGTCGCGTCCAGAAAGAGCGCGGCATCCTCGACGGTGTGCGCCATCGGGCCGTTCACGCTCAGCCCACACCAGGCATCGTCGTGCGGTGCCAGCGAAACCCGTTCACGTTGAGGCTTGAGGCCGAACAGGCCGCACCACGTGGACGGAATCCGGATCGATCCCATGCCGTCAGAACCCTGCGCCAGCGCGGCCAGGCCCGCCGCTACCGCGGCACCGCTGCCACCGCTGCTGCCACCGGGCGTGAGATCGGTGTTGTACGGGTTGCGCGTCGCTCCGTAAGTCACTGTTTCGGTGAAGGACCAGATCATCATTTCCGGCACAGCTGTCTTTCCAAGGACGACGGCGCCCGCGGCGCGCAGGCGTCGAACCACCTCGGCGTCGCGGGTTCTAGCCGGCCCGTGCGCGGCGGTTCCGTAGGCGGTCACCTCGCCGGCGACATCGACGTCGTCTTTGATCGCGATCGGCACCCCCAACAGCGGCAACTGTTGCCCAGCATCGAGGCGAGCTTGGGCCTGCGCCGCATCGCGTCGTGCGCTGTCGGCCATCACCACGCGATAGCACCGCAGCACCGGGTCGAGCGCTGCGATGCGGCTGAGGTACACCTCGATCAGCTCAGGTGAGGTAATCGCACCCTCTCTCAACAGGCGTGCTTGCTGCCCAGCACCAGCGAAGGCGAGTTCATCGGGGTTCATATCGGCCATTGTGCGCCTGGCCGGGGTGCCCCGCGGTTATTCCGCCGGGCTAGCGTGACGGGATGTCTTGTGTGTTCTGCGCCGTCGTCGCCGGCGACGCTCCAGCCATCCAGATCTTCGAGGACGACCAGCACCTCGCCATTCTCGACATCCGCCCGTTCACCCGCGGTCACACATTGGTCATCCCCAAACGTCACACCGTCGACCTGACCGATACGCCGCCGGAAACCTTGGCGCGGATGGCTACGATCGGGCAGCGCATCGCCAACGCGGCCCGCGTTTCCGGTCTGCACGCCGACGGCAACAACCTCGCCCTCAACGACGGCAAGGCCGCGTTCCAGTCCGTCTTCCACATCCACCTGCATGTGGTTCCGCGCCGCCACGGCGACAAGTTGTCGTTCGCCAAGGGCATGCTGCTGCGCCGGGACGCCAACCGGGAGGAATCGGGACGCTTGCTGCGCCAGGCAC
>JAHZKD010000476.1 GCA_022600605.1 Actinomycetes bacterium
ACGTTGGTTGCCAACACGACTTCGCGGCAGGTGATTGTGGGCCCGTCGGTGTGTACGAACAACGCGGCGCCGCCGGAGTCGATCCGGGTGGCTGCGGTGTGCTCGAAGACCTCGACGCCGAAGTCGCGACAGGCCCGCGCTAGCTCCAGTGCCAGTTTGGCGGGGTTGACTATCGCACACGTGTCGGGGTTGTACAGACCCGCCAGGTAAGTCGGTGAGTGGACTTCGTCGCGGACTTGTCCCTGGTCGAGCAGTTGCCCTTGGTTCTCGGCGGCAGCCTGTTCCAGCCAGTCCACCTGATGCGCCTCGGTAGCCACCGACAGCATCCCGGCGCGCTGCCATTCGGTGTCCAAGCCGAGTTCGGCGATCTCGGTCTGCATGCCGTCGAGGTTTTCCATTCCTAATGCCTCGAGGGTGTCGATCTCGTTGGGCCAGCGCGACTTACCGTTCTCGAGTCCGTGCGTCAGGCTGGCATCGACAAAGCCGCCGTTGCGACCGGAAGCGGCCCATCCGATGCGATCGGCCTCGACCAGCACAATGCGGCGGTCGGGGTGGCGGCGAGCGGCATGCAAAGCAGTCCACAGCCCGACGTAACCGCCGCCGATCACCAGCAGGTCGCAGGTCACAGGACCGGTCGGCGGCCCAAAGTCGGGACGCGGCATATCCAGCCAGACCGACCCGAAGCTGCTACCTGCCAGCGAGCGATCTATCAGCGCGGGATCGACGTGTGCGTCGAAGACGGTCTCCACACTGCGCAGACTACGGTCTGGTTGAAGGCGCCGGTGTGGTTAGGGGCCCTGTGGTGCGGGGCCCGGTGGTTAGGGGCCCTGTGGTGCGGGGCTCGGTGATTAGGGGCCCTGGGGTTAGCGGCCCGGTGTAACTAGTGTGCCCGCGCGGGGTCGTCGATTCTCGGAGCGCCCGTCGGCGCCCAGCCGGGTGGGCCGAAGATGAAGCCCAGTTTTTCCCGCACGCCCCGGGCAGCGCGCACATCACGGCCGATCGCGGCGTATTCGCGGGTTTGCAGCGTCCAGATGTTGAACGTGTCGACAGGCTTGGTCAATCCATAATGCGGCCGGAACCGCTCGGGCTGGAACGTGCCGAATAGCCGGTCCCACACGATCAGGATCCCACCGTAGTTCTTGTCCAAGTACTCGGGGTCCATACCATGGTGCACCCGATGGTGAGAAGGCGTATTGAAGACGAATTCTATTGGCCACCAAAGCTTGTCGATGTGTTCGGTATGAACCCAGAACTGATAGACCAGATTGACCGAGAACCCGGCGAACACCATCCAGGGTGGAACGCCCAACAGTGGCAACGGAATCCATATCAGGATCTCCCCGCTGTTATTCCATTTCTGCCTTAGAGCAGTCGCGAAGTTGAAGTACCGGCTGGAGTGATGGGCCTGATGGGTAGCCCAGATCAACCGTACTCGGTGCGCGGTGCGGTGATACGCGTAGAACAGTAGGTCGACACCGACGATCGCGATCAGCCATGTGTACCACTGGTTGGCGGGCAGATGCCATGGGGCAACATAGGTGTAGATCGCCGCATAACCCAACAGCGCCAAGAACTTCCATGCGGCCAGCGTGAAAATCGATACCACGCCCATCGAAATGCTGGCCAAGGAGTCGGGTGTGAGGTAAGCGCCCCGCCTCGGGCGAACGGTATCTGCAGAATTTTCCAGGCGTTCAAGTTTGCGTGCTGCCGTCCATTCGATGATCAGCAGAAGCAGGAAGAACGGAATGGCGAAGAGAACGGGGTCGATCATCTGCGGCGGCAGGAACTCCACGGCGGCACCTCCGAGGGATGTCTACGGTCGTTACAGGAAGCTGAGGACCTCGTCGCCCCAGGCGCGGCGCACCTCGGCATCGAGGTCGTCGACCACCGAATCCTTCTTGTCGATGACCAGGGTGGCGCGACCTTCGGCATCGTAGGGGCGCCACGACGGTTCGCCGCTCAGCCCGGCCGGGTCGCCGCGTTTCGCGAAGTTGGTCCACCTGCTGCGCACTCGCTGGGATACCGCCGCACCGAGCTTGCGGCCACCCAGAGCGAACATCGGGTCCCGGGGTATCGCGCCGAGATTGCCCCACACGAAGGGAAGCTCGGTGGCATGCGCGGCGTGCAGACGTAGCACCCGCAGCATCGGGGTGGCGAAGTCGAAACGATAGAGGTAGACCGGCGCGACCGTGCGGTGGCCGTCGGCGAACCAAATCGAGGGCATACGGAAGCCGAGATCGCTGGCCACACCCAGGTGCTTGACCTTGCCGCGACCCCGGTAGGTGCCGCCCAGCTCGGCCTCGCTGGGCAACTGCAGGCTCGGCTGTTCGGCCGCGATCTCAGCGAACATCGCCTTGATGCTTTCGGGCTTGATGGGCATCAGCGGTGATTTCATCCATCGGAACAGTGCCGCTTCGTTTCTGTTGGTGCCGATGATCAGCGGCACCGGATGGGTCAAGCCCTGCCTGGCCAGGGTTACCGGGTAGTCCGGCACGATGTCTGCGTCAACGATCGGCGCGAAGGCCAGCCTGCCCGGGGTGCG
>JAHZKD010000477.1 GCA_022600605.1 Actinomycetes bacterium
GTGTCGGCGACGTCGCCCTGCACCAAACGGATCTCATTGTCCACGGCAGCCAGCGACTCCCTGCTGCCGGCGTAGGTCATGGCGTCGAGCACCGTCACCGCGACCTCGGGGTGCTCACGAACCGCGCCGCGTACGAAGTTGGCGCCGATGAAGCCGGCGCCACCGGTGACCAGCAGTCGCATGGTCAAACCCTAGCCGGGTTCGGAACGGCTGGCGGCCTTGTGGGCCAGTAGCAGTCGGTCCCGGTTCCCGCAGCGTGCAGAGTTTCGTGCCACGACAGCTGTTGCGTCACTTCCGCCGAGCGACGATGACGGGAACCTTGGCCGCCTGCACTACCGCACTGCTCACCGAGCCCAGCAGGGTGCTGGCCACAGCGCCGTGACCGTGACTACCCACGACCAGCAGCTGTGCGGATTCGGACTCCTCGACCAGCCGGCGGGCAGGCTGATCCAGGACCGCTGCCCGACGCACGCGGACGTCTGGAAAGCGTTCCCGCCAGGTGGCCAACTGTCCGTCCAGTTCCGTGTCGATGTCGGGTCGCACGGTTTCCCAATCGAAATTGGGCATCTTGAACATGCCGGGCGACCACCAGGCGTGCATCACGACCAGTTCGACGCCGCGGCGTGCGGCCTCCACGAAGGCCAACTCAACTGCCGACCGGGAGGCTGCGGAACCGTCGTATCCGAGTATCACCGGCGCTCCGGAGTCAGGTGTCGGACTCTCGCTGGGAACTATCGCCACCGGACAGTGCGCGCGGTGTACCAAGCCCATGCTGACACTGCCCAGGATGACACGTCCGAATGCCCCGAGCCCGCGGGATCCCACCACGACCATCGTCGCGGTCTTGGAGGCCTCCACCATTGCGGCAGTGGGTGTTGCGAGGGCGAAATTAGTGGAGACCGGTACCGATCCCTGCGTGAGTTTCTCGGCGATATTGCCAGCGTCCTTGAGGATGTCCCGGGCGATCTCCTGCTGGAACTCCACGATCCCGGTCGGGACCGGCGCGATCGGCCAGATCGAGGCCGACGCAGCGGCCGCGTACAGGATGACAAGCGGCGCCTCGCGCAGCATCGCATTCCCTGCGGCCCATTCGAGCGCCGCCTGAGATGACGGTGAGTCATCCACTCCGACAACGATCTCGGTGCCTTCACCGCTAGCGGTCATCAATGTGTCCTTCCGTTAGGAATCCATGTCCTTCTGGGCCATACCCCGATCAGGGTTACCGCGCGTCAGGGTTACCGTGCGACGATCACCGGCACCCCGGCGGCCTGCGCCACCGCGGAACTAACAGAGCCCAGCAGCATTCCAGCGAATCCGCCACGGCCGCGGCTGCCGACGACGACCAGTTGCGCCGACTTCGACTGTTCGAGTAGCTGACGGTCCGGGCGGTCCCGCACGACCACCGTGCGCACCGCCACGTCGGGGTAGCGCTCCTGCCAGCCGGCCAACCGCTCCGCCACCACCAGTTCTGCCTGCGGCCGGTACGTCGTGTCCACGCTGGGGAAGGCGTAGGCCGTTGGTTCATGGCATGCGTGCACCGCAACCAGGCCCGCGGCCCGCCTCGAAGCTTCGTCGAATGCGATTGCCAGAGCCCGCTCCGAATCCGGCGAGCCGTCGATCCCGACGACGACGGGCGCTCCCGATGTCTGTGTGCCCGAGGTGAGCTCACCGTGGATTACCGCCACCGGGCAGTGGGCGTGATGCAACAGCCCGGCGCTCACCGAGCCGAGCAGCGCGCTTCTCACTGTGCCGAGGCCTCGGCCGCCGACCACGATCATCTCGGCATCCTTGGACAGGTCAGCCAGCGCAGCCACCGCATTGCCCTCGACGGTGCACTCACTGATGTTCAGCGGCCCGGCATCTGAAATGGCTCGTTGGGCGACATTCGTTGCTCGGTCCAGGATCTCGCGGCCTCGCTGCTCGGCGATCTGTGCCAGTTCAGCGGAATGAGCGACTTCGTACCAGGTCGCCGCGTGAGCCTCAGTGAGGACGTGCGCCAGTGTGAGCCGGACCCCGTGGAGAACAGCCTCGCGCGCGGCCCACTCAACAGCCGACTCGGCTGCCGGCGACCCGTCGGTTCCGACAACCACTCCTCTGGGTGCACTGTGCATGTCGACTCCTCACTGGACATTTGAGCGGTTGTGGTGAATCAGCGGTGCGGCGAAGCTCTCTTGACCGTAGAACGCGTCTTGTTGACCGTAGAACGCGCCTTCCTGCAGCGCTGGAGGCGTTGGTCACCCAAACGCAGAGGACTTTGGACTCTGAGACCGGAGGGACTGGCGATCGCTCGGCGGACCCGAAACCCGGGCTGGCCCCGGACCCCTTGGTGCCGCCCCGGCCGACGAACGCCGTGACCCGCCCTCACCTAGGCTCGCACCAAAGGCGCTGAGTAAGGCCATCGTGGTAGGGCCGTAGTACGGCCGTAGTACGGCCGCTGCCCCGAAATGATCTGCGCACCGTTCCGCGTAGATTTTGGACCCGGCCGGTCTGCGAGTAGCATGGAGCAACGGTGCTGCCTACGCGCCGACTTCTTGCGTGCCCCGTCAGGACGTTCTCGGTCGGTCGAAGGCTGCGCTGGACAGGCCGAAAAGCCGAACGGGCCAACCGGCCGATACGAAACGAAAGCAAGGATCGCTACACAGTATGGCCAAGAAAGACGGCGCCATCGAGGTCGAAGGCCGCGTGGTCGAGCCCCTGCCCAATGCGATGTTCCGCATTGAGCTGGAGAACGGACACAAGGTGCTCGCCCACATCAGTGGCAAGATGCGGCAGCACTACATCCGCATCCTCCCGGAGGACCGCGTCGTGGTGGAGCTCTCGCCCTACGACCTGACCCGCGGCCGCATCGTGTACCGGTACAAGTGACGAGCGCTCGCGCGAGTCATCGATAAGCACAGAAGCGCCCACCCAGAAGCACAGAAGGATCGAACGAGCCGTGAAGGTGAACCCGAGTGTCAAGCCCATCTGCGACAAGTGCAGGGTGATCCGTCGGCATGGGCGGGTCATGGTGATCTGTTCTGATCCGCGCCACAAGCAGCGGCAGGGATGAGCGCTCGCGCGCCGTCTGACACAACTGCCGGCTGACACAACTGCCGACTACCACAACTGAATGAAGACCTCCCAGTACCACTGAGCGGATACGCCGCGCAGCAGCGATGAGAGCTGAGTGAATAGCAATCATCCACGTCCGGCACGGAGGCCGGACCCCACCAGCGAGTGGGAACGGACTGGGATAAGACCTCCGCAGAACACGAGGACTGGCACACATGGCTCGACTTATGGGCGTCGATCTCCCGCGCGATAAGCGCATGGAGATCGCGTTGACCTACATTTACGGTGTCGGACGTACCCGCTCCCAGGAGATCCTGGCCGGTACCGGTATCGACAAGGATCTGCGCACCAAGGACCTGACCGATGATCAGGTGACCCAGTTGCGCGACTTCATCGAGGGAAATCTCAAGGTGGAGGGTGACCTGCGTCGCGAGGTCCAGGGCGATATCCGCCGCAAGATCGAGATCGGCTGTTACCAGGGCCTGCGGCACCGTCGCGGCCTGCCCGTGCGCGGCCA
>JAHZKD010000478.1 GCA_022600605.1 Actinomycetes bacterium
ATGGCGACCGTATTCACGAAGATCATCAACGGGGAGATCCCCGGCCGATTCGTCTACGAGGACGAGCAGATCGTGGCGTTCCTGACTATCGAACCGATGACGCAGGGTCACACGCTGGTGGTACCGCGGGCCGAGATTGACCAGTGGCAGAACCTTGGTCCCGCAGTCTTCAGCAGGGTCATGGAGGTCTCACAGCTGATCGGCAAGGCAGTGTGCTTGGCTTTCGATGCCAACCGCGCCGGAGTCATCATCGCCGGACTTGAGGTGCCCCATCTGCATGTCCATGTGTTCCCCGCACGAAACTTGTCGGACTTTGGATTCGCCAACGTCGACCGCAGCCCAACAGCGGAGTCGCTCGACGAGGCGCAGACGAAGATCAAGGCTGCGTTGGCGCAGCTGCGCTGACTGACACCGCCGCATCGGTGATGCGCGGCATGCTCACCCGAAAGCAACACCCATTGCCGGGCTCGGTGGTCACCCGGACGCTGCCGCCATGCGAACGCACAAGGGAGTCGACTATCGACAGTCCCAGCCCGCTGCCGCCGGTAGTTCGCGCCCTCGACGAATCCGTTCGATAGAACCGCTCGAATATGCGTTGGGCGTCCTCTGCACTCATCCCCGGCCCCTCGTCGCAGACCTCGAGCACGGCATCGTCGGCGTCGGTTCCCACTCGCAGGGTCACGCCTGCATCCTCGGGAGTGTGCTGCAGCGCGTTGGCCACCAGGTTGCTCAGCACCTGACGCAGCCGAGCTTCGTCGCCCACTACCTCAGGGGTGCCCGGCCCATCGAAGATTTCCAGGCCGATCGTACGTTGCGGCGCGATCGACCGGGCGTCGTGTAGGGCATCGGCGGCCAGCGCCAGCAGATCGACTGGATTCTGTTCCAGGGGACGCTGCGCATCAAGCTGGGCCAACAGCAGCAGGTCCTCAACGAGCAAACCCATTCGGCTCGACTCACTTTCGATGCGACTCATCAACATCTCAACGTCGCGGGCGGCACCTTGTCGGTATAACTCGGCGAACCCACGAATCGTTGTCAGCGGTGTCCGCAGCTCGTGGCTGGCGTCGGTGATAAAACGGCGCATCCGCTCCTCGGAGGTACGAGCCTGCTCTGCAGATGATTCCGATAGGGCCATCGCGCGCTGGATCTGCGCGAGCATTCCGTTGAGCGCCGAAGACAATCGCCCGACCTCTGTGCTTGGGTCTCGTTCGGGTACGCGACGGTCCAATTGGCCGGCGGCGATCGCGGCGGCCGTCTGCTCGACCTCTGATAACGGACGCAGGCTGCGCCGCACGACGGCATAGCCGACGACACCAAGCAACAACAGGACTGCCGCCCCGATGCCCAGCTGTGTATAGAACAGCCACCGCATGGTCGACTTCACCTCGGAAAGACTGATGGCCATCGTGGTCCGCTCCCCGCGCGGTCCAGTGACCGTCATCGCGCGCCACTGGACGTTGGGGTGACCGACTGACCCGACAGTCACCGGTGCCGGTCCCACATCGTTGTTAGCGGGCAGCGCTGGCTCGGCAACGTAGTCGTTGACCGCTAACCAATGGCGCCCCTGCGAGTCGATGCCACGGACATAGAAGTCGGTCGGGGGATGCTCCAGGGTGGGGTCCTCATCAGTAACCAAGGACAGCTGGCTGGGCAGCTGCGCCCAGCCCCGCGAAGCTTCGATCAAGCTGTGGTCCACCCGGTTCATCAGGTTGTGCCGCAAAATCGTCGACTCTGCGACGCCCGAAGCCACCAAACCACAGCCCACCAGCACCAACATTGCGGCCACTAGCCCTATGCGAAGCGGAATACCACGACGGAGTTGCTGCCTGATCAGACCCACCACGCCACCATTGTTGCGCTCTTGAGCACTGGCCGGCGCTCGCGGGCTCGGCTGACGATCGCTCAGCGAGGCTCGCGCAGGACATAACCGACCCCACGCAGCGTGTGAAGCAGACGCTTTTCGCCGGTATCGATCTTGCGCCGCAGATAGGAAACGTAGGACTCCACGACGTTGACATCGCCGCCAAAGTCATAGCGCCACACGTGATCGAGGATCTTCGGCTTGGACAGCACTGTGCCCGCATTGATGATGAAGTACCGCAGCAGCGTGAACTCGGTGGGTGACAGGGAGACGGGCTCACCGGCCTTCCACACTTCGTGGGTGTCCTCGTCGAGCTCGATGTCGGCGAACCTCAGCCGGGCTACCCGTGGCTCCTCGTGGCCCAGGCCGGCCCGCCGCAGTATCACTCGCAGCCGCGCGACAACCTCTTCGAGGCTGAATGGCTTGGTTACGTAGTCGTCGCCACCCAGCGTCAGACCGGTGATCTTGTCCTGCAGGGTGTCGCGGGCGGTCAGAAACAAGGCCGGCGCGTCGATGCCGTCGGCCCGCATTCGCCGCAACAACCCGAAGCCATCCATTCCCGGCATCATGACGTCGAGAATGATCGCGTCGGGCCTAAGCACCCGCGCCTTGTCGAGCGCGGCGGCGCCGTTGGACGCGGTGTGAACCTCGAAGCCCTGAAACTTCAAACTCACTGATAGCAATTCGACGATGGTGGCCTCGTCATCGACCACCAACACTCGTGCCTCTGGGACTTTTTCTTGAATCGGCATGGCCATGACTCTTAATGTCTACCAATTTGCTTGGAAGATCCCGTTCGCTAACTGTGCACTTCCTGTGAGTTTACAGCTTTTGTCCATACACTTATCGGATGAACCTTGGGAAAGTGATCGCGGACATAGCGACAACCCCTGTCAGGGTCGGCCTCGCGGCCGCCGACACCGGACTCGACGTTGCGGCCATCGCACTCGGGCTGGTGAAGCAATCCTTGGGAGAAGAGAGCACGCAGACAGTCAACCCGATCACCGACATACTGCCGGTGCGCGGCGCAATCCATGGCGCCAACCGGGTTGACGAATTGACCGAACCAGACCGGGCAATGGGTCGCCTACTGGCCCGTGACGGACCGGCGGACAAGCTGACGCGTCCGGGCGGGCTTGTCGACCAGTTGACCGCACCGGGCGGGTTACTCGATCGGGTCACCCTGGAAGGTAGCGGGCTGGAGCGTGCCCTGGCGCCCGGCGGGCTCGCAGATCGGCTGCTCAGCGAGGACGGGCCGGTCGAGCGGATGTTTGCCGAGGACGGCCTGGTCGAGCGGATGTTTGCCGAGGACGGCCTCGTCGACAAGCTGACGGCGAAGAATGGGCCGCTCGAACAGCTCACCGAAGCCGCCGAAATCCTGAGTCGGCTGGCGCCCGCCGTCGAGACAATGACGCCCACCGCCGACACCCTGCAGGATGCTGTCGATTCACTCAACAGAATGGTCGCCTCGCTGAGTAGCATCACGGACCGCATTCCGCGGCGACGGTCGCGGCGCTCCACGCGGCCGGCCCTGCCATCAGCGGGCGTCGAGGACCGCGATGTCCTCGACGCCCTCGACGACTGAGCCGATAGGCTTATCCCCGCTTCACGCCTCCTTAGCTCAGTGGTAGAGCACTCGCCTTGTAAGCGAAAGGTCGTCAGTTCAATCCTGACAGGAGGCTCCACAGGAAATCACTTCTACCTGCATTTATGCGGTCGAGCGCGGGTCGCAAATTTGTTCGATCGGACCTTCGTTGTCACGACGGTGTCACAACCCGCTGCAAAGACTCAGCAGCGAGCTTGAGCGCATCGTCCTGGCTGTGCACATAAGTCCGCATGGTGAACGCAGGATCTGCATGCCCTAACCATTGCGAGATGACCACGATCGGCACGCCCTGCATGTGCATCAGCGTGCCGCACGTGTGTCGGGCGTCGTGCAGTCGGATCCGAGGCACCTTGGCGTCAATACACAGCGCCCGCCAGAAATCCGACAGGGAGTCGGGGTGGTACGGGCGGCCGACCTGGTCGCACACGACGTGTTCCCCCGGCCCATAGTCGGGGCCTAACGCAAGCCGCTCGACTTTCTGGATCGCGAGCGCCCGCCGCAACGCTGCGGTGAGTGCCGGTGTAAGCGGTAGCACCCTGGCGGAGTCTTCGGTCTTCGGTTGGCTGTCCATCGCCTGACCGTTGACCGACACCCGATTGTGGATTATCGCCACAGAGCCTGCGAGGAGGTCGACATCGCCCCACCGCAGGCCACCTAGCTCACCGCGCCGCAAGCCGGACAGCGCGAGGGGCCAGGCATGCCCGAGCCGATCACGTTCGACGTGTCCCAGTAGTTTGCGCGCCTCTTCCTCAGTGAAAGTCTTCAGCCTCTGTCGAGGTTTTTTGAGTCGGTCAACCAGCGACGCAACATCGCGAACGAGCACTCCCTCGGCCACGAGGCCGGACAGAACAGCCGAAACGTGGTTCAGCATCGGATTGACCGATCCGGCCGTCCATCCCTTGCGCTGCCCAGGGCACCGGCCAGCGACCAGATCGGCAACGAGTTGGTCCATGTCGCCTTTTGTGAGCTGTTGAACCTCCAACTCTCCGTGACGGGTCCGCAATGGCGCTAAGGAATGCTCATATGCCGCGCGTGTTGTTGGCCGAATGCCGTGCCTCCCAGCAAGCCAGTCCGCACAAGCCTGGCCGACGGTGAGCGTCGACCGGCTGACGAACGTGCCGTCGGCGACGCTGCTTTGCAACTCGGCGAGAGCATCGCGAGCCATGCGTTCAGTTGTGTAGCGCCGGCGAACCTGCTGGCGCTTGCCTGATTCCGGAATTACTCCCGATCTTGGAGGGACCAGATGCTATCGGCTACGTCGAGGAGATCTTCAATCTGCTCTTCCCAGGAATGGCGATCACGGTCACCGAGCAGCGATAACGGTGACGCCGACCTGGCTACGCTGGGGGGCATTCACCTAGTGAGGTAGGACATTTCAGACCCAACCGACCCGCCAGGGTCGGGCGGGAGCCCGTTTTTCAGGGGGCCGCCGCAGGTGGCGGGAGTTTGCGCGGTTCTTCGCGGAATTTGGCCAGCAGATAGTCGTCGTGGCCCTCGAAACGGCCTAGCTCTCCGGACCTGATCATGGCCGCGGCTTCCTCGGCGGTGATCGGTAGGTAATCGAGGTCGAGATCGTGGTCCACCTGGACATCGACGGTCAACGGATCGTTGTAGACGAACGCCTCAAGGTCGGGCACGTACCCAAACACTGCTGTCGACCAGCGGTCTTCGATGTCGGTCACCGCCGCCAACCAGCACAACTGTCCCGATTCGGTATCCCGGATTTTGAAGTACCGCGGCTCTGCGTCATCGGTGGTCATAGGGCCTCGGCTCGGTGACCGGCCAGGGGCTCGGCGCGGGTGTCGCAAAACTCCCCGCCGGGGATGGGCGGTTTCAGTACACGATTGTGGGACATGGGGCGGTCGGCATCACCTCACGTGAGGACCAGCCACCCAAGAGTGTCACAATAACAACCGATAAAGACACAACGGTCAGGGCGTGTTTCCCGGTTCTTGTCAGCGCGGATCAGTATCCGCGTATGTCTACGATCTCTTGCGGCGAATCATTCCCGAGGTGTTTCGTCCATACTCCGTCCGGGCCGGGGGAGACGTAGAAGGTTCCTACATCGCCAGAAATGATCCAGAGTTGGTTCGGCTCGCTGGATAGCCAAGTAAAGAGGATGCCGTGGCGGGTGCTGTAGGCGTCGTCGTCACGGAAGACTTCGTTTCCGTCTTTGTCGCGGATGACATCGACCCATGTCTTGACGGTGTTTTGGAGAGGCCCTTCCTCGGCGTAGGCGGTGTAAAGACCAGACGGGGAGACTTTGGGTTCGCCGGGTCTGACGGCGCGTTTAATAATTTCCTCGTTTTTGAAGAGTCCACAACCCGCAACTGCTGCGGCCAAAACAAACGGCATGACGAGAGCGACGGTACGGCGGATTTTCATTGGTAGGGATAGCCTTTCGCGCTGATCAGCGCTCCGTTCTGGTCAAAGATCAACTCGGTCGGGCTGTGCCAGCCGATGTGAATCTGATAGTCCTCGGCCTGGCCCAGGGTGAAGAGTTCGGCGATTCTGTTCTTGAATGTGTCGGTCGAGTACTGGTAGTTCGGGTCGATGATGTCGTTCCACTGATAACCACCATCCACGGTCACCCTGTAGTTGCCATCGGCCAGATCCTCAACATGAGTTGTTCCGTCGATCTTGAATCCCCCGGCCAGATCGTTGGTGCCGTTCAAATACTGGTATCCCGTGATGGACTCCCCGTTTTGAAGCTCCGCGCGGAATTGAGCAGAGTAGTCGCGCTGGGCACCGGCCCCGCTCAAGTATTCGTTGAGCGACTGTTCGGCTTGGGCGCGAACGTGGCCATCGAGTTCGCGCGCCAGACCCGGATGCGCTGTCATGTACCGCGTCCATTCAGGATCATCGTTGATGTGCCAGTCCTCGCCACCACCTAAGAGGTACCGCTCAAGAATCGCCCGGCCCGCCCAATCACTTTCGAAAAAGTCGGTGCCCTCACCGCTACCACCAGGGGGCCTGCGGAACACCTCATCCTCACGCACACGACGCCCGTCCTGGCCATCTGGGTCGCGCTCCCGACCATCGGGGTGGCGGGCATCTCGCTCTCTGGTCTCGTTATCGAGAGCTTGGATGTGGTTGGTGGGGTTATCGACGGGTGCTTCGTTGAAGCTGACTTCGTGCAGTGGGGCGGTGATGGTGGTGATTTTGGTGGCGACGTCGGTATCCAACGCCTTCAATGCCTGCGCGCGGAAAGAGATGTAGTCAGCCAGTTCCTCGGCTTGTGCTTGACGCCCACCCCGAAGCAGCGACGCCAACGGAGTGGGATCAGACACCGAGAGGTCTTCACCCACAGTGAACCCGGCAGCTTGGGCTGCCTCGACCGCGGCCAATACGGCCTGCTGGGCGTACAGCAGATCTGATGCCCCCCAGCGGGCCACCGACGACGCTTCCCGCAAAACATCAGCCAGGCCACGCACTTTCACCAAATCAGCGAAGGTGCGCTCCTGCACCGCTTCGGCGGCATCGCCCTCCCACACCGACCCGCCAGGATTCAACGACCCCCGATGCACCGATTCAAAGCAGTCCTCCCACAACTGCGCAGTCGAGTCCCACCGCTGGGCAGCGTCCTCTAAATGCTGAACATCCCAACCCTGAATCTGAGACAAACTCAGAC
>JAHZKD010000479.1 GCA_022600605.1 Actinomycetes bacterium
AGGCCGACGACGCGGTCCACCTCATGATCCCGGGAGGTCAGCATGATGACGTAGGCGTCCGAAAACCCTCGCAGGCGTCTGCAGACCTCGATCCCGTCGACCTCGGGTAAAACTACGTCGAGCAGAACGATCTCCGGCTGGAACGAGGCGGCGATTTCGAGACCGGCTCGCCCATTGTCGGCAACCTGCACCTCGTGACCGTCGTTGAGCAACACCGGTCGCAGTGTCTCCACCACCTCGGGAGAGTCGTCGACGATCAGGATTCGCACGCTCCCAGTGTGCCCTGACGGCCGACCCCGGAGATGCCCGATACCCGGATTTGTCGCGGTCTTGCCTCGATTGCACTGAGAAATTGGGCGACTGATCCTCAACCAGCCACATCAGTGGGCTGCCCCCCTCGTGTGAACGTTGGCCCGCCGCTCGTAGACGGGATAGACAGAATGCCTGGGGCCCCACGCGGACCGGCGGCTGCGGCGGGTCTTGCGGAAGATGGCGAGATCGTCAGCGTCCATGGAGTTGCGACCTCCAGTCGTCTTGATCGTTGCGGTGCGACTGTTCGGCGATCGGCTGTTCTCTGGCCTCGTTGCACCCGATGCCCCTCACAGCGCTGCCGCGGGCAGCAGGGGCGCAGTTCCAGAAGCTCCACCTCGGCGTCGCAGCCACCGTTGGCGACGTGCGCTCCGGCGACTGCCTGGTTTCACCGATCCGCTGTGGTCGTTCGGCAGCGTGTTCCACACGCCGCCCGGAGCGAGGAATCGCCCGAGATCGGCCTGATGGACAATGCGAGCCGCCCCGGTACCCTCCTCCGGCATCAGTACCCGGACCGGGATTCCGCTCCGTCTGCCCTGCCCGATGAGGTTGGTAACGGCGGCCAAGCCGGCCGCGGAGAGCTCTTGCACGCCGGTGAGATCGACCACCAAGCCGGTGCCGCCATTTTCCAGCACCTGCTTGAAGCTGTCCCTGAGATTCATTGCCTCGACCGCGCTGAGCAGCGGGCACGGTCGGAGGATCGCAATGCTCATGCCGCCTGCTCACTTTCCAGCGGCAGGTCCTGCCGGACTGCAGTTTCGATCGGGTTGAGGGCTTCATAGCGTCCGGACAACTCGAGGATGACGCGAGCTGCGACACTCGCATCGGCGAGGGTCAGATCACCGCCGTGGTCCATGCACCGCAACCTGGCGTCGATCAGGGCGTCCATGCCGCGGCGGTCGATGTACCGGACTTCGGAGGCATCAATCACCACGACCGATCCCGTCGTGGCGATTGGGTCTAGGTTCGACGCGAACTGCGGGACCTCGTGAACGTCGAAACGCTCTGGCAGGACGATCGCGCAAGTCTTGCTCGATCCGGATGTCACCTGACCACTGGCGACTGCAGTCAATGCCGTCATCGGGGTTACCTCTTCGCTTCTGGTTTCCGGTTGGTGTGATCGGCCGGTCTTGGGCCTTATCACTCAAGATAGGGAGCCAGATGCAAGGTGGAAGGGGGACAATTGTCAGGATTGGCTCAAGAAAAATTGAGCCTGCCGGCCAAGGGCTATTCGTTGTCGGGCACCCGGTACCCGAGCGGTTGCCGCCACCCCGCAGTCCCAGGTTCACTAGCCGCCGTCGGCACCTTCAGCCTCAACGCCCAACGGGCCGAGGCGCGATCCTCATCAGCAACCGGTTGAACGAAGCCGAAAATCTCAGTCAGCTGCAGAGCTCCTGGAGATGGGCCAGATGCCAGTCGGCAACATCTGCAAGTGGAATCCCGCATGCTGCGGCCCTGTTTACAGCTCCCATCGCAGCCATACCGGCGGGATCGGCGAGCATTGCGCGCAAGGCCCTGGCCAAGTCGCCGGCATCGCCCGGATCGAACGTGACCGCCTCGAAGCCCTCGTCGCGCACAACCTGAGCGAAGTCGCCGATGTCGGGCAATACCACCGGGCATCCGTACGAACCAGCCTGATGCAGCACACCTGAAGAGCCCGTGGTGCTGGTGTAAGGGAAGACGGCCACGGTTGCGGAACCGAACACCCGGGGCAGGTCTTCCTCGGAGACGTATCCGGTAAAGCTGACGGCCGGCAGGTCGCGATACTTCTCCTTGACACCCGCGAGGTATCCCACCGCATTGTGACTGTCGGTACCGGCAACGACGACCTCAACCTCTACCCCCTGCGCGCGGAGGATCGCGCAGGCGTCGAGGAGGACTTCGACCTTCTTGTAGGTGCCCCATTTGCCGAAGGCGAGCAAAGACGGCGTCGCGTCTGGATTCCGTTCGATGGGGTCCGGTTCGTCGAAGCTGCCGTGGGGGGCGAGGTACACGTTCCGGGCGCCGTATTTGTCGCGCAGAACCTCCACGTATTGGGGAATGGTGACGCACACTTTGTCTGCCGCAAGGACCATTCTGGTCACCAGCCCACCCATGAAGGCCAGAATCTTGGTGAGCACCGGGTTCGACGAGAAGCCGGCCTCCTCAAGATCGACGGTATCCACCAGGTTGTGCAGAAGCACGACAGTCGGTGTTCCGCTGGCGCGTAGCAGCGCGGGGGTCATCAGCCCTAGGGTGGCACCCACCTTGCTGGCCGCGAAGCTGGTGAAGTGAGCATTCACGAGCACCACATCGGCTCCGCACGCCCGGACGGCGCGTGCAATCCTCACCGGATTGAGCAGGGAGCCATAGCGCCAGGCCGGCACTGCCCTCGCGCGGTCGGGCAGATCGATGACGGGTTCGGCCGCATTGTCGTGCAAGATGATCAACTCGCGCACCTCGGGCTTCGCTGCGAGATGGCGAGCCAGGTGATAGCCGTACTCGTTCAGAGTTGTTTGGCTCGGCGGGTATGCGGTCACGAGCGCGATCCGTAATCCATCCGGTCTCGAGGTTGGGAGAGGCCTGTTTAGATCGTTGGGTTCCATCGTTACTCCGGACGCGTGTGCGGACGCCCTCATCGTTCCACGGCCGACGTGCTCTGCAATGGGCACGGCCCATAATCCCTAGGCCGCGTCCGCAGCCGGGGCCGCGGCGATCGGCTGAGCGGCGTAGCGGCCACGCATGTCGCGATATCGCAAAGCCGCGACATCACGCAGGAAGCGAAGTGACTCCCGGCCCGGGTTGACCTTCGACCCCGGAGCATCGATCCAGCGGACCGGGATCTCTTCGATGCCGATGTCCCAGCGCTGAGCCAGCCAGAGGATCTCCAAGTCGAATGAGAAGCCGTCGATGTGCGAGGCCCGAAACAGGGCCCTCGCCGACTCGCGCGTGAACAGCTTGAAACCGCACTGAGTGTCTTTGACCCGCACCCCCGTGGCCGTTCGTACGCCACCACGCAGCGCCGCGCTGATGAAGCTGCGAAGCCGGCCCCGGCCGCTCTCTTCGGCCCCGTCAGCCGCTCTGGAGGCCACGGCCACGCCCACCCCGTTCCTGACGGCCGCCAGGAGCCTCTCGAACTCCTCGATCGGGGTCGACAAGTCAGCATCACTGAACAGGATGTACCGGCCCCTTGCCGCCATCACGCCGTGTCGGACGGCTGCGCCCTTGCCACGGTTTACTCCCGGCGCCAGAACAGTGACGTTGGCGAAGCCCAATGACCTGACCAGGCCGACGGTGCCGTCGTTGCTGCCGTCGTCGGAGACGATCAGTTCCCAGGTCAGGCCCGAGGAGCACAGATGGGCCGAGATCGCCCCGATGGTCGGTACGATCCGGTCGTGCTCGTCGTGAGCCGGGATGACCACGGAGACCTCGGGCGTTCTCGTCAGTTTGGTGCTGCGCCAGGTTTGGAAGTCGGTGTAGGTCATCGGAGAGGTCCTTTCGTCCTGACACAAACGGTAAGGACGGCCCTTCAAGGGGACCTGCTGCAGACTGTCAAGTGATTCTCAAGTTTCCGACCAAGATGCTGCCGCGTGGACTGCGTCCGGTTCCATTCACCGGCCCGGACTGTCACAATCCCGGTCGTGGATTCCCCCGATTTCGATCCGGACCCGGCGGATGCCGGGCGGACCGTGTCGATTTCGATCGCGAGCCTGAACGCGCACTATGGCATCGGAAGCGACAGCTTGCCATTCGACATGGTCGCCGTTTGCAAGTCCCTGGACGCGGACGTGATTGCCCTCC
>JAHZKD010000480.1 GCA_022600605.1 Actinomycetes bacterium
AATGCAGCACGACCAGCCCGTTATGGAACGTCGTGCCGATGCCATGCCCGGTGAAATCACGAACCACGTTGTAACCGAAGCGATTTGCATACGCCTCGAAGACACGGCCGACAACCGAGAGTGCCCTGCCGGGCTTGACCGCCTTGATGGCGCGCATTGTGTCCTCAAGGGTGCGTTCGACGAGCAGTCGGTGTTCCTCAGAGACGTTGCCCGCCAAGAAGGTCGCATTAGTGTCGCCGTGCACGTCGTCGATGTAGGCGGTGACGTCGATATTGACGATGTCGCCGTCCTGGACCACCGTCGAGTCTGGGATTCCGTGACAGATGATTTCGTTTAGCGACGTGCAGCAGGACTTGGGAAATCCCTTGTAGCCCAGTGTCGAAGGATAGGCGCCGTGATCGATCATGAACTCGTGGGCGACGCGGTCGAGTTCATCGGTGCTCACGCCGGGGCGCACAGCCTTTCCGGCCTCGGCCAACGCACCTGCGGCGATCCGACCGGCGACCCGCATCTTCTCGATCACCTCGGGCGTCTGCACCCAGGGTTCGGAGCCCTCACGCGCAGTCGAGCGCCCCACGTACTCGGGACGGGCGATCGACTTGGGCACCGGCAGCGTCGGTGACACCACGCCGGGGCGAAGGGCTGTTCGTGCGGACATCACGCAATGCTAGCTTCCCGCCGCGCAGGTCACTCGCCGACATTTATTCAGCCAGCTGGGCGTCCGCGCAGCGGCCGGGGCAGCCGCCACGACTTACGGGGTCCGCGGATATCCACCGAACCGCACACCACCTTGCCGGTGAGGATGACGTGCGGATTGCCTTCCGCGGAGGCGTCCCTACGGTGGTCATGGGCACTACCCACATTGACCTCCACGTCGTCGATAGAGGCACTCGCCCCCAAAGGCAGCCGTAGCTCCAGGCCGCCGAACCTCATGTCGAGCTCGATGACGACGATGGGTCCGGCGAACCGCGCACGAGTCAGATCGAGCTCAACGGACCCCATGCGCCGGTGCAGGGCGAGCCGGCTGGGCACTATCCATTCGCCTTGACGTTTCAGCGACCCGAGGACACCGCGCAATTCGACCCGGTCGGCCGCCGAAGTCACGATCGCACCGGGTCCAGGCAGATCCCCGACCAGCGTGTCGAGGTCTGAGCGCAACCGAGCCCGCGACACCATCGCCGAGCGTTCCTCGAACTCGTCAATATCGATCAGCCCGAGCGCGACGGCGTTGTGCAGTCGGCGCAGCGTGCCGTTGCGGTCGGCATCGGAGATCCGCATCTCAACTGCGTCAGTAGGGATGCCCGGGGGTAGTTGGTTGATTTCGGTCATGACGGCTTCCACGGTACCGCCGTCAGCGGCGCAGACCACATGCTGCGGCGTGATCGGTGACAATCTTTAGGTGAGGTAGCCCGGCGGCTTTAGGCGAGGTAGCCCGGCGGCTTTAGGCGAGGTAGCCCGGCGGCAACTCGTCGAGCATGCCCTTGAGCATCCGCACGGCGTACTCCGAACTACCCCCGCCGACGATGAGTGCCGAGAACGCCATATCACCCCGGTAGCCGGTGAACCAGGAGTGTGATCCGCCGGAGAACTCGGCTTCGCCGGTCTTGCCGCGGACTTCACCGGCACCGTCGAGGGCCTGGGCGGTGCCGTTGGTAACCACCAGGCGCATCATCGGTCGCAGACTGTTCACGACGCTGGGGTCGACCGGCCGGCGTTCACCGTTGATCTCGGTTTCGCGTCCTTCGATGAGGGTGGGAACCGGAGTCCGGCCCGCAGCGACGGTCGCGGCGGCCAACGCCATTCCGAAGGGGCTGACCAGCACCTTGCCCTGACCGAACCCGTCCTCGGTGCGTTCGGTGAGGTTCACCGTGGGCGGTACTGACCCGCTGATGGTGTCGAGTCCCTCGATGTAGTAATCCGGACCGATGCCGTACTGGGCCGCAGCCTGAGTGAGTCCGCGCGGGGGCATCCGGCTGGCCAGTTCTGCGAATGTCGTGTTGCACGAGCTGGCGAACGCCCGCGACATCGGCACGGTGCCGAGATCGAAACCGCCGTAGTTGGGCACTGTGCGGTGCCCGATGTCCATCTTTCCCGGACATCCCAGAAGTGTGTTGGGTGTGGCCATGTCTCGTTCGATCGCCGCACCGGCGGTGACGATCTTGAACGTCGACCCGGGTGGATACAGGCCCATGGTGGCGATCGGCCCCTCCTGGTCGGCAGCCGCGTTTTGCGCAACGGCCAGGATCTCACCGGTCGACGGTTTGATGACCACGATCATGGCCTGATTGCCGGTGGTGTCGACGGCATGCTGGGCGGCGTCCTGCACCGCACGCACCAGGCTGATCGTCACCGATGGTGCTGGCCGGCCGGGCACCTCGTTGACGACATCGACGTCGACTCCGTTCTGATTGACGGTGACGACGCGCCAGCCGGGCTCGCCGTCGAGATCGTCGGCGACGGCATTCTTGACCTGGTTGACCAGGGCGGGTGCAAAATTGTGGTCAGTTGGGAGGATTTCGGCGTGTGGGGTGATCACCACGCCGGGCAGGTCAGCGATGGCGTCTGCGATTGCGTCGTGGTCGGCCTGCTGCAGGGTGATCAGGCTCAACGCGTCTGTCGTCGAGCTGGCCTGTTCGGCGAGACGTTGCGGATCCAGCGTGTCGTCGAACCGGTGCAGCGCCCCCACCACAGCCCGAGCAGAGGACATGAGCTCGCCGCCCGCCGCCTGGGCATCCAGCGCGAAGTGGTAGCGGTACCCGGGTACCAGGACGTCGGTGCCGCCCCGTTCGTTGACCGAAGCTCGCCGCGGCTGGTCGGCGCGCAGCGCCAGAGTCTGGTTCTCCCCGAGCCTCGGGTGCACTCCGGTGGCACTCCAGCGGACTTCCCACTGTCCCTCGTCGCGGGCCATGTTGAGCTGTCCGTCGTAGGTCCACGTGCGGTCCTTGGGCAGATGCCAGGTGTAGCGGTAGGTGATAGTTCCGGTGTCCTCGGCGTATTTGCTGCTCAGGATCTGGGCGTCAAAACCACTGGCCTGCAGGCCCGCCCACGCCTCGTTGAGCGCTGCCCTTGCCGCCTCCGGGCGGTCGCTGAGCTGCGCTGCGGCCGAGGTGTCACCGGCGGCTAGCGCGGCGAAGAACTCCTCGGCTCTGGGTTCAGGTCCGTCGGGGCGCGGCGTGCAGGCACCAACGGTGACGACCAACGCCGCTGCCATGGCCAGATTCGCCACTCGTGATGCTGATGAGGTCAATGTTGCCATTGAGACTGATGTTAAGAGTAACGATCCAATTTCGGCGCAGGCGCACCGGTCATGCACGCCGAGATCCGTTTTCTGCGGGAATCTTGGGAGTTCACCGCGGCAAGGCCGTCGATTGTGGCGCGAAGGTCGCGTTGGTTCAGATGTCGCGTTGGTTCAGATGTCGCGTTGGTTCAGATGTCGCGTTGGTTCAGATTCGGGCCGCTGGCGATCGCACGACCAGTGGCACGGCCGGGAAGTAGGCAGCCAACTCCGAACGCGACGTACGCAGCGCCGCCGTGCCGTAGCCCTGCTTGCGGTGGCGCGGATGAACCCAGATTCGTACCTCGACCTCACCGTCGGACAATTCACCGAACACCATGCCGACCTTCGTCGAGCCCACCTCAGCGACCAACCAGGCGGCCTCCTCGGCAGCGACCCGTGCCACCGCGTCGGCAATCTCGTCGCTGAGATCACCCGCGGGAGCCGAGGTGCCGTCACCCTTGGAAAGCATGTCAGCGGTCCTGGCAGCGAAAATATCGTCGTCGACGTCGGCGGCGAACGGGCGCAACGCCAGCGGCCGCGCAGATCCACCGGCCAGCTCTGCAGGGGGCAGGGTCAGTTCCTTGTCAAGGTTCTCCAGCTCGACAGCGATCCTGCGGCGCGCCACCTTGGTGAGTCGATCGAACGACAGCCGCAGGACCGCTTCAGCAGCCACCGACGACGTCTCTAGCAAGTCGGCGATAGCCTCGATCGCTGCGTCGTAGTCATCGGAGGCGACAACGGCGTCGAGCACCGCGTGTCTGCGCTCGAGGGCGTGAACGAGTGCGTCGGCGATGACCCGACGCTGCGCTGTCGTATCCGGCTCGGTCATGAGATCGAGCGTATGTCGCGCCGAGTTCAATCCAGCAATACGGTGGCGAAAGTTCCCACCTCACTGAATCCGATCCGCGCATATGTTGCCCGCGCGACGGTGTTGAAGCTGTTGACGTACAGGCTGGCGATGCGGCCGCTTCCGACGACCGCGCCGGCCAGGGTGGCTGTCCCCGCGGTGCCGATACCGCGTCCACGCCAGTCCGGGTGCACCCACACACCCTGGATCTGGCCGACCGCCGGTGATTGCGCACCAACCTCAGCCTTGAACACCACCCGTCCGCGTTCGAACCGGGCCCAAGCCTGACCGTTGGCGATCAGCCCGGCGACCCGGCGCCGGTAGCCCCGGCCACCGTCTCCGGTGCGCGGGTCGATACCAACCTCGCCGATGAACATATCGACTGCCGCGACGAGGTAGGCGTCGAGCTCATCGATGCGGACCGGCCGGACCGCCGGATCGATCGGACAGGCAGGTGCGCTGCTGAGCGCCATCAGTGGCTGATGTGCGCGTACGTCCCTGGCGGGGCCCCAGACATGTTCGAGGCGCTGCCACATGGGCAGGACCAATTCCGCGCGGCCGACCAGCGACGAGCACCGCCGCGCCTGGCTCATCGCCTTGTCCGCGAATGCGTTCAGATCGCCATGCCCGCCGCGCAACGGGATCAGGTTTGCCCCGGCGTAGCACAACGATTCGTTTGCGCGCCGCCGCGTCCACAATTCGCCGCCGATCCCCGACGGCTCGACACCGTACTCGGCGATCCTGGAAGCGACCATGCACGCCGCCACTGGATCGCCGTCGAGAACCTCACGCACGGACGCCATGTCGTCGGAGGCGCGCACGACCGACACCCGTTGCTCGTCTACGAGACGAAAAAGCGGAGGAGCCGACATCTGGACTCTTTCTGCGATGTAGCTGGGCGGCCGGGCCCCGCGCACCTGGGCCAGGTATCAGCTTACGGTCACAACGGGAGAACCGTTGGCATCATCTGAACCTCGTTGCGCGCCGATGTCAGATCCCATGTCGGATCCCATCTCTGAGGCCAGTCGCATGGCCTCTTCGATCAACGTCTCCACGATCAAGGCTTCCGGGACGGTCTTGATGACCTCCCCCTTGACGAAGATCTGCCCCTTGCCGTTGCCGGATGCGACGCCGAGGTCGGCTTCTCGCGCTTCACCGGGCCCGTTGACGACGCAACCCATCACCGCAACCCGCAGCGGCACATCCATGCCCTCCAGGCCGGCGGTCACCTCGTTGGCCAACGTATAGACGTCGACCTGCGCGCGGCCGCACGACGGGCACGACACGATCTCAAGGCCGCGCGGCCGAAGGTTCAGCGACTCAAGGATCTGGTTGCCGACCTTGACCTCTTCGACTGGCGGGGCGGAGAGCGAGACCCGGATGGTGTCGCCGATGCCCTTGGACAGCAGCGCGCCGAAGGCCACGGCCGACTTGATGGTGCCCTGGAACGCGGGGCCGGCCTCGGTGACGCCGAGGTGCAGGGGGTAATCACACTGCGCAGCAAGCTGCTCGTAGGCAGCGACCATGATGACAGGGTCGTTGTGCTTGACGCTGATCTTGATGTCTCCGAAGCCGTGTTCCTCGAACAGCGATGCCTCCCAGAGCGCCGACTCCACCAGCGCCTCGGGCGTAGCTTTCCCGTACTTCTCCATGAACCGCTTGTCCAGCGAACCGGCGTTGACGCCGATGCGGAGCG
>JAHZKD010000481.1 GCA_022600605.1 Actinomycetes bacterium
ATCAGGTGCTCGAACAGGTCGCCCATCTCGGCGTTGGGCACCGTGTCGGGGTGCAGGTCGACCTCGGCGAACTTCGAGGTCACCAGGTAGAGCCGGTTCTTCTCGTCCAGGGTCGCTAGCTCGTTCTCGAACTTGAATCGCTCGAAGACGTCGATGTTGGCCGAGAATCCGGTGATGTAGTCCATCAGGTTCGCGCGCAGGCCCTCGGGATCGTCCAGCAGCTTGGGGAAGTCGAAGGCGGAGGTGTTGTAGAACCCCAGCCCGGTCTTGCGTTTCACCTGGACATCGAGGGCGCCACCGCTGTAGGTGGCGGCCAGGGCGCGGACCTCGTCGCGGGTGGGTGCGAGGATGCAGTCCAGGCGGCGCAGGATCGTGAACGGCAGGATCACCCCGCCGTACTGGTGGGGCTTGTAGACGCCGCGCAGCTGATCGGCAATGCCCCACACGAAGTTGCCCAGCTTGCTCACGACCCGATCTCCTTCGACTATCTCATCGCATTGTCACGCCCCCGCCTACCCAGGACCGTATCCCGGCGCGGGGACAGAATCCGCGATCTGCTGCACGGTAGTGCCGTAAGTACTGGCCTCAACCGGACGCCGCGCGCGCGGATCGGCGTGGCCCTCAATGTCGGACCTCCTAGTACCGTCGCTATCGATGGGCGCTTGGCCGGCTCCAAGCCCAACCCTGAAAGCGGTATCGCCGGGCAGGGAGTGCGGGCGCACGGCTCAGATCACCGCCACCAATCTGGCCCCCGTTGGAGTGCCTAGCGAACTAGCTGGACACTGGTTTCGACCGTGGTGAAGAAACCAAAGATGGATGGACTACTAGTCGATAGATCTTGGACGGGCAGGTTCGCTAGATCCAGAAAGGATGCAGGCCGAATGGGCGGTGTCGATGCATCGGCAGGGCTCGCCTACCAGCATGCCCAGGCCGTGCAAACAGCATTGACTATTGCCACAGACCCCAGCCTGCATGCCATCCGTGTCGAGGCGGCGAACGACGTGATTGATGTCGAAATTTGTTCGCAGGATGGACATCTTGTCAAAGGTTCTCAATTCAAGCTGCGCAATCAGAGAGATACCTGGGGTCAACAAGAGCTCATCGACGAGCTGGTTCGCTGGTCGGGGCTTGCGGGTGATAGTCCCGGGGCCACCTATGAATTCGTCACTGACGGGCGCCTCGGCCCGACGGGTGTGAAAGTGCGTGATGCGCTGGAAAAGGCGGCGTCGGGCGATCTGCGCGATATCCGCCAGCTCATAGCAGGTAAGACGGCAGACGTGGTCGTCAGCGATGAGTCCCTGATGCGGGCCTCTGTTCGCGCTGAAGGACTGGCATATCCCGATCTCCTCGCCGCGGCGCAGACGCGCGCCAGGGCGCTTCTACCCAACGTGACCAGCACGTCCGAAGCCGAAGAACGGGGTCGTTGGGTTGTACTCGAGCTGCTCAATATGGTTACCGAACGCAGCGGCTTGGCCGACGACGCCGCCCGGATCATCACGCGCGACGAAGTGCTGGCGTTGCTGGCAACGCCGCAAGACCACACACCGAGCGCGCAATGGGATGCCGCGCTCAAGAGCAAATTCTGCGCGTCGGTCCTCGCACGCCACGACGTCTCACCAGTCGAGCTGGCGTGTCGGCCTGACGTTGCCATCGCAGCCGGGGCGGCAAACGAGCCGCAGCCTCTGGAGAACTGGGCGCAAGAAAATGCGGTCCGCTTGTTGGCTGGGGCATCGGGCAGCGGGAAGTCCACGGTAGTACTGGACATGCAGCGCCGCGCGGCCGAGCGCGGCGCGGTGGTGATCGCGGTCAGCGCCGAGGACTACATACCCGGCCGGCTCGCGGCGCTGGTCGCAGGAGGGCTTAACCGGCACACCTTCATCGGTGCCCATCCCGCGGTGGGCACTGCAGCTTTGGCCGACACTGACGTCATCATCGCCGTCGACGGGGTAACCGAGATCCCAGCTCCTACGCGGGCGGAGCTTGAGAATGAGTTAAAACAATTCTTGTCTGCGGACCGACGCGCCGACCTGGTATTGATCGGGCGTGGGCTCACGGCGATGCGCGCCATGCTAACCCGCTCGGTCGCGACCACCGACCTGATGGTCTGTCCGATGTCTGAAGATGAGCAGTGCCGGATCGTGGAGAGCATTTGTCAGCTAGACACCGATACCGCGCATTGGCTGGTCCGTCAGGTCGGTCATGTGATGCACGAAGCGGCGAGCAACCCGCTGATGCTGCTGCTCGGAGCCCGTGCGATTGCGTTGAAGGGTCCTGCGTCCAGTCCCGCCCTGATCTTCCACACGGTGATCTCGGATATTGCAGAAGAGTGCGGTTACCCCGACGCCAGCGTTCTTATTGCTGGCCTCGGGCTGGCCTACGCTACGCTCCTCAACCGGCAGAAGCGCTACTGTGACACCCTCGAGTGGGGTTCACTCTTGACCCAGTCCGCAGAGCGGCTCACCGACGTCGGCCATTCAGTGACCGTGAGGCGTCTGCGTGAATTCGGTTCTGAAACAGGGATTGTCCGGTCGGCACCCTTCGATACAGTCCGTCCAATTCACGACTCGTTTGCGGATTTCCTGGCGGCCGTGGCGTTGACTCGTTCGCTTGCGAAGTTGCCCGACCGGCTTGGTGAGCATGATCGGGCCAGGGCGCGCTTCCTGGCTCAACTCTCCGGAGTGGCTGTCGGGTTGGCCGATCGACTCACCCGAGATCTGCCCTTCACCGCTGTCAACGTCGCGCCCTACGAGAGCCGTCGGCCGGAGGAGGCCTGGTTCGATGAGACCAATCTCCATGTGGACCACTTACTCCCCACCGCCCAGGCCCGTCCGACGGTTGCCTACTGGCAGGACACCGGCGGACGGGTGGTGGTGACCGTCGGAGCCGGCGTAGAAGGCTGGTTAGGGCGCGCTGAGCCTGCTCGTGCCGTGTTCGAGTCGGGATGGACGTTCCCGCTAAGTGACGGGCAAGGGCCGTTGACGGTCGCAGTCCGCATTTGGCATCGCTGGCTGGAACAACTATTCACCGCGCCCGCATTGTCGGGTGTCCCTGTGCCGCAGAACCTGCAGGAGTCTCGCGCCATACTCGCGGCGCACTCCACTGCACTGCTGCAGCATCGTCTCGATTTGTCCTCGCAGATGGGACTCTCCGGTTCTGATGGCGAAGCGTTGATAGCCGCGGTGTCTCAGCAGGTCCAGTTCGCGATCTCCAAGCACCAAGTTGCCGAAGAACGAGCCCGCCGCGTGTGGTTCCGTGAGCTCGCCGGGCTCACTACCGGGGAGGAAGTCCTTGTCGGCGAACTGTCCGACCCTGCGGGATGGACCGGCCGCGCCAGGGTGGACTCATTCGTCACCACCAGTGCGGCGCAGAGCGCATCTCGAGACCTCCGGCAGACTATCAACGCAATGGTAGGCAGGACCTGGCTATGATCCTGATTGCCGACGTGGCGAAAACTGTTGAGGGCGAAGGTGAATAATGTCGACCGAAGACGTCTGGCCTGCGGTGCAGGCACTGGCTGCGTCGTGGTCGGGCAGCCCACTAGTCCAGACTTTCCTGGCACGCCATCCCACGCATAACGATAGCGATGATGTGGTCACCGAGGCACTGCGGAACCTGCAGGGTGGGGTCACCGTGCTGACCGAGACACCACTGTGGACGAGTATATGGGAACAGGTTGCCCAACAGGTGCCGTCGGTCCAGCTCACCGGCGAAGTGCGCGACTACCTGCGGACGATCGCGCCTCTAGGGCACGCGATGGAGTTGACGGTGGGATGGGTACGTAGCCGACTGCCGCTATACCCGACCATCCCGGTACCGCAGTTCTCTCCGCGCGGCTACCGGCGATCGCCGGAGTACTCGCGTCGGCTGCCGTGGAGCCAGCCGATCCTGCAAGCGAACCTGCAGGCCGAACCAGCGCCACCGTCCCTGGCGGTCATGCTAGGCCTCGACAGCCATGAAGTCCGCAGTAGTGCACAGGGTATCGCGGCGGCGTTCACTGATTCGGCTGAATGGCAACGCTACGCCGACCTCGCCGCGGCCCTGACCCAACAAGATCGGCACGTCCTCGACGACGCGCGGCGCCGCGTAGGGGTGCTGCTCAATCCGCGTCTGGTCAACGAGTACGAGCCTGCGCGCAACGCAAGACGCAACCAGTACCGCCGGCAGCGTGTCGCCGAGGTCGTCGTTGAACTGAACGGTCGACCGAAGGAGCTGGCCGACGCGTTCGATGCCATTGACGATCTGATCGACCATGCGCTCATAAACATCCACGGGCAGCTGGTTGTTCGCGGTGACGTTCCGTTGATCCAGCCGATCAATCTTGAACTGGACGGGCTACAGGCAAGCTTTGAGTTCGACCGCGACGAGGCATGCAGCGTGGGCGAGTCAGTCCGTCTTGACGACCCCCTGGCGGTGGGTGCTTACCTGATCGACGGCACGAGCTTCAATTTCGGCCAGTTCGAAGCTCTGAAGAGGAGGTTCACCGCGCAACGCCTGCCTGCCACCGAGAACGCGTTCCAGGTCAACTGAAATCACAGCAGCCTGCTGCTGGTGGCGCCTGCGGGCGGCTGAGCGGACGCTGTGGCAATCAGTGGGTGTATCAGGGTCGTGCGCAGATGTGGTAACGGGTAGGGATGATGTGCAGTCGCCTTCGTTTGGTCGACTAACTAAGTTAGACCCTTTTCCTCTTGGGGATAATGGGTTTGTCTACAAACGTCTGACCGAGGCGTCAGGTCCTAACCGCTCCGAGAGTTGCGCGGTGGTTTCCGATTCGGTTTTGCGCCGCTGGCGATCAGCGCGAACTGGGCGTTACCGTTCGCACGGTCAGCCATGTTGACGCCGGTGGCGCCAGACTGGCTCTTGTCAATCTCGTTGCCCCTGACGGTATCCCGATGGACCGTTAGCGCCAAAGTGCCATTGGCAGAAAGGTGCACAGCATCCCTTCGATCTCCCGGCCGGCCGCGAGAGCCGGATGAGCCTCACTCGGGCTGGTGGGGTGGGTGGCCCCGCAGCGTCGAGGCGTACATCCCACGCTGCGTAAAGGCCCCGGAGGGGAGTGACCTCAACGAGCAAGAAGCAGCGTGATACCGCGACGAGCCAGCAAAATTATCGACGGGGCTACGCGAGATGCGTTCTGACTAGAAGCAGATGTGGCGCGAATCCTCCAGTGCGGGAGATGAGTTGGCCGGCGGGTTCGACCGGCCGCATCCGCGCGAGCGGGAATGCGAGCAACTCAACTGCTCAGTGTCAGATGTCGTCGAGGAAGTCCGCCAACTCTTGGTCCCCGCTGGCGCGCAAGATCCGGGTCACGTCGCTTGGCTGGCAGTCCAGGCGGCATGCCAGCGCTGCAACAGGATCGCCCACCGGACGCCCGAGGATATGAGTAATCCAATTTCCGCCGGGGCTCACTCGCGATACCTCGAGAGTGCCGTCGGGGAGATTGAAGGCCAGCATCAGCGCGTCCGCCGTGGTCGCTCCGACCGCCACCGCGTGGGCGCGCAGGGAGCCGATACTGACACCTGATGTCGAGGCGAGTTTCCAGAGCACGTTGACCGCGCCGTGCGGGTTGGTGAACGTGCGGCGCTAGCCAGGGTCCACTCCCACAGCGGCGGCCACCGCTGGATGAATGGTTTGTCCGGACCCCCGCAGCAGCTCCGAGGTGACCGGAACGAGTAGCCGTATCTCGTTGTCCCGTTGCGGAATGCTCCACGTACGGTGTTCAGCGGCGCAACCTCAGGCCATTCGTCGTCGTCGGTGCGTCGGCGCACCATCCCGGCGGTGACGACGAACTCCAGTGTCGACAGGTATGTCTTGATCGACGTTTCCGCGATGTCGGGATAGGCCGCCAGCAGGTCTTCGAACACGTCGGTGACTTTCGCGGTCCCGCCTGCGGCGTCGATGCGGGCGCCGATCGCGTGCGCGATTCCGGCGTACTCGGGGATCTCCCAGCTGCGCAGGCCCCAGGCGCGTCGGCTGGCGCGAACGAACCGATCATCCTCTGACAGTGTCCCGCTGCGGCAAGAGGCCGCCATTCCTGATCCTTTGGGCCGAATTCACTCAAAAAGCATCGTGAGCTGCATATTCGTCTTGATGAAGTACATGCTAAAGACAATTCACATACAACGCGCGTACGCGCTCCGGTGTGTCGGCCAGAAAATGTCCTTCGTATGTCTTTCGAATGTCCTTCGGACGCGCATCGTGCCTTGTCAGAACTGTTTTAGAATGTCTGTCGGGAAGTTAGGATGGCCGCGACGGAGCTGGAGGTGCTGGGGTGGCGAAGGCGGCGAAGCGCGGAACGCGCCGACCCTCCATCGACGCTGCTCAAGCGGCCGCACTGCTGGGCTGCGACCCCCGCACCGTGCGGGCAATGGTCGAAGGCGGCCGCCTCGAAGGCCAGAAAGTCCGC
>JAHZKD010000482.1 GCA_022600605.1 Actinomycetes bacterium
GGCATCAGCATTGGGGGAAAGCCTTGAGCGGCAAACACCTCAGCAACCGCCCGGCCAAACTCCGCCGATCGGTGGCGCGCGTCGTAGCCGACCACGACAGGTGACCCACCGTGAGAGCGGTCAAGGAGCACCTGAGCCAGTGCCCAGGTTGTGCGCAGTACTACGGCCAGGTTCATTCCGTTGGGCCCAGCACGCAGCGGACCGCGCAGACCGGCGGTGCCAAAGCTCAGCGGCCGGGCGAATCGCTCGGCGAGCTCGTCCTCGCTGCAGCCGGCGAGTTCGGCCGCCGAGTCTGGATCGGGGTCATGTGAGAGCCACTCCTGCACAGCGGCCGGCAGCTGGATCACAGTCGCTCGATCACCGCCGAGAGCAGCGAGCCCATCAGGCTGGCTGACTCACGGCCCGCCTGGAGCACCTCGTCGTGGCTGAGCGGCTCGCCGGTCATCCCGGCAGCCAGATTTGTCACCAGCGAGATACCCAGCACCTCCGCACCTGCCGCGCGGGCGGCGATCGTCTCGTGCACCGTCGACATCCCAACAAGATCGGCACCTAGGGTGCGAAGCATCTGGATCTCGGCCGGGGTCTCGTAGTGCGGCCCCGGCAAGCCCGCGTAGACGCCTTCGTTCAGGTTCGGGTCTATCTCGCGCGCGATGGCCCGCAGCCGCGGCGAATACGCATCGACCATGTTCACGAACTGTGCGCCGACCAGGGGCGAGCGCGCCGTGAGATTGAGGTGGTCCCTGATCAGCACGGGCTGTCCGACCGAGTAGTCCTCGCGCAGGCCGCCTGCAGCGTTGGTCAGCACCACGGTCCTGACGCCGGCTGCGCATGCGGTCCGTACCGGATGTACGACGTGGCACAGGTCGTGTCCCTCATAGGCGTGGATTCTGCCCAGCACAACCAGCACCCGATGTGCGCCGATCCGCAGTGACTGCACCTGGCCACCGTGTCCCTGGGCGGTCGGCGCTGTGAAGCCCGGCAATTCGTCCATCGGCACGATCGCGACGGTCTCGCCGAGTTGAGTCACCGCCGGCGCCCATCCGGATCCGAGCACCACGGCCACATCGTGGGCCTCGACGCCGGTCCGCTGGGCCAACGCGATCGCTGCCAGCCGGGCGGGGTCCGCCGGATCTTCCACGACTGGCAGCTTAGTTCGGCACCCGTGGGCCCTGTGGACAGTCAGTGAGATACTGCCAACATGCCCACCGCCGCGTCGTCATGTGTCCAGGACGCGGTGAACCGACGTCGCTGCGATCTCCTCGGGCTGTCGCATTCCCTGCACGCCGAGCCCGAACTCGCCTTTTCCGAGCACCGCAGCTGTGCCAAGACCCAGACGCTGGCCGCCGAACGCGGTTTTGAGATCAGCCCGGCACCGGCGGGGCTGGACACCGCGTTTCGCGCCGAGTACGGCAGTGGCCCGCTGGTCGTCGGTATCTGCGCCGAGTACGACGCGCTGCCCGGGATCGGTCACGCGTGCGGTCACAACATCATCGCCGCATCCGCGGTCGGCACCGCGTTGGCGCTCGCCGAGGTGGCCGACGAACTCGGCCTCACGGTGGTGCTGCTGGGCACCCCCGCTGAGGAGGCCGGCGGCGGCAAGGTGCTGATGCTGAATGCCGGGGTGTTCGATGACATCGCCGCGACGGTGATGCTGCATCCCGGGCCACTCGACATCGCCGCCGCACGCTCGCTGGCGTTGGCGGAGGCCAAGATTAGCTACACGGGGCGGGAATCCCACGCCGCCGTCGCCCCGTATCTCGGACTGAACGCCGCCGACGCCGTCACAGTGGCCCAAGTGGCCATCGGGCTGCTGCGCCAGCAGTTGGCGCCCGGACAAATGGTGCACGGCATCGTGACTGACGGCGGTCAGGCCACCAACATAATCCCCGCCCATGCTGAGCTGCGCTACACGCTGCGAGCTTCGAACTCGGAATCGTTGCACGAGTTGGAATCCCGAATGGCCGGATGCTTCGCCGCCGGCGCTGTCGGCACCGGCTGCGAGCACATCGTCACCGAGAACGCACCCCCCTATGCAGAGTTGCGCCCGGATGCCTGGCTGTCCTCGACGCTGCGGGCCGAAATGGTGCGCTGCGGTCGTGCGCCGGTATCCGAGGACGTCGAAGCCGCGTTGCCGCTGGGCAGCACCGACATGGGTAACGTCACCCACGTGATGCCCGGCATCCATCCCATCGTCGGGGTCGAGTCCGGGGGTGCATCGCTGCACCAACCTGCTTTCACAGCAGCGGCGGTCAGTGAGAGCGCAGACACAGCGGTGATCGAGGGCTCGATCATGCTCGCTCGCACGGTGGTTGCACTGGCCGAAAACGCCGTCGAACGCGACCGGGTGCTCGAGCTGCGGCAGCGACGGGCGTCATGACCGGCCTGCCGGAGGCCGCCAACGCGTGGCTGAGCGCCCACTACGAAGATCTGGTGGGCTGGCGCCGCCACCTGCACGTCCATCCGGAGCTTGGGTGCCAGGAGTTCGCCACCACCCAATTCGTCGCCGCGCGACTGGCCGATGCGGGTCTGAACCCTAAGGTTCTGCCCGGCGGCACCGGTCTGACATGTGATTTCGGGCCCGAGCACGGACCGCGGGTGGCTCTGCGGGCCGACATGGATGCGTTGCCGATGGCCGACCGGACGGGCGCGCCGTACGCATCGGTGGTGCCCAACGTCGCCCACGCCTGTGGCCACGACGCGCACACCGCGGTGCTGCTGGGCGCAGGGTTGGCGCTGGCGTCGGCGGCTGAGCTGCCGGTCGGCGTCCGGTTGATCTTCCAGGCCGCCGAGGAGCTGATGCGTGGTGCGACAGATGCGATCGCAGGGGGTGCGCTGACCGGGGTTTCGCGTATCTACGCGCTGCACTGCGACCCGCGCCTGGAGGTCGGAAAGGTCGCGACCCGGCTGGGGCCGATCACCTCGGCGGCCGACCAGGTCGAGGTGACGATTTACTCTCCCGGCGGGCACACGTCACGCCCGCACCTCACCAGTGAGTTGGTGTATGGGCTGGGCACCCTGATCACCGGGTTGCCCGGTGTGCTCTCGCGCCGCATCGACCCGCGCAACAACACCGTGATGGTCTGGGGCGCGGTCAATGCGGGTGTGATCGCCAACGCGATCCCGCAGACCGGGACTCTGGCCGGCACCATCCGCACGGCCAGTCGCGATACCTGGGTCACTCTCGAAGGCATTGTGCGGGAAACAATTACCGCACTGCTGGCCCCCCTGGGTATCGAGCACACGGTGCTGTACCGGCGCGGGGTTCCGCCAGTGGTCAACGAAGAGGTGTCTACCCGGATACTCACCCACGCGATTGAGGCGATCGGCCCCGATGCCCTGGCCGACACCCACCAGTCCGGTGGAGGGGAAGACTTTTCCTGGTACCTCGAAGAGGTGCCGGGCGCCATGGCGCGGCTGGGGGTGTGGAGCGGCCAGGGTGCTCAGCTTGATTTGCACCAGCCGACTTTCGACCTCGATGAGCGTGCGCTCGGCGTCGGAGTGAGGTTGCTGGTCAACATTCTCGAGCACTCCGTCGAGCACGCCTGATCCGCTGAGCGGCGCGCTCGCCGGGAAAAGGCCTCAGGTGCCGGGGCCGATATTACTAGCTGGCCGGGTGCGCAGATCGTGTACGTATTCATCGGGAGCGCCGGCGATTTCGGCTGCCTCGGCCATCACTCCCAAATAGCGCGCCGACGGGATCCCGCCTTCCCAGGCGTCCACCACGTACAGCCAGGCGAGCAGCGGGTCGGTGCTGGTATCTGAGGAAGTGCGCTCGACCCGACAGCGGATCTTTTTGTGAATGCCGAGCTCAGAACCCTCCCAGCGGTCGAGGTTCGCCTCGTCGTCCTTGGTCATGTCGTAAAGCACGACGAACACCTTCGACGTGGGATCCTCGACGATAGTGGCCAGCGCGCCCTCCCAGCCGATATCTGCACCGCCGAACGTCAACCGCCAGCCGTGCAGCCAGCCCGTCCCGGCCATTGGGGAGTGCGGCGCCCGCTGCTGCATCTGCTCGGGATGCATGTTCGATCCGTAGGCGGCGTAGATCGGCACGCGAAAAGCTTAGTCGCATCGCGCTCAGCGGGCCGACATCCCGCAAGGTCGCAGGATCTGAACGCTTTCACGACCCAGGTGCCCTAAGTTGACACCGTGGGGTTGAAACGGTGGTAACGCGCATCGTGATCCTCGGCGGGGGGCCGGCGGGGTATGAGGCCGCCCTGGTAGCCGCGGCTCATGGACGAGACGTCACCCAGGTGACGGTGGTCGACTCAGACGGAGCAGGCGGAGCCTGCGTGCTCTACGACTGCGTGCCGTCCAAGACGTTGATCGCCTCCACCGGTGTGCGCACCGAGCTGCGCCGCGCCGCGGGCCTGGGCTTCGAGATCGTCATCGAAGACGCCAAGATCTCGATCGCACAGATCAACAACCGAGTCAAGACGCTGGCCGCGTCGCAGTCCGCCGACATCGGCAGCCAGTTGATCGACCAGGGCGTGACGGTTCTCGTCGGGCGCGGCGAACTTGTCGACGACACCTCAGGTATGGCCCATCACAGGGTGAAGGTGACTACACCCGACGGTAGGGCCGGCGTTCTGAAGGCCGACGTGGTGTTGATCGCCACCGGGGCGCGCCCCCGCGTACTTCCGAATGCAACCCCCGACGGTGAGCGCATCCTGACCTGGCGCCAGCTCTACGACCTCTCTGAGCTTCCTGAACACCTGATCGTGGTGGGTTCAGGGGTGACGGGTGCGGAGTTCTGCAATGCCTACACCGAACTCGGCGTCACGGTGACGGTAGTCGCCAGCAGGGACCAGATCCTGCCGCACGAGGACTCCGATGCTGCAGCGGTGCTTGAGAGGGTGTTCGCCGAGCGTGGCGTCACGCTGGTGAAGAATGCTCGCGCGGAGTCGGTGACCCGAACTGCCACCGGGGTCAAGGTGAGCATGGCCGACGGCCGCGAAGTCACCGGTAGCCACGCGCTGATGACGGTCGGATCGGTGCCCAACACCGCTGACCTGGGTCTGGAGCGGGTCGGTGTCGAGCTCAAACCCGGCGGCTACATCCCCGTCGACCGGGTATCGCGCACCCCGGCGGCTGGCATCTACGCCGCGGGCGACTGCACCGGTCTGCTGCCGCTGGCCTCGGTGGCCGCCATGCAGGGCCGCATCGCGATGTACCACGCGCTGGGGGACGGGGTATCCCCGATCCGGCTGCGTACGGTCGCGTCGGCGACGTTCACTCGCCCCGAGATTGCCGCGGTGGGTATCCCGCAATCCTCGATCGATGACGGCAGCGTGCCCGCGCGCACCCTGATGCTGCCACTGAGCACCAATGCCAGGGCCAAGATGTCGCTGCTGCGGTACGGCTTTGTCAAGATCTTCTGCCGGCCGGCCACCGGCGTGGTGA
>JAHZKD010000483.1 GCA_022600605.1 Actinomycetes bacterium
AAATCCGGTCCGTCAACTTTGTTAGCCATACTTACCATCGTACGCCAATCGAGGCGCTCCGGCTTGGAACAGTTGGGAACCTCGACGAAGCGGCCGCTGAGCAGGAGCTCGTCTTCGCCCTCATTCGCACGCCCGAAGAGTTCGAGCACGAGGGGCGCCCAAGCCCCAGTGCCCACCTGTAAGCATCAAATCCTGGCTCCCGACGCCATCACCAGTTGGGCAGTGCCAGACAATGCGAGGAATATTTCGCATTTCCCCTGAAGCGATCCGGCATTGAATTGGCTCACGGAATGTGCTGATCTCTGCAACCGGCGAATTGTGGCGCGGTAGACTCCAAGGACTCTGGCACCCTTAGTTTTTCGAGAGAGGCGATCCGCATGGCCACCGTTGAAGCTCCAAATCTGTTCCACCACATTTGGAAAACAGTACTCGCTTGGGGAGTTCTGACGCTGATCGTCGGTGTAGTTGTGCTGGTCTGGCCCGGTAAGTCAATCCTGGTTGCAGCGGTCCTGTTTGGCATCTACCTGGTGACCTCAGGGATCGCGCAGGTTGTCTTTGCCTTCCTTCTGGATGCCACCGGGGGGCAACGGGTGCTGTTGTTTATCAGCGGCGCGCTTTCGGTTGTGGTGGGTGTGCTCGCTTTTCGTCATTATGAGGAAGGTTGGCCAATATTGCTGCTCGCCATCTGGATCGGTGTCGGCTTCATCTTTCAAGGTGTCGCGGCGGCAGGTTTCGCGTCCAGCTACCCGGGGCTTCCCGACCGCGGATGGTACATCTTCCTTAGCGTGCTGAGCGTGATCGCCGGCATGGTGGTCATCGTCTGGCCGTTCGGTTCGATAGTCATGCTGGCCATCGTCACCGGAGTGTGGCTGGTCGTCATCGGGATTATGCAGACGATCTGGGCACTTCGAGCACGCAAGGGAGTCGATTCCGTAGAAAAGGTTTTGACGGCCCACTGAGCGCACCAGACATGGGAAATGCGCTCCGCGTCAACGTCAGGAAAGCTCCTCCGGTATGGCGAGTCACCAGGGTGCGTCAGCGATCTCGCGCCGTCGCTTTCTCTGCGAAGCATGCGCCGCATCGGTGTTTGCGGTTCTGACGGCGGGCTGTTCATCCCCAGGCGACAGCGGAACGACGGCCCCGACGAGTTCACCTCAGCTTGGCGGGTTCCCGACTGAAGGCGAGTGGGCGGCGCTGCGCGAGCAGGTCGGCGGCCGGCTGCTCAAGGTCGAATCACCGCTGGCATCGTGCACGGCCGACGTGACGAGCGACGCTTGTTCGGTGGTACTGGAGAACCTCAAGAACCCGTACTGGATTCAGGAACATCCTGGCGCGCTGCAGACCAACGGCTGGCTCGATGCGTGGCAGAACGAGGTCAGTCCTTACGCCGTGGCGGCTCAGAGCGCCGAGGATATCGCTGCTGCGGTGAACTTCGCCCGCGACAATCGGGTACGCCTGGCCGTGAAAGGCACCGGCCACGACTACCTGGGCCGTTCGAACGCGGCCGATTCACTGCTGATCTGGACACACAACATGCGGGAGGTCACGTTCCACCCTGACTTCCAGACCGCCGGGGCGAGCACCACGGCAGCACCGCTGACGGCAGTGAGCGTCGCCGCGGGGGCGCGGTGGCTAGAGGTCTACGAGGTGGCCACGGCCAACGGTGTCTACGTCCAAGGCGGCGGGTGCACCTCGGTCGGGGCCTGCGGCGGGTTCACCCTCGGCGGGGGGTTCGGCAACTTCTCGAAGCGCTTCGGAAGTGGCGCCGGGGGCGTGCTCGAGATGGAGGTCGTGACCGCCGACGGGCAGGTACAGGTCGTCAACGAGACTCAACACAGCGATCTGTTCTGGGCGCTACGGGGTGGCGGCGGTGGCTCGTTTGGCATCGTCAGCCGCATCACCTACCTCGCGCACCCGATGCCGCACACCGTGGGGTCCCTCACCGGCACCATCACGGCATCCGGGGAGGACGCGTTCCGGGGTCTGCTCGGGTGTTTCGTCCGGTTCTTTCCGGCGCTCATAGACGGATCGTGGGGTGAGCAGATCGCGATCAAGCCGGACAACTCCCTCGAGCTCTCGGTGGTGTGGCTGGACCTGTCCACCGAGCAGGCGCGCGCGGTGTGGGAACCCTTCACGTCGGCTCTACAGGCAGACGGACTGGCAACAGTCGACCTCGAATTCGAAAGTCATAGGTTCCGCGATCTGTGGAACACCGGGATTAGTTGCCTAGTCACACCGAAGGCGGCCGTCTCGACAGGTCAAAATGTGACGAACGCGTTCGCGACACTTCAGAGCAACCCTTTCCTCGGGTCAGCGCCGACGGCTGGAGTCGTTGTCCTCCTGAGCTGACCATCTCAAGTCCAGAACAGTTGCCCGTCCGTAGGTGTCCCTAATTTCATCTCACTGCATCGGCAATCATTTCGAGACCAGGATTCGAGACCTTCATATGTCGTGGACGAGGCACAACTATTGCGCGCTAAGCCTTTTCGGCCCGGGCAGGGCGATCAGGGCGGACTAAGATGCGGTTCATGGCCACATTGGAGGAGTGGGGGGCGCGGGTGGCGGCCCTAGAGGCCCTCGCTGCGGTCAACGCGCTCGGGGCGCACCAACGCGACCACGCTTCGTCCATCAACGAGCTGAGAACCGACGTTGCCGAAGTCAAGACCGGAGGTTGCCGAAGTCAAGACCGAGCTGCGTGGATTTCGCCGCTCCACCGAAAAAACCCTAGGGGAACTCAAAGACTTGATCGTCGAGGCTGATGAGCAGATTGCTCGCAGGCGCGAGGCGCTGGCCCGCTCCCGCGAGCAGGCGAAGGACTGGGAGAAAAGAGCCCCGAGAAGCCCATAGGGGGCGTCGCAGAATCGGTTGATATTGCGACGCGGACTAACCGGAATACCCTTCACCTATGACTTCATCGCCCCAACATCCGCCACAGTGGGGGCCCCCACCGCCACAGTGGGGGCCCCCACCGCCGGCCGATCAGTCGCGGCGGTGGATGCCCGCCGCCATCATCGGCGGCGCAATCCTCATCGCGGGCGCGCTAGTCGCCGGGGCCGTTCTCATTAACAACGGCAACAGCGACACCGCTACGACACCCAGCCCAAGCGCATCGTCGCCGAGCAACCCGTTTGAGCGGAGCTCCAGCGATGGCGGGTTGAAGGGCACCGTCAGCAGAGAAACCCCTGTCTACGATGCCCCGTTTGAGCGGAGCGACGATGTTGATGGGACGCGGTCGGCGAGGCCACCGCAGAAATGGTCACTGCCGAAGGGCACGCCCGTCACAGTGCTTTGCCAGGTGGACGCCGCGTGGTTCTGGACCGATTTGAAGGGGACTTATGAGGGAACGAAGCCGTTCCTCCGGGTGGAATACGAAGGCGGTTCCGGTTACCTCGACGGTTACCCGGTGACCGTCACTACCCGCAGCGAAACTAACCAGATAATCGATGTAGCCGACGTAGCGGCCTGCTGAAATCGGACGAACTCTGGGTGGGTTCTAGCTTCGCCAAGGACGGGCTCGAACACGCATCCCGGTCGCCTGGAAGTGCGTGCCATACCTCAACGAAGCGAGCCAGGCCCCGAGCTGGGCTGTGGCCGTCATGGACCCTGCGTGCGGGAATCCCATCGAATCCGAGTACGGCGAATCGATTTCCGAGCAGTGCTTTCGGCGGCTCCGTGAGAATTAAGTGTTTCTAAACGGGTTGATATTGCGACACTTTCGGGCTATCAGTAGTGACGTGCACCGATGCCGGGCGCCTGGTGTCCCAAAACCGTGTGCCTAAAACGCCCAGCCAAAACGGGGGGATTTGGGACACGTAAGGCTCCCGCCCGACCCTGGCGGGTCGGTTAGGTCTGAAATGTTGTACCCGACTGGGAAAATCAACTGACGTGTCCAGCCAAGCAATGCCGCCAGATTTCAGCAGGCCGCTACCTCGGTTATTGCCGGTTTAGGCGGGCCCGCCGGCGCCGCCCGCCCCACCCGCCCCGCCAGTGGAGTCGGAATTTATCGTGCCGGCACCGCCGTTACCGCCGTTACCGCCGGCACCGTCACCGCCGTCACCGCCGTCACCGCCGAAACCGCCGAAACTTCCGGCACCGGCGTCGCCGCCGTCACCGCCGTCAGCGCCGTCGCCGCCGTCGCCGCCGGCACCGTTGGTGCTGGCGCCGCCGTCACCGCCGGGACCGCCGGAACCGCCGAAACTCTCGAAGACGGCGTCACCGGCGTCACCGGCGTCGCCGCCGTCAGCGCCGGCACCGCCGGCACCGTTGATGCTGGCGCCGCCGTCACCGCCGAAACCGCCGGAACCGCCGAAACTCTCGAAGACGGCGTCACCGGCGTCACCGGCGTCCCCGGCGTCGCCGCCGTCGCCGCCGTCAGCGCCGGCACCGTTGGTGCTGGCGCCGCCGTCACCGCCGGAACCGCCCCGACCGCCGAAACTGTTACTGCCGTCACCGCCGTCACCGCCGTCACCG
>JAHZKD010000484.1 GCA_022600605.1 Actinomycetes bacterium
GCCGACACGTGGCGGGCCTGCTCCAGACCGAGAAACGTCGCGCCGCCCTTGAAGTCGACCAACACGAGGTTGAGTGCCTCCGGGGAATGTAGGGCGATCATGCCGAGGGTGAGCGTGCGCAGGAACTCCGACTTGCCGGACACCTATCAAAGGCACATGAAAGGGCCAGTCCAATGAGCACCACCACGAACGAGCACCACATCGTCGTCTGCGACGAACCCGGCGAGAAGATCGAGGTCGTCTGCTCACCGTTTGAACCGAACGGTCCCGACTACGCGGGCGAGCTGCTTCTCGCGATCTTCTACCGCGGCCGCGAAGAATCTTTCGCGGTCCTCACAGCCGCCCAAGCCGCCCAGCTCGCGGAACTCCTCACTGAACGGGCAGACCAGTGACCGGGTTGACGTTCGGGCAGGCAGCGGCCCGCCTCGGTGCCGACGTGAACTTGATCCGGGCTGCACGGTGAACACCACAGACCGGGTACGCATGGCCCGCAGGAAAGCCAAATCGCTGGGCCTGACGCTGCGGCAACGGGGCAACGTGTTCACCCTCCGCGACGACACCGGGCAACTGGTCATGACCGGCGGGCTGACGGGCGTGGAAACCTACGTCGCACAGCGGTACGTAGCCGCCCGCCCCGGCCCGCGGGCCATACCAATCCCGGCGACGTGGAAACCGCACATCGACGCCTACTGCCTGCACCTGGCGGCCGCCGGCCAATCCATCGGGACAATCAGGTTGCGGCGGCTGACCATCGCCCACATTGCCCGCGCCGTCAACACCGGCCCCGCCGCGTTGACCGCCGAGCAACTGGTGGCGTGGTTCGGGCAACAAACCCACTGGCGCGAAGAGACACGGCGCAACTCCCGCGCCGCGATTCGCGGGTTCTATGAATGGGCTGTCGACACCGGGCGCTGCGAGGTTGATCCGGCGCGGAAGCTGCCCGCATCGCGCACACTGCCACCGGCCCCGAAACCCGCACCCGACAACGCTTGGCAGACAGCCATCGCGGCGGCCGATCCTCGCGTACTGGTAATGCTGCGCCTCGCCGCCGAGGCCGGGTTGCGGCGCGCCGAGGTCGCCCAGGTCCATACCCGCGACGTCGTGGACGGCATCGCAGGCCCACAACTGTCGGTGCGCGGGAAGGGCGGCAAAACCCGCGTCATCCCGCTGTCCGACTCACTGGCCGCGGTGCTACGCGCTGGTGCTGCAGGACACACACCGGGTACCTCCCCATCGGGGTGGCTGTTCCCGAACCCCACAGGTGGGCACCTCACCGCAGGACACGTCGGCAAGCTGGTCGACCGGGCACTCCCAGACGGCTACACCATGCACAGCCTTCGACACCGCTTCGCTACCCGCGCCTACCGAGGCAGCCGCAACCTCCGCGCCGTACAAACCCTGCTCGGACACTCCTCGATTGCCACCACCGAGCGGTACACCGCCGTGGACGACGACGAGATACGCGCTGCGGCAATGGCAGCAGGGTAGGCCCGTTGCGGTGCTCATCACCGCGACTGCCCGCAACCGTCGCGGTCATCGTGACAGTTGTCCCCCTGGCGGTATCTCTCAACCTTCGGCCCCCGTCCACTTCGGTGGGCGGGCCGAGCGGCGTTTGCCCCCCCAACTCCTAACCTTCCCCAAAGCCTTTCCTGCATAGTTTGCAGGTAAATGTCTCGCGCCTTCTCGCCACTTTCTGCCAGCGACCGCAATGCCCGCACACCACGTCCGAAGTGACCAAATCCCATGTAACCAGCAGTATCGGCGGGAGCAGGACGCCTATCAACGCCGCCACCATCACTGCGCCTTCACCCATGAAGCTCCTGCTGGCGTTTGGGGAGTCCGTTTGCTGACACATCCATCGATTGCCCGGAATTGTTAACTATGAAACAGCGTCACGCGAACCCTGGGCCCCTAAACCGGGTCATCCGGCGCGGTTGAACAGCACGCACCCATTCACCCAATGGCGGCCCGTACACCGTGGCCCCGCACTCGCGGCACCACCTATCGTGGTTGCAGTGCGCGAGCCCGACAAGGCATCGGCGCGGTCCCAGAGCGTGACCGTTCGGGCACCTCTGGGGCGGTCTTGTCACCCACGCGCCCTCGGTGGAACGCACCAGATCACCGACCGCCATTAGTCGAGGTCGAGTTCAGCGGCCAACGCTTCAGCCGACACCGTGTTACCTGTCCGCTCATAGACGCTGAGCCGGTCCCGCAGATCATCGATCTCATCGAGCAGCGCCTCAACCTTGCCCCCGATCCGCACGGTGGACGTAGTGCCACTACACCCACTGATTCCGGTAAGACCGCTGACGGCATCCTGTCTCGTCTCAAGCGGGACGACCCCGGTCTAGCCCAGCAAGTCATCGACGGTCAGGTGTCCCCGAACGCTGCTGCGCTACAGAATCGCGATAGACCTACTCGAAGCGGCGGCCGCGCTCGGTGATTGGCGAGAACGGCCAAGGCCTGCGTACTGAGTCCCGTCTGGGAAGAAACGGCCCCGGCTGCCCACTACGGGCGGTCGGGGCCGAACTTATGATCCCGGCGACCGTTCCAGCTCAGACGACGGTCCTTGATTCGGCGGCGGTTCGTCCCCGCGGTCTGAGGGCGTCCGGCGATCAGACACGGTGCGGATGAGCGCGCCCGCAACCTGAGCGAGGGGGACTGCAAAGCCGATAGCGGCCCATGGCGTCAGAAATAGGCCACCAAAGCTCAGGGCGCCGATTAGACCAGAAATACCAGCTGCGAGATATTGACCCCGCTTGAGTGCATCTCTGTCAGCCTCCGCCGTGATTGTCTGAACCGCTACTTCACCCTCAACAGCGATCCGTACCGTCTGGGCTCGCATGTGCGTCACATCAAGGTTGCGTTCAGCGAGAGTGAATGCCCGATCCGCTGCACCGGGAAGCACGCGCTCATAGGCCGCTAGCGCTGCAGGCGGCGGCAGAGGGCCTTCCCAATGTTGTTCAGAGATGATTTGGTCGACGCGTCGCGGGTCCTGAATCTCGCCGTCGAGAATTTCCTCAACCTCAGCGACCGCCCGGCGTGCGGCGGCTATTTCTCCGCGGCGCGGACTTTTCGAGTCGCCGTCCGAACCATCCCCGCCGCCGACGTCTGGCGAGCCCTCCACTTCGTGGACAACTTCCTCGGTTGCACCAGCATCGTGTCGACCCCCCGGGCCTCCGCTCGCTTGAGGGCCGCTCTGGTTTGGCTCCGATTCTTGGTCATCAACCACGCTAACCTTTCCAGTCAGCCATCGCCCCACCCGATGCGCCTGACCAGTTCAAGAGTATGTCAGCAGTGCTGTAGCCATCCAGTGTGATCCGCAAAACAATCGACTGACCGAGAGGTACCCCCAACAATGAGTGACCTGGAGAGGCCAACCGCGCCGGGGGACTGGACACGTCGATGCAAGGTCAGTGACCTCGACAGCCTTCTGCAACAACTCGCGCTGCGGCACCCCCAAAGCCGTGACCCGCAACACCGCCTTAGCCACCGTCACCGGCCCCTTTGTCCGTGATGCGCCGCGTCGTCCGGTGGAGGGGTGCCACCACCCAGCCCGGCCCTTGCAGCCGCCGGGCCGCAATTCTTTTGCTGAAAAGGCGGCAGGAATGGCCAGCCGCGCGCTCCCTTGGCGCGTCCGGGCAAGTTGCTACTCGGAGTCTGAGAGGCTCAGCTCTCGGAGCTGCGTGACGAGCATGTTGATGGCCTCCTCGCGCCCAACCACATCCACCAAGGCCGACGCGAAAATCTCGACGAGTATGTCGACGACGCCTCGGTGGCAGTCTGGACAGCCACCGAGGGCGTCCTCGACGTGGGTGCGCATCAGGTCGTCTTGGTGTAATTCGGCGAGCATGAGCCGCAGGCCGCGCTGGCCGTCGAGGAGTTCGCGCGTGGCGGCGGGCTGCGAACAGCGCCTATCTGTGGCCATGTAGCGACTCTCCTCTCCCGGCCCGCTCACGGCCTGCCCGCATACTGGCGCGACTGGCGCCGGTTGTGTTTGTTGTACTCGCGGAACATGCCCTCCACGTCCTGGGCGTAGAAGTTGTTCGTCTCCCCTTTGCGCCCCTCGACTTGCATGCCGCCGGACTGCATGGCCTTCCACTGCGATTGGGTCAGCACATATTCGGGCTGATTCGACAGGTTCACGCCGAACGATTTCGGCTGCAGAACCCCGCCCTGGTCATACGTCCCACCAAACAGTCCTGATAGCCATGTGCTGGGGTCCATCGCCATCGCCTGAACCTGCTCCATGTTCGGGCCAGGCCCACCCATCGGAGCACCCATCGGCGGGGTAGCACCGGGACCGGGCATCGCCCCACTACCCGCGTGAGCGTTGTCCTGCACCGGAGGCGTACCACCCGCCGCCGCGTCAGTGGCCGCGTCGGGCTGCGCAGCGTCGCCGGGGGTTTGACCCATCGTTCCCGGCTCCTTCGGCATGAACTGAGCCAACGGGTTCCCCTGCGGCATGAACGCCATCGGGTTAGTGCCCGCCCAATGCGGCGCCCCGAACGGCATCAACTGCTCAATAAGCGCCTCACCCCAAATGCCGGCCATGTCGTAGCCCCACGACACGCCACGCTTCCCCGCCTCGGCGGCCATCTTGATACCTGCTGACGCGGCCGGTCCCGCAGCCGCACCCGCACCAGACGTACCCGCCGCTGCCGCCGCGGATACCGCCATTGAGCCGAGATCGGCTGCGGTGTCGATCAACCCGTGAACGAACGACTCACCCAGGTCGAGGAAGTTGGAGAGCCCGCCCTGCCCGACCGGGGTGGTGTTGGCTGCCATCGCCGGGATGAGCCCTTCGGTGGCGGGTTTCGGCCCGCCCTGCTGCTGGGCACCGGGGGCGGGGGCGCCCGCTGGGCCTGGTGGAGCACCGCCGGCAGCACCGTGCTGCAGTGAACTGGGGTCGATCCCATTGTCCGACAGATGTTGAAGGTCAGCAGGGTTGAGGACAAGTTCGTCCTTGCCTGTGGTGTTGATGCCTAGTTCGCCGTCTTTCCACCAACCACCTTCATCGAAGGTTTTGATGTGAACGTGATCCATGTGGTTCTCAGTTGGAGATCCGCGATCCGGCATCTCATCCACACGGCCATCGGGGTAGTACGTCTTCTGCTGCCAAATCACATGCTGCGTCCCTGGCTGCCGTAGAGCATCGGCCACCACAGCAGCACCGCCGCCACCACCTGACTGCCAGTTAGGGATCGGGACATCTATAGCAGTCCCGGTTTGATGTTCGTCCCACGGTTGATCGACAGTGGGGTTGTAGCCGCCGATGTTGCTGAAACCCATACTTTCGTAGCGCTGCTTGAGCCCCGACGCTGTCTCTAACAGGCCACCGCCGTCTGAGTTAGCGCCGGTAACCCCTGGCAGACCCGAAAGTCCTCCCGGCAGCCCGCCACC
>JAHZKD010000485.1 GCA_022600605.1 Actinomycetes bacterium
CTCGTACTTCGGCGAGATCAGCACCGCCTGCATCGAGCGGTGGATCAGCCCGTCGGCCCTCATCGCCGCGATGTTCTTGCGATCGAGGTTGCTGCGATGCTTCGGGCTGCGATCTTCGAGCACCATCAGGTCGATCGGCCAGAACCTCGACCTGCGAAGCCCCGTGCACGACTATTTCGACCCACTCTTTGCAACTAGGTGGACTGTGCCACAACTTAACCCACACGATTAGAGCAAGAGCAAGGAGACCGAGTGGCCACGCCGCCAAGGAAACGACGCCCGATTGAAGCGATCGAACATCGAACGAACCGCAGTATCGAATGCGAGCGCCGCGTCCGCGCAGCCCTAACGAAACTAGCGAAGACAGGCGCACCATTCACCATCGAGAACGTGTGCCACCTCGCCGGCGTCGGCAAGACCTTCATCTACGACAACGCCGACCCGAACTCACCAAAGCCGTGCCGCATTCGCCGAACTCAGGAGGAGCTTGTGGAAGGGCTGCGCCGGCCTTGCTGTTGGCCGGGGTGCAAGCACCGCGAACGTACCGGCAAGTAGTGCAAGCGGTTATCGTGTGGGCCGTCAGCGGGGAACGAGCGCGGAGGTCGTCGATCGCGGTGTGCTCCGAGTCGCTAGCGCTATCTGGTGCCGTCCCCGAGTAGGGGCCGCACTTCGGCGATGTCGTACTCGGTCACCGTAGCCGAGAGCATCGCGGCGCTTTGGTCGTCGCTTGGGCCGCTGCGACGGAAGCTTTCAACCGCTGCTTGTGACTCCCAGCGCTCGAAGATGTTGACGCGGCTGGCGTCGAGCGGGTCGGCGGTGATGGCGAAGTCGAGACAGCCATCGGCCCGCCGAGCCTGTTCAACCACGATCACGCAGTCTGCGAGGTAGGACTCGCGCTGTTGAGGTTCGACGGTGATGTGGCCTGCGACTATGATCATGGGTGCACTCCTGTTCTGGCGTCTTGGTGTCAACCGGCCAGTCACCGTGGAGTCCAAGTCGCCACCGATGGGCGATGCGCACAAGACTCATCGACCGCCTGGCTGGCAGGCTAGTGGTGTTCGACGCGTTTCAGGAACGTGTACAGACTGTCGAGGCATTCGTTCCAGCCTTCGCGCACCTCGGCGTCGATCACATTTTGTCTCAAATTTCGGCGCTAGTTCGGTTCTCTCCGCTCCCCGCTGGAGCCCGACTCGCACCTTCGTCAGACCAGGTGATGCACGCTGTGTTCTTCGGGGACAAACATCCCAGAGCAGACGTGGAGAACCTGGTGCTCTACTACATCGATTCCTTTAAGACCACCGGCCGAAACGGAATTCGTTTCGAACACGGCGACGTCATGCCGTCCGCCCCCGGCGGTGCCGAGTATCGATATTGCTACTCCTACGCATTGGCTCCTCGAGCGGAATCCTTCAGCCATTGGCTCCGTGGGGACATGCTTGCGTCCTTCGACTGGACCGACCTCGGCGCATTCACCGGCGACAAAAAGTTGGCTCAAGTATGGCTGGCATTGTCCCGCAGCGAGATAGAGGTATCCAAGCGCGCTGAGCCCGACACACCTTTTGGTGTCCGTATCGAGATCCGGCCACCTTATCGACGCAATCCGGTATGGGGCGGATTGGTGAAGGGAGTAATTGACGGAGTGATCTGCGCCCTCCAGAACCACATGGAACCCACAATACCGCCGGAGGTTCTGGAACGAATCGCGGAATACCTCCCACCGCAGGATGAACGGGAAGGCAAAGAAATGGATCGATTGGAGCAGGAGATTGAAATCCTTCTGCGTGATCCACGATCGGCGGTCCTAGGCGGGGTGCCCCGACTGGTTTCCCCCTACCGGTCGGGGGTGAAGTGGGATCCCTCCGATCATTTGTGCGTAGCGGGCGAGTTGCTCGCCACCCAACCGGAACCGAGCGACGACGGCTGGGCGATCAAGGGAGAGGTGTTCGAGCTATTCCGGAATTCGGGATCTTCCAACCAGAGCTCATCGAAACCGACATAGCTGCTGCCATCTCTTGGAAGACATTGCGACATCTGCAGCCGCGCACGAGCAGGACCAGACCGACGCGCTGCGTGGACAACGCTCACCGATGCACACTTAGCGTTGCTTATCTGTGCAGATTTCCCGTAATGTTTATGGTGTGTCCAAACGCCTCACCATCGACCCCGGCGGTACCGCCGAATCCGAGTGGATGGCGCATGTTCGTAAGACTGTCGCTGAAGCGGGAGCGGCTGGCGAGGTAGTGGACCTGATCACTCGCTCAGCGGCGCTTACCCCAGCTGCGGTCGCTGACCGGCTCGGAGTGAGTAGATCCACCATTAGCCGAAAGATCAAGAACGGCGAGATAGCCGCCATCCGGGTCGGCGCGCACCACCGCATTACCCAGAAGGAATTCGAGCGTTACCGCGACAGCTTGTCTCCTGAGCCGCTTTTCACCTACCGGGACTTCGCCGGAATCATCGCCGGCGGTGAGGACTGGCACTTCGCGGCTCGGCAGCTTCGCGAAGTGGTGATCCGCAGCTGGCGCATCTCCGCGGGTGCCCAGATAGATGAAGTTCACCAAGATCCTGGCCTTACGGGAGTGCCCGGGTGGGACGCGATCATCGGAGGTGTCGCGTCGATCAGTGGACGTGGTCGGGTGTCCGACCCTGCGATCCTGGAGTGGTGCTTTCACCCGGACAGGTACTACACCGGCGACTCGATCTTCGATCCTTTCGACGTGCCGGAGAAGTACTTTTGGACCGACTACCTGAGCACGCCGGTCGAGCTGCGGGTTCGCAACGTCGTGTACCCGCGAGGCAACATCGAGGGAGTTTGAGCGTTGTCCAATCACCGCCCGGAGAGCAGACTCGTCGGCGAGGTCAGCCATGTCCACAGCGCCCAGCTCTGCACACCGGCGTCGATCAGCGGCTGCAGGACCGGTTGCAGCTCGGGTCGCGGCTCGCCGTCGGCGTCGAGCTGGAAAGCGGGGATGATCGTGCGGCCGTCATGCTTGACGGTGAACAGCTCGCGGGCCCCGTCCTTTAGGGCGGGGTTAGCGAGCACCGGTAACCGTTGGTGGCCGATACCCTGGAATCCCCGTCCGTGAGGGCGGGGAGGGTGTCAACCGCGCGCCCACCCGGTGCGGCGCACAAGGTCTGCGGCATCAGCGTCGACCGGGAGGTTACGTGCTCGTATTCGGTCGGCTAACCTCCGCCGGAGCTTCGCATCTCCGTCACGTTCGGCGCGGATCAAGGAGAGCTTTGCGGCGGCCCCGAGGACCACAAGCTCTCCCAATTCGACGTGGTCGGTGCCCAGCTCGCGACGCAGTTCGTCCAGTGCAGTCTCTACCGGAGGTGTTTCGGTGATGGCGTGGCGGCGGCGGCTGGTAGGCACGAAAACAGTGTGGCACCGGTGCGACACCGTTTCGTTCGCCTTCTGCAGCATCGATTCCGGCTGGGCAATTGCTATGTGTCGAGTGCACGGACCAGAAGTGGGCGGCTCAAAGGAGTCAAGATCGGGCGGCGCCGACTGATCACCCTGGCCGCAGTCGAGGATCTGATCGCCAACGGCGACCCGCGGCTGCGCGAACCGCGCTGACGCGCCCCCGGCACGTAGGGACCCGCACGGGGACAGCACACTTCTAATCGGACGGTACCCAGCCGCCAGTAACAGTAGTAACGTAGCGGAAACGCGAAACGTAACTTTTGTTTCTAAGAGGATGATGCATGGCCGCCAAGAAGACCACCGCTGCTGCATCGGCGCTGGCTGACGCCTTCGCCGCGCTGAGCGTGGAGAACAAGCCGGTGACCGTCCGGTCGTTGCGGGATCGGGCCGGGGTCAGCACCGCTGCGGCTGGTGAATGGCTTCGAACGAACCGGCCGACCCGCGATGTGCCGCCGGTGCCTGCCGAGGAGCTGGAGCGGGTTCTCGAACCGCTGTGGTCCGCGGCGGTGGCAGCTGCCCGCGACGAGCACGTTGAAGCCAGTGCGGGGGAGCGGGCCGCACTGGTCGCCGCCGAGGCCGCGGCACTGACCGAGCTGGCCGCCGCGATCTCCCGAGCCGAGGAAGCCGAAGCCCAAACCGCGCAGCTGCGCCGCGAAATCGCCGACCGCGACGCCGCGCTGGCTGCCGCCGACACCGCCCGCGCAACAGCGACCAAAGACGCCGCCGACGCACGAACCGCCGCCCACACCGCTGAACTGGCCACCGCCGAAGCGCAAGCCACTGCAAAGACATTGCGGGAAGTCCTCGACACCCTGAGCAAGGCCACCAAGAGCGAACGGCCTCAACCCAAAACGTAGGTGCGTGGTCAGGCCGCTGCAACGTCGAGCCGAAGGAGTCGGTGATCGTCATCGACATGTTCGAGCGGGTTCTACGGCGGCGAGTCGCTGCGCTCGCTGGTGCGGCTACTGGAGGACCAGAAAGTACCGACCCGCTCGGGCAGGCCGTGGAACACCCCCACCGTGCGCGACTTGCTCACCAACCCGAGGTATGCGGGGTGGGCGGTGTATCAGGGCGGATCGCCACCGACAGCGACGGCAACCTGGTGCGCGGGCAGTGGTCGCCGCTGATCGGTGAGGACACGTTCGACGTCGTGCAGGCGCGGACCCGTCGCGCAAGACCAACCGCGTACAGGCGGACTCACATTCGCTCACCAAAGGCACGGCGCTCTCAGCTGAGATCGAGGTCCGCGATGTCGTCAGGGATCGACATCTCTGCCAGGATGTCCCGGTAATGGGCGGCGGCCTGCCGACACCTGTCGGCGCTCATCTGGAATCCAGCTGCGGCGCGCAATGCTTTGTCGAGGACCGCCTGGCTGTCCTTGACGATATCCAGGGCCAGGCTGGCCGCGTCGCGGTAAGAGTCCGACGCCTCACTGAGTGCGCTCGTGGCGGCCAGTAAGAGATAATGGCGCTGCTGCTGAGCCCGCAGCTGCCCCCGCAGTCGATTGATCTCGGCGGCCTGCTCGTCGATCTTTTCCCGCTGACCGGCTTCATCGGGCGCAGGTGTGCCGGCATTCGCCCGCGAGCGAGCGGTCATCGCGGGCTGGTCAGCGTAGACATACCAGCTGCGATTCTTGGCACGCTCCTCAACACCGCCCTCGAGGTCTCCAGCCTCGATCATCTTCCGCACCGCGCGAGCGTCTACCTTCAAGAGTTCCGCGGCTTCTTGAAGAGTGCAGGTGGGGCGGCCGTCTTGACGCCGCTGCTCGATATCCAACGGTTTCCCTTCGCGGCCGAGGTGGATTGCCATGTCACCGTAACTTCACCCGCCGGGGCCGGCGACTGGCACGCCAACATGGCGGGCCCAGAGGCGACCGATGCCCGACGTCTAAATGCCCGGCGTCCGACGACGCCCCGACGCGCGAGCGCCGCGTATGAAGCCGAGCAGGCCGGGGAGGAATGTCCCGCGATCGATAAGTCGACCGTGTCCACGCCCAACTCTGCGCAGTCGAAGGCGGTTCATGTTCGCGCGAACGACTTGAGTGCGACGCCCTCGTGGCCACCGGTATGGATCTCGGCGTGCATTTCATCGTCGCGGACAACAGCGGATTCTCCGACCGCGTGAAGTCCTCGGTGTTCCTACAGGGGCTGCGCGATCAGATGATGGTGCCCATCCTGCAGCTGGCCGGGCAGCCGTCTTCGGGGCAGCCCACCGGGCAGGCGTTTCACCTGCGCCCGACGCGGTGGCGTGCCGGGCAGGGCCGCCTCATCGTCGACGCCGACACTCACACGATGGTGCAGACCGCGCTCATCGACGTCGACGAAGTGGCCGTGAAGTTCGGCTCGCAGGGGTCGGTCACGCAGTCGGGCTGATGTCGCGAATCGGCCCACCGCCGGCGCCCCGGACCGCAGCACTGGTCCGGGGCGCCGTCGCATGTGCAGCCGAGGTGATCGGTCGCCGACCGAGGGCCGCCAGGAGCTGTCACGTCCTCGCCCGAAGCGGCGACTCCCGGCCGGCGAAACGCCTCGGCGGGCGCGCCCGCAGGTGCCGCGGCGCGGGCTGTTTGCTGTCGCGGCGGCCTGTGGTGATCCGGAAAAATATCAGCGCCCGTATCACGGTTCCGATCACCGCGAGCCGGCCGGCGTGGCGCACGGACCGACCGCGTCGGCGCAGCTCAGAGTCCGTCGTCTAATCGCGTATCAGCAGATGTATCAAGCCCTGTATCGGGGTCCGTATCACGATCCGTATCACCGTCCGTATCGCGAGTTGTATCACGAGTCGTATCGCGGCGGACCCCTCGCAGAAACCGCCCTCACGCGCGCGCGTTGGGAAAGGGTCACCCCCTTGAGCGAGCCCTTAATCGCCCCCTCGCGTATCGCCGGTTTTCGGGGCTGTTGTGGGGCTGGATCTGTCCGTGTGAGGGCCCGCCTCCAGCCTCACCCGCCCAACACCCGGATAAGCGGCCCCAACCGGTCCGCGCCCACCACCATTTCGGCGGCGATCCTGGCTTAGATTCGCGCGGCGCAGCGACAACCTGCGGAACGCAACTCAACCCATGGAAGGTGGTCCTCGGTGGCCGTCATCATCGACAACCAATCGTTCGTCAACGGACTCGCGGCGGCTCGCGTGATGGCTTACGCCGGCACCGACGACCCGACGCACGCCGCGGTCGTGCTCGGCACCGCGCGCGTCGAAACCGACGGCCCCGGAACTCAGAACAGCTTGGCGTTCGTAGCCACCGACGGGGTCAGCCCCGGCCAGGTTCTCTACGAAGCCGACGGCGATCTCAAGCTCGTGAAGTTCTCCACCACCCAGGCCGCGCAGCTGCTGTCGGTGGCCAAGGGAGTAGCCGCCGCGGTCAAGAAAATCGACAAGGACGCCGAGTGCACCGTCGAACTTTCGGTCGTCGAAGAAGGCAACACACTGCTGGTACGCACGCTGGCCGACGGCGACCCCGGCGACGCCGACTCGCGTCACTACATCGTGCTGCAGGACGTCAAAGATTTCCCGATCGCCTCGACGATGGCCAGGCTGGCCGCGCGCGGCTCCAAGCAGATCGAAGGCATCAGCGGCGTGCATTTCGGCGTGCATTTCATCGTCTCGGACAACAGCGGATTCGCCGAGCGGGTGAAGCCCTCGGTGTTCCTGCAAGGGCTGCGCGACAACATGATGGCGTCGATCTTGCAGCTTGCCGGGCAGCCGTACGGGGCAGCCGATCGGTCAGGCCTACCACCTTCGGCCGGCGCGGTGGCGTCCCGGTCGGGCCGCTTGATCGTCGACGCGGACAACCACGCGATGGTGCAGACGGCACTCATCGACGTCGACGAGGTGGCCGCGAAGTTCGGGCCGCCGGCGCACGGCACACCGACGGGTTGACAACCTAAGCACACCCCGACGACGCCCCGGATCGCACTGCTGGTCCGGTGCGCCGTCGCGTCCGGACAGCACCCCGAAACTGATGTCACGTCCTCCTCGCGTTGGCCGGCCTGCCGATCGGGCTAGAGGATTTTGATCGGGGGTTTGTTTCGCCGGTTGTTCTGGATCGCGTTCCGGGTGATGTTTTCGCCTAGTCCATCCAGGTAGTAACAATCCCGCAGCTCAGAACTTTTACTTCTGGCCGTTTCGCCGTTTGTGCCGGGATTTTTTCCGGTGCTTGTGCTCACCGCTGTGCCTATGGTCGTTCCTACCCGTGTGCTGCCGCTTGTGTCGGTTTCTGTGCCGCAGCGAAATTTTTTTTAAACCCCCCTACGCGTGGGCGTTTAAGAACAACATCACCTATTCGGCGAACCGGTCGAACACCCCCGCGTGTGCCCCCCGCCAAGAGGCCCCAAAACACCCCCGAAATGACTAAAACGGCCCCGATCGCTGGACCGGACCGGTGTCGGCAGGGCACGACGGACGATGCGGTGGAAACCTGCCCTGAACGCGTTTGCGATCACCTTCGGCGACCGATCCGGCAGCCTGATGAAAACCGCCGGAAACACCGTTAACGCGATAGTCCCAAAACCCACGAAGTGCGCTACCTAGCAGTGTCGCGCCCAGTAGCTTCGTCGACGATGGTTGTGTGAAGATTCGCTCAAGACACGACCGGCGGACAGAGCCAGGTGCACCGTCTGCCCGCTTGGGCGGCACCATGGACAGATGGACTCCACTGTGGCGCTCATCTCGTGAACGGTGCGGGGTATCGGGCGCTTGTCGTCGACGACGAAGTTCCGCTGGCGAAGGTGTTGGCTTCGTATTTGGAACGTGAACAGTTCGAGGTGACTGTCTGCCATAACGGGGCCGAGGCGGTGGGGTTGGCGCGCGAAGTCGATCCTGATGTGGTCGTGTTGGATCTGGCGCTGCCCGGTATCGACGGCGTTGAAGTGTGCCGCCAACTGCGTATCTTCTCGGATGCGTATGTGGTGATGTTGACTGCCCGCGATACCGAGGTCGACACGATCGTCGGATTGTCGGTGGGCGCCGACGACTACGTCACCAAACCGTTCAGCCCGCGCGAGTTGGTGGCCCGTATCCGCGCGATGCTTCGCCGGCCTCGTACTGTGAACTCATCGACGAGTGTCCCCGGGGAGCCACCCGCCCAAACACCGTCCCCGCGGCGGGTGTTTGGGCCTCTGTCAATCGACGCGGCCGGACGGCAGGTCTTCCTCGAAGGAGAATCGGTCGCGCTGACCCGTACCGAGTTCGACATCCTGGCCGCACTATCGGGGCGCCCGGGTGTCGTGTTTAGTCGTCGTCAACTGCTGGATGCGATCTGGGGTGAGCCGTGGGTCGGTAATGACCACCTCGTCGACGTCCACGTCGGCCATCTGCGTCGAAAGCTTCGCGACGATCCGACCGACCCTTCCTACATCTTTACGGTGCGGGGCGTGGGGTATCGGATGGCGGCTGGGTCGTGAACGCCGGTGAGGTCCGCGCCGGCGAGCGCGCGAAGGCGCCGCGGCTGCGTTTCGGTATCGCAATGCGCCTGCTCGTTGCGCAAGCGCTGGTTCTGTCCGCGGCCGGAGTGACGACCTGGGTCGTGGCCGCCTTCGTCGGCCCGCCGCTGTTTCGGGAGCACCTATTGCAGGCCGGGGTCACCCACGATTCCGGCGAGCAGGTCCACGCCGAGCAGGCCTACCGCTATGCCACCGCAATCTCGATATCGGTGGCGGTTGCAGTGGCGGCCCTGACCGCACTGTTGGTGACGGCATACTTCAGTCGCCGACTGCAACGTTCGGTCGGCGAGGTGGCTGCGGCGGCGACCGCGGTTGCCGATGGCCACTACGGGATACGGGTGTCGCCACTGCATCTGGGTGAGGACTTCGCCAAACTCTCGCGAGCTTTCAACGAGATGGCCCAGCGGCTGGAGTCCGTCGAGGCCACCCGCCGCCAGCTCTTCGGGGACCTGGCACACGAAATCCGGACACCGGTCTCGGTGCTGGATGCCTACGTGGAGGCCGTGGAGGACGCGGTGAAGACAATGGACGCGGAAACCACTGCGATGCTGCGGGACCAGACCCGGCGGCTGGTGCGGTTCTCCGAGGACATCACCGCACTGGCCGAAGCCGAAGACGCGCGTGTCACGATCACCCGACAGTGGGTTGACCCGGTTGCGGTGATCACCAGCACAGCCAACGCCGCCGCCGATCGTTATGCGGCTAAGCAGGTCGACCTGTCCACGACTATCGGTGTGCTTCCGCAGATCTGGGCTGATCCGCATCGCCTGGTTCAAGTGTTGGCCAACCTGATCGACAACGCGCTACGTCACACCCCGTCCGGAGGCCACGTCAAGGTGGGTGCGCTGGCCGATCGTGGCCAGTTGACCGTCACCGTCACCGACACCGGTGAGGGCATCGATGCCACCCACCTGCCCCATGTGTTCGAGAGGTTCTACCGCGCCGATACCGCCCGCAACCGCGACCGCGGCGGCGCGGGAATCGGGCTAGCCATCGCCAAGGCCCTGACCGAGGCCCACGGAGGACGCATTACTGCCGATAGCCGCGGACACCAGTCCGGCAGCACCTTCACCGTGGTCCTACCGCTGAGGACCAGTTCCGAAGGCGGTGGCGAGCCTCCTGCGGCGGGCCTGGGGCCAGCCCATGGGTAGGGCGAGGTCGGCGTCCAGCGCACACTCAGATGGACAACGACGTCCGCGTTTCGACTGCGTCACGGGTCGGGACCGCGCCCATATACCCTGGGCGGGTATTGGGCGTTGTCGTGTTACGGTGACGGCCGTGTCGACGCGTGGTCACCGCAGTGCTTGGGCCGTCGGCGCCCGCTCTGCTGATGCGCGGCGCTGGATATTGATCGGTGCCCCGCTGATTGCGCTACTGGCTGTTGTCGTGGTCTGTCTACCGGCTCTCAGTAACGTCGTTGGCGCACACGATCACGGTGCACACCCCGCAGGGACACTGCACAACAACCACGGCCACGGTGATGGCCACGGCCACACCCACGGCGAGCCGGTCACCCCGGCGGAATATCTCGGGGTGGGTTTAGCCGCGAGGCAGCTCGTTGCCGACCATCCGCATGTCGGTGCGTTACGCGGGGTCGTCCACCCGGGCATCGACGGCGTAGTCACCGCTGTCCGCAGTATGAACCCGCTGCGGGTAATTGCCGCACTGGCCGCAATCGCGATCGCTGTGGTCATGGTGGCTGCCGGCGCCTGGTTTCGGATGCGGGGCCCTCCGATCTCGATTAGGTGGTCCGGCCCGGTGCGCCCGGGGCGGATCGTCATTTGTGATCTCTGTGTGATTCGTCGCTGACTTCCCGCTGTGCGGGTGGCGGCGCTTGTTGTCGTGCCCGCAATAGGCATGTCAGCAACTCTGGCCGCAAAAGCGGCCTCTCACATGGGAATCGCATCGATGGAAAGCACGGCACTTTCTGCAGCTACAACAGCCATACCGACGGCCTCTGGTGGCACCCAATCCATGGTGGGCAATACGCCGCTGATTCGGATGCCCATCTCTGTCGGGCACGGCGGCGGCTATTGGGCCAAGCTTGAAGGCCACAATCCCAACGGGATGAAAGACAGGCCGGCGCTGCACATGGTTGAGCGGGCCCGTGATCGCGGTGACCTGCACCCCGGGGCGATGATCGTGGAATCCACCAGTGGCACCATGGGATTGGGGTTGGCTCTGGCTGGAATTCTGTATCAGCATCCGGTGACAGTAGTCACCGATACCGGCCTGGAGCCGATCGTGCATCAGATGCTGCGCGCGTACGGCGCAACGGTCGACGTGGTCACCGAGGCGCACCCGACTGGCGGGTGGCAACAAGCCCGCCAGCAGCGGGTCGCCGAAATCGTTGCTGCCCAGCCGGGGTCGTGGTGTCCGGATCAATACACCAACCCGGACAACGTTGCCGGCTATCACTGCCTGGCTGAGGAGTTGATCGACCAGATCGGCGGCGTCGATGTCCTGGTGTGCTCGGTGGGAACCGGCGGCCACTCGGCTGGGGTAGCGCACGTGTTACGTCAGCACAATCCGCGGATGCGGCTGATCGGGGTAGACACGGTGGGGTCGACGATTTTCGGGCAACCCGCCGCCCCACGGCTCATGCGCGGTCTGGGATCAAGCATCTTCCCGGCCAACGTAAACTATTCGGCGTTCGATGAGGTGCATTGGGTGGCACCCGCCGAGGCTGTCGCGTCGTGCCGCATGTTGGCGGCCAACCACCACGCTAGCGGCGGATGGAGCGTCGGCGCGGTCGGGTTGGTCGCGGGGTGGGTTGCGCGCACCTACCCGGCGGGTGTGCGGATTGTGGCGATCTTCCCCGACGGGCCGATGCGCTACCACGGCAGCATTTACGACGACGACTACTGCCACCAACACGGACTCCTCGGAGCAGCTGTGCCCGATAATCCCGATGCCATCGAGAGACCCACGGATCGGGTGGTGAGCTGCTGGACCCGATGTGCCACTGTAACCGATCCGATCGAGAGGCCGACATGATCACCACCATCAGCCAGTTCCGAACCTTCGATCGGGCCGCCCAGGTCTTGATGGTCAACCAGTTCGGCATCAACGTCGGCTTCTACATGCTGATGCCTTACCTGGCCGGCTATCTGGCTGGGCCGCTGGGCCTGGCAGCGTGGACGGTGGGCTTGATCTTGGGTGTTCGCAACTTTTCCCAGCAGGGCATGTTCCTTGTCGGTGGCACTCTTGCAGATCGGTGGGGCTATAAGCCGCTTATCGTGGCCGGTTGTGTTCTGCGGACCGGGGGTTTCCTGACGCTGGCTCTGGTTGACTCCCTACCGGCATTGCTGTTCGCTTCAGCGGCAACAGGATTCGCGGGAGCACTGTTCAACCCGGCCGTGCGGGCCTACCTGGCCGCCGTTGCGGGTACCCGACGGGTTGAGGCGTTCGCGGTGTTCAACGTGTTCTACCAAGCCGGGATCCTCTGCGGCCCACTGGTCGGATTAGCACTGATGGGCTTCGACTTCCGGATTACGTGTGCGGTGGCAGCGGCGGTGTTCGCGGTACTGACGGCGGTCCAGTTCGCAGCGTTGCCTGCTGACCGCGCAGAGGCCAGTGGTGAGACCAAGCCGGTGTTGGCGCAGTGGCGTGCGGTGATTTCCAACCGGTCGTTCTTGTTGTTCTCGGTCGCCATGGTCGGTTCCTACGTCCTGACCTTTCAGGTGTATCTGGCCCTACCGCTGCAAGCCGGATTGATCACCGACACCCCGCAATCCGAGACCCTTCTAGTGGCAGCCATTTTCGTAGTATCCGGGGTGATCGCGATCGGCGGGCAAGTGCGATTGACCACCTGGTTGGGTATCCGCTTGGGGTCTGGGCGCAGTCTGGTAGCCGGCATGGCCGTCATTGCAGCAGCTTTCGTGCCCCTGGCCGTGCTACCCGCGACAGGCACGGCCGGAACCGCGCCCGCCGTGGTCGCGCTATTGGTTTCGGCGGCATTGCTGGCTCTCGGAACTATCGCCATATTCCCGTTCGAGATGAACACCGTGGTCGGTCTGGCGCGGGGTGGGCTGGTCGCCACGCACTACGGCCTGTACAACACCATCGTCGGCATCGGGATCCTGGCAGGGAACCTCGCCACCGGCGCTGTCTTCGGGTATACCCACGAGCACGACCTTCCGCAACTTTTGTGGGGACTGCTGGCCGGCATCGGATTGGCCTGCGCAGCAGCGCTGCTGGGACTGCACCGCGCGGGAATCCTCGACATCGCCGCAGGCCCGGCACGCTCATCACAAGACCAACCTGATCAGCTGACCGCTGAACACGTTGAGCTACAAGAACTCTCAAATGGAACCCCCCGGAAAGGAAAGAAATGAGATCGAAAGCAACAGCACCCCACACAATGAGGAAGGCTCATCGCGGATTCGTCACCAGCCCGTCGCGCAGGGGCAGACCGCTGACGTTGATCACGTTGCTGCGCATCGCGGTCGGCGCCATGATCACCGCCGCGACAGCCTTGTTGGTCAGCCCAATGGCGGCTGCACACATCAACGCTGAGCTCGACGGCGCCGGACCGGGCGAATTCGGACTCATCACGTTGCTGGTGCCCACCGAGTCGGGCAAGGCGGACACGGTCAAGCTCCAGGTACGCATTCCCGACGATGTCCAGTTGCGCACCGTGCGGGCCCAACCGGTAGCTGGCTGGAGCATCGACATCGCCAAGAGAACGATCCCGCCCATCTACAAGGACGACGGCACACCGGTCACCGAAGTCGTCGACTCGGTGACGTGGACCACGGAGGGCCCGGGAATCGAGGAGGGGCAATTCGGCCAATTCGCTCTGTATGTCGGACCGCTGCCGGATGAGACCAAGCTCTCCTTGCCCACCGTGCAAACTTTCGCTGACGGCACCGCCGACGATTGGAACCAATCGGCCAACGACAGCGACGACTCGGAGTTCCCGGCGCCGACGGTGACGATCGGAGCATCGTCCGTTAGCGGTACCGGCGGCGGCCCGGGCGCGCTGCTGTCGGCAATATCCTGGGCTGCACTGGGGTTTTCGGTGATCGCGGTCGCACTAGGCGTCTACGCCATCGATCGCGCGCGTTCGCAGACGTCGGTAGCGACAGGCTCTCCAGCGACCGACGAATCGGGGACTGCCAATGACTAAACGCTGGAGACCGCGCACATTGCTAAGCAACCGCACGCAAACTAGGGCAGTCGACATCGTCAAGATGGCGTTGGTCACTGCCGCGTTACTCGGGGGGGTTGCCGCGGCGGCGGGGTGTCAGTCAACCTCGCCGACGGATGGACCGCCCGCGCCGCAGGCCTCTGGATCGGGAGCAGTGTCGATGCCGGCGGCCACGTCGACCGGTTCAGCTTCGGCGACCACCGTTATTGACATCGCCATTGCTGATGGGGTCGTGACACCCACCAATGCGGAGGCCCAGGCTGCGGTCGGGCAGCCCATTGTGCTCCAGGTGAGCAGCGATGCCGCAGACAGTCTGCACGTGCATTCAATCCCTGAACAGAGCTTCGCGGTGCAAGCCCGACCTGATCAGCGGTTCGAGTTCACCGTGCAGGTTCCCGGGCGAGTGGATGTGGAGTTGCACAACCTGCACCGCACGGTCGTCACCATCGAGGTGATGCCGTGACACCTGATACCGCTAGCGCAATACTTGCTCATGGTGTCGGCGGATCCACCGATCTGCCTGTGCCCCTGTCGTACGCGCTGATCGGTGCCGCGTGGGCATTGGCCGTGACTTTCGCGGTGGTAGCCGTCGCATGGCGGACACCGCGGTTTGATCCCGACAAGCCGGGCCGTCCGCTGCCGATGTGGTTGTGCAGAACGGTTGATTCGCTGGCCTTGAGGTGGACCGTTGCCCTAGCGGCACTGGCTTTTGCCGTCTGGGTTGGGATTGCCGCGATTTGGGGGCCGCAGAGTAGCGCCAATGCGCTGCCCGGGGTGTTCTATGTCCTGCTGTGGGTCGGGCTGGTCGTTATCTCAGTTGTCGTCGGACCGGTATGGCGCGTCCTTTCGCCGCTGCGGACGCTCTACCGAATCCTGGGGTTACGACACTGGTTTGGAACCGGCCGCCGCAATTATCCAGTCCGCTGGGGGTATTGGCCAGCAGTGTTGGGGCTGTTCGCCTTCGTCTGGCTGGAGTTGGCCAGCCCCGATCCAGGCTCGCTGACCGCGATCAAGACATGGATCCTGTGCTACGGGGTGCTGATGTTGGTGGGCGCAGCAGTGTTTGGTTCGCGCTGGTTCGCTCGTGCGGACCCGTTCGAGATCTACAGCGTGACGGTGTCGCGGTTAGCGCCGGTTCGGCGAAACCGTGCGACGGGGCGGCTTGTCCTGGGAAATCCGCTCGACCATTTGCCCACCATGCCGGTGCGTGCGGGCACCGTAGCGGTGATGGCCGTGCTGCTGGGCTCGACAGCTTTCGACAGTTTCTCGCAGTCGCGCAAATTCCGGGATTTCGTGGACGACAACGCCGCCGCGGTTCCACTGGTCGGCGAGTCAGCGGGTGCCAGCATCTGGCGCAGTATGGGCCTACTGTTCTTCGTCATCGTGGTCGGAGTGAGCTTTTCGGCCGCAGCCCGCGCCACTGGCGGAGTAAGCCGCGAGCAACGGCGCGACCTACCTGGCCGCATGGCACATTGCCTGATACCGATTGTGGTGGGCTACATCTTCGCGCACTACCTGTCCTATCTGGTTGAGCGGGGCCAAGAGACAATCGTGCGCCTGGCAGACCCGCTGGATAAAGGCTGGCATCTGCTGGCCCTCGACCCCAGCGACGTGCAGTACGTCCTCTCACAGAGTCCGACGCTGCTTTGGACGATCAAGGTCGCGTGCGTTGTGATCGGACACCTCGTCGCGGTGATCGCCGCCCACGATCAGGCCTTGCGGGTGATCCCGGTAGGCCACCAACTCGTCGGACAGCTCGCCATGATGTTGACCATGGTCGCCTATACCTTGGCCGGCCTCTACTTGTTGTTCGGTGGTTGAGGTCATGCCGCTGATGTTGGCCGAACCCAAATATCGCATGCTTGGTGCTCAGCGCGGCGTGAACGGTCGATGGTCGCCGATTGTTGGCGATTAGATTCGTCGTCATGGCCATGAACTTCTGTCACCGGCTGTGCTGTAGCTCGAACTACTGGGCCAAGGCTGTCGCGCGCGAACTTCTGCCCTGGGCGCTCCGCGATATCGAACTGGGTGACAACACCCTAGAGATCGGCCCCGGCTACGGAGCCAACTTGCGGGTCCTCGTCGACAAAACGCCGAGGCTGACATGCGTGGAGATCGATGGCCCGATGGCGGCTCAGCTGCAGCACCGCTACGGTGACCGCGCGCACGTCATCAACGGAGACGGAACGGCGACCGGTCTCCCCGGAGCGGAGTTCAACTCGGTGGTGTGTTTCACGATGCTGCATCATGTTCCGACGCAACCATTGCAGGACGACTTGTTCGCCGAGGCGTTTCGGGTCCTTGCCCCAGGTGGCGTGTTCGCCGGCAGCGACGGCGTTCACTCGGTGCCGTTCCGCATCGCTCACCTCGGCGATACCTACAACCCGGTTTCACCCGAAACCCTGCCCGATCGGCTGCGCCAGGCGGGCTTCAACGATATTCGCGTCGACACCAAAGGTCGCAACCAACGCTGGCGGGCCGTGAAATCCGTCTGAGTCAGAGTCATCTGAGTCTGTGTGCTGCTGGCCTTTTCGGCGACGGCGGGCACCCACCGGCTTTCTATTAGTTCAGCTGTGGGAATGCTCGCCGTTGCTGGGTTGGCCGGTGTAGGAGGCGGGGTTGGCGGTGAAAGCGTCATGGCAGTGCTGGGAGCAGAAGTGGAAGGTGTCCCCGGCGCGCTCAGCGGTCGCCGCAGCGGAGGCCGGGTCGATGGTCATGCCACACACCGGATCTGTGACCTTCTGGGTGGCATCCGGCGGGGCGTTGTCGGTGCCGGTCTCGACGGCGGGATCAGACGCTGCGGGGGCCTTGGTGGTGTCGATGACGGGCGGATGCCAGCGGCGCAGGCGGCTGGCGTTGCCGACGACTGAGAGGCTTGAGGCTGCCATTGCGGCGGCTGCGATCATCGGGCTGAGCTGGATGCCGATGACGGGGTAGAGCACGCCAGCGGCGATGGGGATGCCGATGCCGTTGTAGATGAAGGCCAGGAAAAGGTTCTGGCGGATGTTGCGCATAGTGGCACGGCTCAACGTGATGGCGGTGACCACGCCATCTAGGGCACCCGAGATCAGGGTGATGTCGGAGGATTCGATCGCGACGTCAGTGCCAGTGCCGATGGCGAAGCCAACGTCGGCTTGGGCCAGCGCGGGGGCGTCGTTGATCCCGTCGCCGACCATGGCCACGATGCCTCCTTCGTCTTGGAGGCGGCGGACTTCGAGGGCTTTATGCTCGGGCAGCACCTCGGCGAGGACCCGTTCGACCCCAACCTCGCGGGCGATAGCGGCAGCGGTGCGGGCGTTGTCGCCGGTGATCATGGCCACCCGGATGCCCAGGGACCGCAAAGCGGCGATGGCTTCCGCGGACTCTTCTTTGACGGTGTCGGCCACCGCGACGACGCCCGCGGGGGCGTGGTCGACGGCGACCAACATCGGGGTCCGGCCCGCTTCGGCGAATCGGTCCATGTCTGCGGCCAAGCCGGTGGTGTCGATGCCGGCGTCGCGCAGGAGGCGCTGGTTGCCGATCAGGATTTCGTGGCCCTCAACGATGGCCCGGATGCCCTTGCCGGTGATGGAGTCGAACTCGGAGGTGTCGACCAGGTCAAGTCCGCGATCTCGGGCACCGGTGACGATAGCTTGGGCCAGGGGGTGCTCGGAGGACTGTTCGGCGGAGGCGACCAGTCGCAGCAGCTGATCTTCACCGATGGTGTCGGCGGTGAGGATGTCGGTGAGGGCGGGTTCGCCGCGGGTGATGGTGCCGGTCTTGTCCAACACGATGGTGTCGATCTTGTGGGCGGTTTCCAGCGCTTCGGCGGAGCGGATCAATATGCCGTGCTCGGCTCCCTTGCCGGTCGAAACCATGATCGACAGCGGTGTCGCCAGCCCGAGGGCGCACGGGCAGGCGATGATCAACACCGCTACGGCTGCCACCAACGACAAGGTCAGGGCGGGCTCGGGGCCGACGGTGAACCAGACGGCGAAGGTGGCGACTGCGATAGCCATCACTGCAGGCACGAAGTAGGACGACACCAGGTCAGCGAGGCGCTGGATGGGGGCCTTGGAGCCTTGTGCCTGTTCCACCAGTGTGATGATCTGCGACAGCATGGTGTCGGCGCCGACGTTGGTGGCCTCGAATCGGAAGGCGCCGGTCTGGTTGAGGGTGGCCCCGATGACGGTGTCGCCGGTTTCCTTGGTCACTGGTATCGACTCGCCGGTGACCATCGACTCATCCAGGGTGGAACGTCCCTCGACGATCACCCCGTCGACGGGGACCTTCTCGCCGGGCCGGACCAGGACGACGTCTCCGGGCACGAGGTCGTCGACGGGGACCTCGACCTCGGCGCCGTCTCGGATGAGGGTGGCGGTCTTGGCTTGCAGGCCAATGAGTTTGCGGATCGCTTCTCCGGTACCGGCCTTGGCCCGTACCTCGAACAGCCGGCCCAGCAGGATCAAGGTGATGATGACCCCGACGGCTTCGTAGTAGACCGCGCGAACCTGTTCGGGCACCGCCGACGGCACCAGCGTGACGAGCAGGCTGTAGCCGAAGGCCGCCATGGTGCCGATCGTGATCAGGCTGTTCATGTCTGCAGCGCGGTGCCGCAGAGTCAGCCAACCCGTACGGTGGATCGGCCAGCCGGAGTAGAACATCACCGGAGTGATCAGGGCCAGCTGGAACCACGGGTTCAACATGAACTCCGGCACCCAGCTGGCGGCGAACAAATCCGCCGCCATGACCGCCAACATCACCGGCGTGGCAAGGGCCGCGCCCAGCGCCACTCGCCGCGACAGGTCGCGAATCTCGGCCCGGCGCTCGGCGGCTTCGGTGTCCTCGGTGTCGGGTGATCCCGGTGCAGTGCGGGGCACCAAGCGGTAGCCGGCATCTGCCACCGCCGATTCAAGTTCGGTGGGTGTGATCTGGGTGGGGTCGAAGTCGACCGTGGCCCGTTCGGTCCCGAAGCTCACATCCACCCGGTCCACCCCGGGCAGCTCGTTGAGGACGGACTCGATGTTCACCACGCAGGACGCACACGACATGTTTGAGACGCGAAACTCGACGCGTTCGGTGACGACAGTGGACTCGGTGGACGGTCCGACACCGACCGCGGCGGCCACCTCGCGGCCGCCCGCCTCGGTTGATGAGGTGGAGCCGTCGGAGGGCTCGACGATCAGGGTGCCGTGAATCATGTTCATCCCGCAGGCGAAATCGAACTCGCCGATCTTATCCGGCGTGAATTCCAGGGTCGCGGTGCCGAACGCCGGCAGCGCCTTGGAGGCGCCGAAGTCGGAGAACACGACCCGCGAGGTGCAATCGCCGGACTCCTGGCGATCGAACCGCAACCGCAGTGGTATCCCCTCGGTAACCCGGATCACGTCAGGCGAGTAGCCGCCCTTGACCGTCACATCCACTTCCTGCACCCCGCCCACCAGCTGGGCATTACGAGCGGTCTTGGGCCCGAAGAAGAACCACCACAAAAACCCCACGATCGCCACAGCGGCGACGATCACAATGATCTCGGAGATTCCCATTTCAAAACCCTCAGTTCGATATCGATCGCGATCCGCCGTGCCGAGCTTAGAAGTTCGGAAATAGGCAGACGGACATGCGGATTGGGCCAGAGTCCCCCATCACGGACGAGGGAGGACGGGACAACGCACCGCAAGCAGTTAGAGCGAGGAAAGTATCTGGTTCATTGTGTCGATCTCCTTCTGCTGGCTGGCCACGATCGACTCGGCCATGGTGATCGCCGCAGGGAACTGTCCTCCTTCGATTTCTTTCTGCGCCATGGTGATCGCACCTTCATGATGGGTAATCATCTGAGTCAAAAACAGCTTGCTCGCCTCAAGGCCTTGTGCAGTGTTCAACGCATCCATGTCCGCCGGCGACATCATTCCCGCCATTCCCGGCATCCCGTCCATTCCCGGCATCATCGACTCACTGGGCATCGCGCTTGTGCTGGGAGCATCGCCGGGTTGAGGAGCGGGGCTCTCACTGGCGGGCGGTACCTCGTCGCCCATGCCGGGCATGTCCATTCCCGGCATTCCCATGCCCGGTGTCATTGACATCGCGGGCATGCCCCACTCGGTCAGCCACTTCTGTAGCTGCTCGATCTCCGGACCCTGGGCCGCTTTGATCTGCGTAGCCAGGTCGCTCACCTGTGGGTCGATACCCGACTTGGCCAAGATCATGTTGCTCATCTCGATGGCCTGCTGGTGATGCGGAATCATATGGTGAACGAACTTGACATCAGCGGCGTTGTGTGTGGCCTCGTTGCCGTTGGTCGCGGGCGCAGAACTCGACGTTGCCGCGGTCGGGGACGAAGGCTCGCTCTGAGTGCCCGAGTTGCTACATGCGGACACCGTGATGAGCACGGCGACCGCGGCCACCCCCACTAGCAGAGTTCTTCTTGCATCCATCACAATTCGCCTTTCTTCGATTCTTCGCGGTGAAAGCCCCGTGGCGGCATGCCGACCGCCCTTCAGACTGCCCGCGGATGATATTCCTGCCTTAGTCGTTGTGTGAAGATTCGATAAAGAAGGGAAGCGCGTCTGGCAACTGTCCTGCTGCGGGCTGCGCCCAACGGATGCGAAGTTGCCGCGAGTACCTGGCGGTTCACCGCTGGGAGCGGTTGGTACAAACCGGATTTGGTGCGGTCATGCTACTGCGCTGTCGCGACTCGGTCACAGCTATGCGTCAAGTAAACCTTTGACCGGTGGTGGCCCGATTCGCTGCTACAGTCGGGCGCACTGTGAGAATCCGTAACACTGCCCAATGGATGCCGGCGCGCGCTGTGATCGCGCTGGCGGTGGTGTTCTGTGTGGTCGTCACGGGTGGGCAGTGGACACAATCCGGTTCAGAGGCCGCTACAGCGCATGGGCCGCACGCTCTCGCTTCTGATTGGCCAGCCGAACTCGGGGCGGTCATTGCTCATCAGCATCCCATCGTCGAGCATCCGCATGCTCAGAATGCATCGAACCGAGTTGCACCTGATAGCTTCGCGGCGGCGGGGCTGCGCCGAGTCAGCACCACCGCACTGGTCGCACTGGGCGTGGCGATGGCATTGATGGCGTTGGTGGCGTTGTGGTTCTACGTTCCGCCGACAGCGGTGCGTGGCCCGCCCCGGGTCGCCGCCCTGATTCTTTCCAACCGGGCTATTTTGACCCGGTTGTGCATCGCGCGCCGCTGATCGGCTAGCGCCAGACCAAGGCAGCTTCTTGCTGCATGGTCGGTGATCGCTACCCGTCATCAGCAGCCGCGCGCATCCGTCGCGGCGTGAACAGAAACGACCGCAAACCATGACCCATGTCTTATCGACGCCTCGTGCTGGCCGAAGCACTTGCGCGAACAGCCGTCTCACCCGCAAAGCGGGGCCTGGCGCAATGGTCGGCCACACCCCGGTGCTGCGCATCACCGCACCGTTAACAGCAGGCGAGCGCGGCTTCTGGGCCAAACTCGAGGGATTCAACCCCGGGGGGATGAAAGACCGTCCGGCGATGCATATGGTCGAACGTGCACGCGCCACCGGCGCACTGCACCCAGGCGCCCGGATCGTCGAATCAACAAGTGGAACACTAGGTTTAGGCCTAGCGCTTGCCGGCACTGTCTACGGGCACCCGGTGACTTTGGTCACCGACCCGGGGTTGGAACCCATCATCCGAAGAATGTTGTCGGCCTTCGGCGCTCAGGTCGATGTAGTCAACGATCCGCACCCGCAAGGGGGTTGGCAGCAGGCCCGCCGCGACCGCGTCGAAGCGATCCTGGCCGTTGAAGAACACGCCTGGAATCCTGATCAATACAACAACCCCGACAACGTCGACGCCTATCGAGGGCTGGCGCGCGAACTCCAAAACCAGCTAGGCAACATCGACGTACTTGTATGTTCAGTGGGTACCGGCGGCCACTCCGCCGGCGTGGCGCGGGTGCTACGTGAGTACAACCCCGACCTGAAACTGATCGGTGTTGACACGGTCGGATCCACGATCTTCGGCCAGCCCGCGGGCACCCGGTTGATGCGTGGCCTGGGGTCCAGTATTTACCCGGGCAACGTCGACTACGACGCCTTCAGCGAGGTGCACTGGGTCGGTCCCGCCGAGGCGGTGTGGGCGTGTCGCGCGTTGGCGGCCACCCACTACGCCACCGGCGGGTGGAGTGTGGGCGCGGTCGCCTTGGTCGCCGGTTGGGTGGCGCGTCAGCATCCTGCGGGTACGACGATCGCTGCGGTGTTCCCCGACGGGCCGCAACGCTACTTCGACACCGTCTTCAACGACGACTACTGCCGCCAACACGGACTGCTCGGCATCCCAGCACCGACCCAGCCGGCGGTCATCGAAAACCCCGCCCAGCAAGTGGTGACCTCGTGGACGCGTTGTCGTAGCGTGCCGGACCCGATAAAACTCACCCGTTGATGAATTACGATCAACCGATCTCGCGGTGCCGGCCGGTCGCCAGTACGGATCATCAACCCCCCTAGCTCCCCGCTAACACCGCGTACTCCGACACCAACTCGAGCTCATGACCAGCCCCTGGCAGCACAATGAGCTCTCATCCGAACCAACGACAGCAGCTGCGCCGCAATCATTTCGATGCGCATACCGGATGTCGGCACGGGCTGACGGCAACGGTGTCGAAATGACACCCGCTCACATACAAGCGATTTCGCTCACTTCCAATGACTACCTGCATTGCCCCGGTACCCCGTCCTCGATAGGAGATATGCATGAAGAACATCGCATTTGGCGCACTTTGCGCCGTCGTTCTGGCCGCAACCACGATCGCGACCGCTACCGCCGATGACGCCGCACCGTCAGGATCGAGCGTAGAGGACACAATCCGCACCCTAGAAGACAACGGATACAACGTCGTTGTCCAGAGAAAGGGCAACGAACCCCTCCGCAGATGCAGAGTAAGTGGCATACGGCCCGGACACGGATCCACAGATCAACGAGAACAAGCCGGAACCCAGCAGGGCCCCTTGGACACCTCAGTGTATCTGGACATCATCTGCTAAACCCCGTTATCTGGGCGCGCGGCCCACTGGGCCGTGCACCGCCGGTTCGAGGGCACCCAAAGTTACAGTGCTGGAACAGATCATCCGGGTGATGTTGTCAGACTTTCTGGCCTACTTCGATGTGGTCAACGATCTATATTCGCAGGGGTTGACGGCAGGTTCGTCTGGTCCGCGTCGGGGAACTATCCTGGCCGCCGGCGGAACTTCCCCGAGTATCCAAATCAGTGAGACAACCCCGACAACGTTGAGGGCTGTCGTGCGAGCTCAGTGACCGCCGCAATAAGCGCGATGCGCGGGTGTCCCGCGCTGCAATCACGAAATACTTTGCTGCAATAGATATCGTGATACTTAGGGATATCCCGGCATCGATTAGCTCTCTGTTGCAGGCTATTTCAGAAATACTCAGGATCCCATATCGATCGAGTTCGCTGCACCGAGTGCCTTCGTGGATTGCTAACACCGCTAACGTCCAGGGCGGATTTCACCACTGTAATTATGTGACTGCTGTTGCTGGTGGGTTTTGTGAGGTACGCTTTTCTACGGAGAAACTACGTATTTTGGTGCTGCGCCGTACGCATCCGGTTCAACCCCGCAATTTGTGCGTGAGGCGGCTCACCGCGCCGCGCACCGAGGAGAAGACATGGGATTACACGTCCGGAGCAAGGTAGCGGCAATTGCCAGCGATGTCCGCTCCGCCCCAGCAGTACGCGTTGCGGGACGCATCCGACGGCTCCCCGGCGTGATTGCCATTGTTGTCTTGCTTTTGCTCGCTTGCGCACCGGTCGGGTCGGCCCAACCTGCACCCGGCGCTTGGGACCCACTTCTTCCCAGGCTGCCGAGCGCAGGTGCGCCCGGCGATCCGGTCGCCATCGCGAACGCATCCTTTCAGGCAACGGCCATGGCGACGCAGACGGCCATGACTATGGGTCGCAACTTCCTCAGCAACCTGGGAATTGTTGGTCGCGTCGCAGATCCGTCGACGAGCGTGCGCGGAAGTCGGGTCAATGGTGCGCAAGCGATCGAATACGTGATTCGCAGGGCGGGAACACAAATTGGTGTTCCTTACTCTTGGGGTGGTGGAAGTCTCACCGGCCCAAGCCTCGGCGTCGACCGGGGGGCAAGCACCGTGGGCTTTGACTGTTCGGGCCTGACACGATTCGCGTTCGCCGGCGTCGGAGTTCTGCTCCCGCGCTGGTCCGGTCACCAGTACGACGCCGGCCGAAAGGTGCCACCCTCGCAGGCGAAGCGGGGCGACTTGCTGTTCTGGGGGCCGGGTGGGAGTCAGCACGAAGCTATCTACCTGGGCGGCGGTCAAATGATCGAAGCACAACAGACCGGCGTCCCGATCAAGGTCTCCCCAGTGCGAACAGGGGGCATGACACCCTACGTCGTCCGGATTATCGAGAGCTGACCGACGAGGCCCAATTCAGCACTCCAGCAGAGTCGTTGACCTCAGTGGGGCCTAATCAGCCGACGAGACAGTAGCCAATGTCGCCGACAGGGCGGACGTAGCGCGGGCAGATCAAGTCGTTCCCGAGCTTGCGACGGAAATTACCGACATCACCTCCAGAGCAGCCCGACCGCCGGGATGTGAGGCTCACCAGAGACTCTCCTAGAGTTGCCGCCACGTCACGGGTTCGTCTGGATTGTCCGATAGTGCCCGCAGGATCGCGAACTGTATCCGAAGAAGAGGTACGGCATTTCCTCGCTGACAAACCACGACGAGGGCAACAGATCCGATCCTGCCATTGGTACCACAACGCAAGAGGATCTCAGACTGTTGCAGTGGGCGACCAGCTTCGACGGCGAAGTCCCGTGGGCACTCGAGGACTACCGGCATTTGACTCGCCGACTGGAACGTGACCTGATCTCCGCCGGAAAATCGATAGTCCGGGTGCCCCCCCGAAGCTCATGGCCGACATCCCTGACTCGGCGCGTACCACGCAATATCTGACCCGATAGATACCCTGGCTGTGACTCGGGCGGCGCTGCGTGAAACCGACCTGCCGCTAGCCCGGCTAGACACCACCCGCCAAAATTGATCGGACCAGCGCATTTTGCCACCGTCACCGCTCACC
>JAHZKD010000486.1 GCA_022600605.1 Actinomycetes bacterium
CGAATCGCCGCCCGCAACTCCTGGTGTTCGTCAGGCAACTGAAATAGGTCGAACGAAGGGTCTCCGGCCCAGCTAGCCATCATTTTCTCCTTGCTACTCGCCAGTAACTTTATCGCGTCCGCGGTGCTGCGCGACGTCCGGCCATGCCTTGCATTCTCAGGGAAGGCTCAGCTCCGTCGTGGTTAGTTCTGAGGATTCATAAGTAATTTCCCAAACATGCAGGTATACATCGCTGGCCGCACCTTCCGCCAGACCGCGCTATGCGATTGCGGTTGGAGCGGCACTTCGCGCTGGTCCCGCGGATCAGCCATGGTCGATGCCGGTATTCATGCCGCCCAGACCGGTCACCTGCCGGAGTCGGAGCCACTTCTGGCGCGCAATGACTCCGCCGTCCTCGTGCTACAGGCGTCTTAACCGACGGGCGTGTGAGAATCCATACCGCGTGAATGGCAGGGACTGCCGCGTCTTTTCCGCTGACAGCTCATTCTGAACGCATTACCGATAGCTCTCAGGGCGCTTCCTTGGTTTCGCGTTGCAGGTACTGCTCCAGCAACACGTCGGAGTCGGCGGCTCGGTAGCCGATCGATTCAATCTTGCTTAGATCGAGAACGCTGAGAGCTGGACGGGGCGCGATCGGCCCCGGGGAGTTCGCGTAGTACTCTGCGGTGGATACCTCAGAAACCCGAGCAGCGTCATGTCCGGATAGCGCGAACGTCCTCCGCGCGACATCGGCCCAGGACATCGTGGGTCCCGAACCCGTCACGTTATAGATGCCGTACTGAGCGTTCGTCTCCAGGAGATACCGTATCGCCCTGGCCAACTCCGAGGTGAATGTCAACCGTCCGATCTGGTCATTGACAACCGACGGATCGACCCCCCTAGCCGCAAGCGTGCGCATGGTGTTCACGAAGTTACGGCCGTCGCCGATAACCCACGAAGTCCGCACAATGTAGTGCTGGGGTACGGTTGCCGCGAGGTGGTCCCCGGCAGCCTTGGTCTGCCCATAGACTCCCAGCGGGCAAACTGGGTCGGTCTCGCGGTAGGAAGTCGATGTGTTGCCGTCGAACACATAGTCGCTGGAAATCTGCACAAGGGTGATGCCGTGGGCAGCTGCGATCTGCGCCAGCGCCGCGACACCGCCTACATTGGTAGCCCACGCCGCCTCTCTGCCAGCTGCGGATTCGGCCGCGTCAACTGCCGTGTAGGCGCTGACATTGATGATCGTGGCGTAATCCCTCCAGCGGCGTGCACTTCCGAGATCCTCGGAGGTGATATCGCACGCGGCACGCTCAGCAAACTCCACTTGTCCGTCCCTGGCGTACTCTTCTCGCAATGCGCGGCCCAGCTGACCGTTGGCGCCCAGAACGAGAATTCGCTTGGGCGGGATTGGAGCTACCGCGGCCAGTCGTGGGTTCGCGCTGTCCTTGGCCGACATTTCTGCGCGCTCCAGCGGGATAGGCCACGGGACCGCGACTGACTCATCGGCAAGGCTCAGTGACGCGTAGGCGCCTGCCGCCGAGTAATGGTCATTGACGAGATAAGTATAGACCGAGTTCGGCTCCAGAGTCTGAAACGCATTGCCCACGCCGCGCGGAACGAACACCGCGTGCGTGGGATCGAGTTCGGCTGTATACACGGCGCCAAATGTCGGCCCCTCACGCAGGTCGACCCATGCCCCAAACACGCGTCCGCTGGCAACCGAAATGAACTTGTCCCAAGGTTCGGCATGGATGCCCCGGGTTGTCCCGACCGCCCGGTTGAACGACACGTTGTTCTGCACCGGCCCGAAGTCGGCCAAACCCGCGGCAACCATCTTCTCGCGCTGCCATGCCTCCTTAAACCAACCCCGATTGTCACCGTGGACAGGCAGATCCCATATGAACAGCCCTGGAATTGAGGTCGGCCGGGCAATTAACTTCTTGCCGTATCCGCTCACGGTTGCTGCTCCACGGATTCCTCGATTCGAGCGTAAAGCGCCTCGGTCGCGTCTTTAGCCGGCGACCACCAGTCCTCGTGCGCCCGATACCAATCGATCGTGTCGGACAACCCAGTCTCGAAATCGTCATACTTGGGTCGCCAACCGAGTTCAGCGCGCAGCTTGGTGGAATCGATGGCATAACGCAGATCGTGTCCGACGCGGTCAGTGACTTGGTCGTAGGCGTCTAGGGGTTGACCCATCAGCGTCAAAATCAGTTCGATGACAGTCCTGTTGTCCTTCTCGCCGTCAGCGCCGATCAAGTACGTCTCGCCGATACGGCCGCTCTCGAGGATCGTCAGTACCGCCGAGGAGTGGTCGTCCACATGAATCCAGTCCCTCACGTTGCGGCCCTGTCCGTATAACTTCGGCTTGTCTCCCCTAAGGATATTGGTGATCTGGCGCGGGATGAACTTCTCAACGTGCTGATACGGCCCGTAGTTGTTCGAGCAATTCGAGATCGTTGCAGCGACACCGAAGGAACGGACCCACGCTCGCACCAGCAGGTCACTGCCGGCCTTAGTGGCCGAGTAGGGCGAAGAAGGGTTATAGGAAGTTGCTTCGGTGAACCTGTTCGGGTCGTCCAGTGCGAGGTCGCCGTACACCTCGTCAGTGGAGATATGGTGAAACCGCACGCCGTGTTTACGCGCAGCCTCCAGTAAAGTGAAGGTTCCCACAATATTGGTGTGTAAGAACGGGTTCGGGTCGTGCAACGATTTGTCGTTGTGAGACTCCGCTGCGAAGTGCACGACCACGTCCACGGAGGAAAACAGGGCGTTGACCAGTGCGGCGTCGCCGATATCGCCACGAACGAATGTAATCCGCTGTTCGGGTAACCGCGCCAGCGATGCGCTGGTGCCCGCGTAAGTGAGCTTGTCGAGCACCGTGACCTGATAGTCGGTGTGATCGATGACGTGACGAACGAAGTTGGATCCGATGAATCCAGCACCACCCGTGACAAGCAGTCGGGACATCAACGTTTCCGCTCTAGTAAATCCAACAGGTACTGGCCGTAGCCTGACTTTAGTTGCGCCTCCGCCCGGATGCGGAGCTCGTCAGCTGTGAGATATCCACGCCGCCAGGCGATCTCCTCCGGTGCGCCGATCTTCATCCCCGTTCGCCGCTCCATCGTGCGAACGAACTCACCGGCGTCCGTCATCTGATCGAACGTCCCGGTGTCGAGCCACGCCGTCCCCCGGGGCAGCAGCTGAACCTGGAGTCGTTCCTGCTCAAGATATTTCAGATTGATGTCGGTGATCTCGAATTCGCCTCGCGCACTAGGGGTCAGCTCTTCGGCGATCGTGACCACATCGTTATCGTAGAAATACAGACCCGGCACCGCGTAGTTGCTCTTTGGGTGTTCAGGCTTCTCCTCCAGGGATATAGCTCGCCCGTCCTCGCCGAACTCGACGACGCCGTATGCCGAAGGTTCTGCGACCCAGTAGCCGAAGATCGCGCCACCGTCAACGCTTTCGAAACGCTTGAGCTGCGCTCCGAGCCCAGGCCCGTAGAGCAGGTTGTCGCCCAGGGCCAGCGCCACTCTCTAACCGCCGATAAAACCGGCACCGATCGTAAACGCCTGGGCGAGACCCCGCGGGGATGGCTGCTCGGCGTAAGAGATCGACACCCCAAATCGCGACCCGTCGCCCAGCAACCGACGAAACCCGTCAGCGTCATGCGGTGTGGTGATGACCAGGATGTCCTGAATGCCTGCCAGCATCAACGTTGATAGCGGGTAGTACACCATCGGCTTGTCATACACCGGGATAAGCTGCTTAGACACTCCGAGCGTGATCGGATGCAGCCGTGTCCCCGAACCGCCCGCCAGGATGATGCCTCTCACCCGGTCATCGTGGCACAACCCCTGCCTGAACCGTCGACATCCCCGCAACGCCGTGATAGATAAGAGTTGGCGAGGCGGACTTGCGCTTGCCTCACTCCCCCAGCAGCCGCTGCCGCAGCTCCTGGTCTTTCTGAAGCACAACCTGTTCGAGATCAGCCTGGAAAGACGCCATCCGGTCACGCAACACGGCATCGGACGACCCCAGGATCCGCACAGCCAACAACCCCGCGTTGCGTGCACCGCCGATCGACACAGTAGCCACCGGAACCCCCGCGGGCATCTGCACGATCGACAACAACGAATCCAGCCCGTCCAACCGGGCCAGCGGCACCGGTACCCCGATCACGGGCAGTGGCGTGGCGGAGGCAACCATGCCTGGCAAGTGCG
>JAHZKD010000487.1 GCA_022600605.1 Actinomycetes bacterium
GGCGCCGACCAGTTGCGGGCGCTGTATCTTATGGCCTGCGGCCAGGGCCACCCAGATGTCGCTACCGCGGTCCGGAACGTATTGGGAATCGAGCTTCCAGTGCTGCTTACCGGGTGGCGGCAATGGCACAGCAGCTAATGGGGGACCAGTGAGCGCTTGCGCGAAGAGGCGAGAGTACCGATGAGCGCTCGCGCGAAGAGGCGAGAGTACCGATGAGCCGGGTTCTGTTGGTCACCAACGACTTTCCCCCTCGCCGGGGCGGCATTCAGTCTTATCTTGAGGCGATGGTCACCCGCCTCGGCGGATCCGGGGTCTCGGGTGGCCACTCAATAACGGTGTACGCGCCGAAGTGGAAGGGGTCCCAAGGCTACGACGCAGAAGCCCAGGCCGCCGGATACGACGTCGTGCGGCACCCGGGAACTCTGATGCTGCCTGAGCCGACGGTGGCGGCGCGTATGCGACGGCTCATCGCCGAACGTGACGTGGACACAGTGTGGTTCGGTGCCGCGGCGCCGCTGGCGCTGATGAGCTCACGTGCCCGCTCCGCCGGTGCTGACCGCATCATCGCTAGCACGCATGGTCACGAGGTCGGTTGGTCGATGTTGCCGCTGGCGCGAAGTGCGCTGCGCCGCATCGGCAACGACACCGACGTGGTGACATACATCAGCGCCTACACCCGCGGGCGGATCGCCTCTGCTTTTGGACGCAACGCGGCGTTGGAGCTGGTACCGCCCGGCGTGGACACCGATCGATTCGTCCCCGATGAAGTCGCGCGTGCCCAACTGCGAGCCCGCCACAGCCTCGGTGGGCGCCCGGTCGTGGTCTGTGTTTCGCGATTGGTGCCACGTAAGGGGCAGGACATGCTGATTCGTGCCCTCCCGGCGATCAGGGAACGGGTGCCCGGCGCGGCGCTGGTGATCGTCGGTGGCGGCCCGTACCGGACATCGCTGCACCGTCTGGCAGAGACGTCAGGGATCTCCGAGCATGTGGTGTTCACCGATGGGGTGCCCGGTGACGAGCTGCCCGCTTACCACGCCATGGCGGATGTCTTTGCGATGCCGTGCCGGACCCGGGGAGCCGGCTTGGACGTTGAGGGCCTGGGCATCGTCTATCTGGAGGCGTCGGCGTGCGGGGTGCCAGTAGTGGCCGGACGTTCAGGCGGGGCGCCAGAAACAGTGCTGGACGGGGAGACGGGCGTCGTCGTTGACGGCTGGGACGTGGGCGGCATCGCCGGGGCTGTCGGCGATCTGCTCTGTGACCCTCGTGGCGCAGCGGCCATGGGTGCTGCCGGCCGCCGCTGGGTAGTTGAGCAGTGGCAGTGGAATCGTCAGGCCGAGCGCCTGGCGCGGCTCCTTTAGTCCGTGGCGTAGAGCTAGTCCGTGGCGTAGAGCGTTTAGTCCGTGGCGTAGAGCGCATCGATGTCGGCCGCGAATTTACCGGCAACGATCTTGCGCTTGACCTTCAACGTCGGGGTCAACTCGCCGGTATCTTCGGAGAAGTCGACCGGCAAGATGCGGAACTTGCGGATCTGTTCGGCCTTCGACACCGCGTTGTTGGCCTCGTTAACGGCCAGCTCGATCTCCGCGGTCAGGTCTGGATCGGTGGACATGTCAGCGACAGATGTGCCCGCATCCTTGCCCTTGCGTTCCTTCCATCCAGGGAAGGCCTCCGGGTCGATAGTGATCAGCGCGGCGATGAACGGCTGGTTATCCCCGACGCACATCGCCTGGCTGATCAGGGGATGTGCTCGCAGCCGATCTTCGAGCAGTGCGGGCGCGACGTTCTTGCCGCCGGCGGTGACGATGATCTCCTTCTTGCGGCCGACAATACTGAGGAATCCGTCTTCGTCGATCGCACCCAGATCGCCGGTGTGGAACCAGTCTCCGCTGAAGACCGCATCGGTTTCGGTCTGGTTGCCCCAATAGCCGCTGAACACCACGCCGCCCTTGACCATCACCTCGCCATCTTCGCCGAGCTGCATGCTGTTGCCGGGGAGCAACTTGCCGACTGACCCCACCCGCAGGCCGCCCACTCGGTTTACGGTGATAGCCGCGCTGGTCTCGGTAAGCCCGTAGCCCTCGTAAATGCTCAATCCGGCGCCACGGTAGAAGTGGCCCAGCCGTACGCCCAACGGGGCGCCACCGGAGATCGCGGCATGGCATTCGCCGCCGAGTGCGGCTCGAAGCTTGCTGTAGACGAGCTTGTCGAACACCGCGTGCTTGAGCTTGAGCAGCAGGCCGGCACCTCCGGCGTCTTGCGCCTTGCTCCACTCGATCGCGACATCGGCTGCCGCTGCGAAGATCTTGCCCTTGCCGCCGTTCTCGGCGTTCTGTTCGGCGGTGTTGTACACCTTCTCGAACACCCGTGGCACGGACACCACCAGGGTCGGCTTGAACACCGCGAGCATCGGTACCAGATTCTTGATGTCGCTGGTGAAGCCGAGCGTCACCCCGTTGGCGAAGGCGCTGATGGTCAGCGCGCGGGCAAGCACATGGGCCAGCGGCAGGAAAACGAGCAGTTTCTCGCCTTTGGCCAGGTGGTCGGGAAAGCACGCCTCGGCGCCGCGGGTTTCGTAGAGCAGGTTGGAGTGGGTCAGCTGGCAGCCCTTGGGCCGTCCGGTCGTTCCCGAGGTGTAGATCAGTGTCGCGGGGTCGGCCGATTTGATCCCGGCCAACCGCTCGTCGACTGCAGCGGCGTCCAGCTCCTGGCCGGCCTCGGCCAGCTCATCGAGGGCTGGTGTACCAGCGCCTTCGATCCGGTATACCTTGCGTAGCTGCGGCAATGTGTCGCGCAGCGCCTCGATCCTGTCGCCGTGGGCGTCGGCTTCGGCGAACGCCGCCACCGCGCCGGAATCAGCCAGCACGAACTGCACCTGCTCGGCAGAGCTGGTCTCGTAGATCGGCACCGTCACGGCCCCGACGGACAAGATAGCGAAGTCCAGAATCGGCCACTCGTAACGCGTCGCAGACAGGATGGCGACCCGGTCGCCGGGCGCAACTCCTTGGGCGATCAAACCCTTTGCTGCTGATCGGACCTGGTCGGCGACCTCGCTACAGGTCACATCCACCCAGCTGCCGTCGACGAGTCGCCGGAAAATGACGTGGTTGGGGTTGTCCCGCTCGTGGGAGTAGACAGAGTTGACGACGTTGTCGTACTCGCCGACGGTGAATGATGCGGGAACGCTGAACTCGCGCACGGTGAAGACCCTCTCGACTCTGCAGGCGGCAATGCGTGTCCAACGTAGTCGGCCGACGTCGGCCGACAGCGGCCGGTGGTCCGCCATGTGTGAAGCTAGTTTGTCATGAACAGCATCCAGATCGCCGACGAGACCTTCATCGCGGCCGACCCGGCTGAGATAGGCGACGCGGTCGCTGACCCGGCGAACTGGTCGCGGTGGTGGCCCGACCTGCGTCTCACGGTGGTGCAAGATCGTGGCGAGGTGGGTCAGCGCTGGGCGGTGACAGGCGCGTTGCTGGGAACGATGGAAGTCTGGCTGGAGAAGGTACTCAGCGGCCCCGATGGTGTCGTACTGCATTACTTTCTGCACGCCGAACCCGCCGGTGTGGCGGCGTGGGAGCTGGCGAAAATGAACCTCGCCACAATGACCCACCGTCGCCGGGTGGCCGGCAAGGACATGGCATTCGAGGTGAAGCGCACGCTTGAGGCCCGACATCGGGCAGGGGTGTAGCAACTAGTCTGACACCTGCGCACAGGTAACTCCAATCGTGGGTATAGGGGTCAGAACCAGGAGGAAAGAGTAGATTTTGTCCAGCGACCAGACCTAGCGGAGAATGATTTCAGTGGCGGACAAAACGGCGCAGACCATATATATCGATGCAGACCCTTCGACTGTGATGGATGTCATCGCCGACATCGGCTCCTATCCGGACTGGGTGGCCGAATACCAGGAGGCCGAGGTCCTTGAGGCGGACGGCGCCGGCTACCCGTTGGTGGCTCGGCTGGTTCTGGACGCCGCAGTTCTGAAAGACAGTATGGTGCTGGCCTACGAGTGGCCCGCCCATCGGAATTCGGTGACGTGGTCGCTGGTATCGAGCAACTTGTTGAGGTCTTTGGACGGCGCATATCGGCTTTCCCCCAAGGGGTCGGGCACCGACGTCACCTATGAACTGTCGGTTGATCTGATGATCCCGATGATCGGCCTACTCAAGCGAAAGGCCGAGCGCAGATTGACCGACACCGCACTGAAGGACCTCAAGAAACGAGCCGAGGCTGTTTGAGCGTAGGCACGCCACCCATGCCGACCGGGCGTCCGGGAATGCCCGGATCAGTCTGTTCGTCGGCAAAGGCGGCGTGGGCAAGTCAACGCTGGCCACCGCCACGGCAGTGCGTGCCGCGCGCGCCGGTATGCGTGTTCTGATCCTGTCCACCGATCAGGCGCACTCGACCGGCGATGTATTGGGTACGACCGTGACGCCTACGGGCCGGCGCGAGCCCACCCGAATATTGGCCGACCTCCACACCGTGGCGTCCGGCGGCGGCTCCCTGGATGCGCTCGCCCTCGATACCTTGGCGCTGCTGGCGGCTCGGTGGCGTGAGACAGCCGGTCTGATCTCTGCGAGATTTCCCGAATCAGACATCGGAGACGTTGCACCTGAAGAGCTTTCGGCGTTGCCCGGAGTCCAGGAAGTCCTCGGGTTACATGAGGTCGGCGAGCTGGCCGACTCGGGAGACTGGGATCTTGTTGTAGTCGACTGCGCATCTACTGCCGACGCGATGAGGATGCTGACGCTGCCCGCGACGTTCGCCCTCTATCTAGAGCGGGCGTGGCCGAGGCACCGCCGGTTGTCCGGTGCCGACGACGCGCGCTCGGCTGCGATGATCGGCCTTCTGGAGCGGATCGGTGCGGGCACCGACCAACTCAGCACCATGTTGACCGACGGATCGCGGGTGACTGCCCACCTGGTGATGACGGCAGAGAGGGTGGTGGCCGCCGAGGCGGTTCGCACTCTGGGCTCGCTGGCGCTGATGGGTGTGCAGGTGGCCGAGCTCATCGTCAACCAGATTCTCGTTGAAGATGATTCGTTCGAATACGCCAACCTCCCAGACCACCCTGCTTTCGACTGGTACGCAGAACGGATATCTGAGCAGCGGGCGGTGCTGAGCGAACTCGAGGGCGTCATCGGTGACGTTCAGATGGTTATGGTGCCCCACCTGGCGGGCGAGCCGGTCGGCGCCAAGGCGCTCGGTGAGTTGCTCGATTGTGCCCGCAAGCGGGACGGCTCGCCACCTCCCGGTCCGTTGCGACCCATCGTGGACCGGGAATCGGGCAAGGGGTTGGATGCTGTGTATCGGCTGCGAGTGGAGCTGCCGCAGGTGGACTCCACCGCACTGTCATTGGGTAGGGTCGATGACGATTTGATCATCGGCGTCGGCGGGATGCGGCGCCGTGTTCGGCTGGTGTCGGTGCTGCGGCGATGTTTGGTCATCGGCGCTCAGCTCCGCGGCAGCGAATTGACCGTGCGATTTCGACCGAACCCGGAGGTGTGGCCGGCATGAGTGAATTCCACACCGACGCTGGAGCCGCCGGCAGGCGACATTCGGATGTCGGTCCGGAACTACGAAACCTTGCCGAGGCGGTCCTCGGCCGACTCGACCCAGCAGTGCGACTGCTTGCGGCCAGGGTGCAGGCCAGCGGCCCGGGTAAGTGCGAGCAGATGTGGTGTCCGGTGTGTGCGCTCACCGCGGTGATCTCCGGAGAGCAACATCCGATGCTCGATGTGGTCGCCGAACACAGCGTTGCGCTGCTGACCCTGGTCAAGGCGATGCTGGACAA
>JAHZKD010000488.1 GCA_022600605.1 Actinomycetes bacterium
CGGTCCGGTGGTCTGGGTCAAGGACGCTTCCCGCTCGGTGCCCGTCGCTGCTGCGCTCCTCGACGACAAGCAGCGTCCAGCCCTGCTGGAGGCCACCGAGACCGACTACGCGGCCCTGCGCGAACGGCATGCGCAGAAACGTGAGCGGCCGATGCTGACGTTGGAGAAGGCCCGCGCGAACCGGACGCCGATCGAGTGGGACGGCTACACGCCGCCGGTGCCCGCCGAGGGCATGGGAGTACGGGAAGGCGTGCGGGAATTTCATGACTACGACCTCGCCGAGCTGCGTGACTACATCGACTGGCAGCCGTTCTTCAACGCCTGGGAGATGAAGGGCAAGTTTCCCGACATCCTCAACAGCCCGGCCTCGGGCGAGGCCGCCCGCAAGCTGTATGACGACGCTCAGGAGATGCTCGACACCCTGATCAGGGAGAAGTGGCTGACGGCCAACGGCGTGATCGGGTTCTTCCCGGCCAGCGCGGTCGGTGACGACATCGAGGTTTACACCGACGAGACTCGTACCGAGGTGATGACCACGCTGCACAACCTGCGCCAGCAGGGCGAGCACCGGGAAGGCATCCCGAACCGGTCGCTGGGCGACTACATCGCGCCCAAGGACACTGGTCTGGCTGACTACGTCGGCGCCTTCGCCGTCACCACGGGGCTGGGCAGCCAGGACAAGATCGCGGAGTTCAAGGCAGCTGTCGACGACTACAGCGCGATCCTGCTGGAGTCGATCGCCGACCGGCTGGCAGAGGCGTTCGCCGAACGGATGCACCAGCGGGTTCGCAAGGAGTTCTGGGGATTCCAGCGCGTCGAGCAGTTGGACAACGAGGCACTTATTCGCGAGAAGTACGTGGGAATCCGCCCCGCTCCCGGCTACCCGGCCTGCCCCGAGCACACCGAGAAGGCGACGCTCTGGGAGTTGATGGACGTCCAGAAGCGGACCGGCATCGAGCTGACCGAATCGATGGCAATGTGGCCAGGTGCTGCCGTCAGCGGCTGGTACTTCTCGCACCCGCAGTCGCAGTACTTCGTGGTCGGCCGGCTGGCCCAGGACCAGGTCGCCGACTACGCCAAGCGCAAGGGCTGGACCCTGCAGGAGGCTGAGCGCTGGCTGGGCCCCAACCTCGGCTACAACCCGGAGGACTGAGTCGAGTTCGCACTGGTCGCCGAGGTCGGCGGCACGGGGCGATAGGTCAATCGGTTCGTTGTGCGGCTTTTTCCAGGTCGACGAGGAACCCGGCGAATCCCTTGGCGAGCTGTCGGTCGACGAGTGGGCCGACGAAGCGACGCAGCGGTCCGCCCTTGGGTCGGTAGCGATACTCAACCACTGTCCGGGTCAGATCATCCGATGGGGATGATTCGAGAATGAAGGTGATTTGAGCGTCGTCGATGGGCACAACGGTCGCTTTGTCGATGGAGATGACGAGGCGCTGTTCGTCCTGCCAATCGATGATGGTCTCGTCGAGACCTCCGGCAGGGGCCAGGTCGCAGTGCCGGCTGGCGCCGATCCCGCCGGTGGCACTGCTGGTCGCCCGGGAGACCTTCACGCCGCTGTTCCAGTCGGCGATGTTGGGGAAGTCGGCCAGCACCCTCCAGACCTCAGCCCGCGGGGCAGCAATCTGCCGTTCGATGGTGATGAGTCGCTCGGTCATGGGTGGGCCTTTCGTTGGAGTTATTTCGTCTCGTCTGTCTCTGCAGACGAGTGCACCACCGTCGCCCTGGCGTCGTGACGGAACAGTGCCCGCAGCTTGTCCCAGAAATCTCCTCCAAGGACAAACAAGCTCGACACGATGGTCAGGTCGAGTGCAAGATTGATTCCAATTCGGATCGGATAATCCTCGGGCCGCCAGGCGGCAAGATAGCTCCCGATCCAGCCGATAAGAAGCGGGACCCCGAACATGGCCAAGCCGATCCGGTAGCGGGTCCGGCCAACATCGCCGGGTGGCTTCAACCGCTTCAGCATGGCCTTGACTCGGTTGACGATGCGGTTGTAGTTCTCCTGCCCCATCAGAGCCACGGCCGGAATCGCCATGATCTCCAGACCGAAAAAGAGGATGCCGCCTATCAGCGTTTTCAACGTGTCCGGCCAATTGGTTGCGGCGACGAAGACCGTCCCCAACGGCATGAACAGCCCTAGGACCAAGAGGGCAATCCCAAGCTTCAGGCGCGTGTCGGTACTCACAACGCCCCTCCCGCCTGCACCAGCCCAGCCACTCGCCCCAGTGAATCATGCCAAGGAGTCGCCCATCCGCTCATTTTCGCGGGGCGAGACCTCCGATGACTCTCACTGTCCCGTCCGCCTATCCCGTCCGCTGGGGGTCGGTGCGGGTCAACGGACACCTGACGTGTTGCTCCGGGCCGCAACGGTATGGGCGTGCGACAGTAACGTCATGGCGCAGCCATCAACCACGGTCAGCCGCCTGCCCGAGAAGCAGAGCACGTCGCGCGGGCAGCTTGAGGACCTGCTCGACAGCACGCCGCTGGCCACCATCGCTGTGATCCGCGACGGGCATCCGGCGATCTTCCCGATTGGCTTCGTCCGGATTGGTGACGAGCTGGTGATCCACGGATCTACCGGCTCACCCTGGTTGCGCGAGTTGGCCCGGGGCGCATCGGTAGCGGTTTCGGTAACTACGCTCGATGGAGTCCTGGTCGCCCGCAGCGCATTCGAGTCCTCGTTCCAATATCGCAGCGCGTGTTTGTTCGGGACGTTCGAACAGATCCCCGACGACGACAAGGTCCGCTACCTCGAAACGCTGACCGACACTTTTATTCCGGGCCGTGTCGCTGAGCTTCGTGCCAGCTCACGCAAGGAGTTGGCGGCAACTATGGCGCTACGTCTGGTGATCGGGGACTCAAACTGGGCGCTGAAAATCGGCGACGGTTGGTCCGAGGATCCCGAGGAAGATATTGCCGCCTGGGTGTGGGCCGGGATCGTTCCGCTGATGACTTTCTACGGTGAGCCGCAGCGCTCGCCGGACTGCAAGCCCGAGATCCCGGTGCCCGCTTCGGTGCGCGCGATGCGCGGAATACTGACCAACCGGCGGGAGTAGAAGTGAACCCTCTCCCACATCGCTCACCAGGCAGTCTCCAGCTACTCAGCCTCCCTTCAGCGTGCGTGACACACGTGGACCGAGGCTAGGCTGGCCGCATAAGCGAGGGGGTAAACCATGGGCTTGGAGATCGACCCGCAGGTGCTCGAAGAGCTGGCACCGCTGCTGGCCGCCGAATCGGATCCACCCAGGGTGGGTGATGTCGCCACGCGCCGGCACGACTCTCGGCGCCTCTTCGCCCAGGTAGTGGCCGCGCATCCGCCCGTCGCCGGGATTGTCGTTGAGCGCCGCTCGGTTGTCAGCGACGACGGCACAACGATTCCGTTGAGCTGGTATTCCCGAGCCGATTCCACCGAGCCCGGCAGTGCTGTGCTGTACGTCCATGGCGGCGGGATGATCATGGGGATGGAGGAACTCGGCGCCATGTACGAATTGATAGTGCGGCGCTACGTGGCTGACTCCGGGGTGCCGATGCTGGTCGTCGACTATCGCATTGCGCCGGAGTTTCCGCATCCGGTTCCGGTTCAAGATTGCTATGCCGCGCTGGTGTGGTTGGCTTCGCATGCCGGTAAACTGGGAGTGGACCCGGCACGGCTGGCCGTGATGGGGGACAGCGCCGGCGGCGGAATCGCTGCCGGAGTCTGTTTGTTGGCTCGTGACCGCAACGGGCCGGCGGTCGCTCAACAGATCTTGGTCTATCCGATGCTGGACGACCGAACTTCGGTGCCCGACCCGCAGCTGGTGCCATTCCTGACGTGGACCTACGACGACAACGTCACCGGTTGGCGGGCGCTGCTGGGCGCGAGCGCCGACGATGTCTCTCCGTATGCCGCCCCAGCCAGAGCGACTGATCTGTCCGGTCTGCCATCGACCTATATCGACGCAGGCGAACTCGATATCTTCCGCAACGAGGACATCAGCTACGCCCGCCGCCTCGCCGACGCCGGAATATCGACGGAGCTGCACCTGTACCCAGGATGCCCGCACGCCTTTGAAGGGCTGGCGCCCAACGCGCCGGTATCCCAACGCGCCGTCGCCAACCGGGTCCGCCGCCTCTGCTTGCTGTAGGCGAAGGTCAGTGCGACCAGAAATACTCCAGCACGGACACCTCTAGGGTCCTGCGCTCAAGCGTCGCTTCGAGCTGCGTCACCGGGTCGATGGGCATACGGACGTTTCGCGGGCTGGCTTCGATCGCTAACGACACACCAGCTGGCCTTGTCAGGGACGCCATCGCAACTCTCCTCGTCTAACGGGGATAGGTCTGGTCCAACAGCTATGAGCATTCCTTTGGTAGCTGACAAATTGCTGAAGGCTCGCTGACAATTGACGCTGAGTTGGCGAATAGTTCCGGGTGTAGGAGCAACGCCGACACCACCTCAAGAGGCTGGCGTAACGGGTCCGCGGCCCACTGCGCAATGCACGTAACGGGTCCGCGGCCCACTGCGCAATGCAGCGGACTCGACCGCGGCATCACCGAACTCGTTCCAGCAGATCGCGGGTTTGGGCTCCTCGCGCGGTTCCCAGCGCGCGGGGGTCGCGTGACAGAATGGCCGAGTGCGGGCGGTGCTGTGGGATATGGACGGCACTCTCGTCGACTCCGAGAAGCTGTGGGACGTATCACTTTCGGCGTTCTACCAATCATTCGGCGGTGCGATAAGCCGCGAGACCAGAGCCGCGTTGGTCGGGGCGTCGGCCGAAGAGACGATGATCACCGCATACGCCGAACTCGGCTTGGACCCAGCGCCCGATGCGATGGCGGAGTCGACCCGCTCGCTGCATGCCCATACTGCCGAGCTGTTCGACGCTGGGCTGCCGTGGTGCGAGGGAGCGCGTGAGATTCTGGATGCCCTTGCGGCTGAACGCACACCGATGGCGCTGGTGACCAACACCCAGCGCGCACTTACTGAACATGCCCTCAATAGCATTGGCCGCCACTATTTCTCGGCCTCGGTGTGCGGAGACGAGATCCCTAACGGCAAGCCGGCTCCTGACCCGTACCTGCACGCGGCAGACCTGCTCGGAATGAAGACTTCGGACTGTTTGGCGGTGGAGGATTCGGTGACCGGCGCTCTTGCCGCGGAGCGTGCTGGTTGTGCGGTGCTGGTGGTCCCTAACGATGTTGTCGTGCTCGGCGGCCGGCGACGACGCCA
>JAHZKD010000489.1 GCA_022600605.1 Actinomycetes bacterium
CGCAAGTCCGAGTTCAGCGGCCTTCTCCGGAGTGGTAACCAGGCACATCGACGCGGCGTCGTTCTGGCCACTGGAGTTTCCCGCGGTCACGGTGGCACCCGGATCATTCTTACCCAGAACTGGTTTGAGCTTGGCGAGGGACTCCATCGATGTGTCGGCGCGGGGGTGTTCGTCGGTGGCCAGCACCGTGTCCTGGCCGCGCGAGGATGCCGTTACCGGAATGATCGTCTCGGCCAACAGCCCGTCGGATTGAGCGGCGACGGCGCGACGGTGCGACAACACGGCCAGCTCATCCTGCTCGTCGCGCGGAATCGAATAGCGCCTCCGCAGGTTCTCGGCCGTCTCGAGCATGCCACCGGGCACCGGGTAGTTCCTGCCGCCAGCAGTCGTTCTGCCGCGAGCCAGAGCGTCGTGTACTTCTACACCGCCTCGTGCGCCTCCCCAACGCATATCGGTCGAGTGGAAGACCACGTTGCTCATCGACTCGGCGCCACCAGCGGCGACGACTTCGTTGTTGCCGCTTGCCACTTGCATGCATGCCTGGATCACCGCCTGGAGGCCGGAGCCGCAGCGGCGATCGACTTGCATTCCGGGCACGGTCGCGGGTAAGCCGGCATCGAGGGCAATCACCCGGCCGATAGCCGGCGCCTCCATGCTCGGATAGCAGTGCCCGATCACCACGTCCTCCAGCGAGTCAGGTGCGATACCCGTTCGCTCGAGTAGCCCCCGCAGCGCAGCAACCCCGAGATCGACCGCGGTCAGTGACGTGAACATGCCGCCGTAGCGGCCGATCGGGGTGCGGACTGGTTCGCAGATGACGGCGGCACGCATCACAGATGCCGTCCGCCGGTGACTTCCATGACCGTGCCGGTCATGTACGACGACAGGTCCGACGCCAGAAACAGCGCCACCCTGGCGACCTCGTCTGGCTCACCGGCGCGACCCATCGGAACTTCGGCCACCTTGGAGTCCCAGATGCGTTGCGGCATAGCCTCCGTCATCGCCGAGCGGATCAGTCCGGGCTGGATGGCGTTGACCCGCACTCCCAGATAGGCAAGCTCCTTGGCGGCGGCCTTCGTCATCCCAACGATGCCGGCCTTGGCCGCTGAGTAGTTAGTTTGTCCGACCATCCCGACTTTTCCCGAGATCGACGACATGTTGACGATCGCTCCACTCTTGGCCTCCCGCATCACCGCAGCGGCTGCACGCAAGCCGTTCCAGGTGCCCTTCAGGTGCACTGCGATCACGTCATCGAACTGGTCCTCGGTCATCTTGCGCAGCGTTGCGTCGCGGGTGATGCCCGCGTTGTTCACCATGATGTCGAGTCCACCAAAGCCGTCCACCGCGGCCGCGACCAGCGCATCGACCTCAGCGTCGCTGGTCACGTCGCACCGCACGGCCCGGGCGACGCTTCGGCCGCCCAGTTTCTCCGCGGCCGCCTCTGTCGCCTCCGGGTTCACGTCGCCCAGGACGACCCGCGCGCCCACGGCGATGAACCGCTGCGCGATCGCAAACCCCAGACCCTGGGCTCCGCCCGTGACCACCGCAGTCCGATCAGTCAGCAATGACACCTGTTGCACCCACCCTCATGTTCCTCGGGACCTAGCCAGACAATTATCATATTTCATATATGATATTCGAAGATTTGTCTTTCGAGGAGCCCAGCCGATGACCACAGCCGAAGTCAGCGATGAAGATTTCCAGGAGGTCTTGGCCCAGACCCGCCACTTCGTCCGCACTGCCGTCATCCCCCGCGAGCAGGAGATTCTCGCTGACGACCGGGTTCCCGACGACCTGCGCGAGCAGGCCAAGTTGATGGGCTTGTTCGGCTATGCGATCCCGCAGCAATGGGGCGGGCTCGGGCTGAATCTCGCCCAGGACGTCGAGCTGGCGATGGAACTGGGCTACACATCGTTGGCACTGCGTTCCATGTTCGGTACCAACAACGGGATCGCCGGACAGGTCCTCGTCGGGTACGGCACAGACGAACAGAAGTCGACATGGCTGGCCGGTATCGCCTCCGGTGAGGTCGTCGCGTCGTTCGCGCTCACCGAGCCCGGCGCCGGCTCCAATCCGGCAGGGCTGCGCACCAAGGCCGTCCGCACCGGCCCTGCAGACAGCGCAGATTGGATCATCAACGGGCAGAAACGTTTCATCACCAACGCGCCCACCGCCGATCTGTTCGTCGCCTTCGCAAGGACAAGGCCGGCCGACGACAAGGGAGCGGGGATCGCGGTGTTCCTGGTGCCTGCCGATGCACCAGGTGTCGAGGTCGGCGCCAAAGACAAGAAGATGGGCCAGGAAGGGGCCTGGACGGCCGACGTCAGCTTCACCGACGTGCAAGTGCCCCCGAGCGCGCTCGTCGGGGGGTCGCAGGACATCGGCTACCGCGCGGCGATGACCTCGCTGGCCCGTGGCCGTGTACACATCGCGGCGCTTGCGATGGGAGCTGCCCAGCGCGCGCTCGACGAATCGGTCACCTACGCCGCCACCGCGACACAGGGCGGCACTGCCATCGGCGAGTTCCAGTTGGTCCAGGCCATGATCGCCGACCAGCAAACCGGTGTGCTGGCCGGGCGCGCCCTAGTCCGAGATACCGCCCAGAAGTGGATCAGCGGAGAAGACCGCAGGATCGCGCCGTCAGCAGCGAAGCTGTTCTGCACCGAAATGGCGGGCACAGTGGCTGATTTGGCCGTGCAGATACACGGCGGCAGCGGCTACATGCGCGAGGTCCCGGTGGAGCGGATCTACCGTGATGTTCGATTGCTCCGACTCTACGAGGGCACCAGTGAGATCCAGCGGTTGATCATCGGCGGCGGACTGGTCAAGGCAGCGCAGAAGTGACCGGGCTCGCCGCCTCAGACCTGTTTGGCGACGAGTTTGCTCATGAGGTTGGGCGCCAACCGGTTCAACGCCACGATCGCCGCATTGATCCGCGGAAACACGATGTACTGTTTGTTCTTTGCCACACCGGTGAGAATGTACTCGGCCGCGCGCTCCGGTGAGATCTTGTTGACAGGCACCTTGTCCATCGCGCTTGCGTAGCTGTAACTGCCCAGATTTGTGGCCGAATCAAAGATGTTGGTCGCAACCAGTCCTGGGATCGTAACGCTCACCCGCACACCGTGTCTGGCGCCTTCGGCGCGCAGTGATGTACTCAGTCCCACGACAGCGTGTTTGGTGGCGGTGTACGCGGCGGATCTGGCAACCGGCATCACACCGGCCGAAGATGCGGTGTTGACGATATGACCGTGCCCCTGCCGCAGCATGTGCGGGTAGCCGAATTGGCACCCGTACACGACTCCCCACAGGTTGATGTCGATGATTCGGCCCCATTGCTGAAGCGTCATGTCCTCCAGATCGCCACCGGTGACAATTCCGGCGTTGTTGAAAAGGTAGTCGATCTTCGATGTGTCGTCGACGGCCCGATCCAACAGCGCCTTGACCTGATCGGCGTCGGTGATATCCACCCGCACCGGGTGCAGCGCTGCGGCTGGGTAGCACTCTGCAAGCGAGGTCAGGCCTGCTTCGTCCACGTCAGCCGCGTAGACCACCGCCCCGCGTTCGACGAGCGCCCCGGTGAGCGCACGTCCAATTCCCGATGCGGCTCCGGTGACGACAGCAGTCGAATCCTTGAATGAATTTATCGACGAATTGGACACCATTACATCTAACCGTGCCGGTCCTCACTTGCGGCTGAAGAGACCATGGACCTAGCCGGACGATCCGTCCGCTTTCCTCAGCATGAGTTCGCCGCCAAGGGTGTCGGGCGAGAATTCAAGCCAATGGTCGGTGAACTTGTCTGGCTTGAGGACAGTGAGGCGGTGCCTGCCGTCCCCGATAGGCTCCATACGCACGAGTCGGCTCCCGGGTTGGCCAACACGTTCGGGCTCATGGGTGGTGGCGGCGCGACCGGCGGAGACGGCACCGGCGGTGGCAATAGCGGGAAGATGCTGGTGTCCACGCCGGTGATCATGGCGAAGATCCGCGCGGGGAAGTTCGTCGCCGTGTAGAGCAGGTCGCCGATGAATTGAACCGGCACGGTTATCAACCAAGAAAGCGAGCTGGGGAGGAATCCCTCCACCGCTGAGACGATGTCGTTGGTGGTTTCGTAGACGAGATAGGGGATCGTGGCGGTGATCGTGCGCCAAGCCTGACTCCCCTGCGTGAGGATGTCGGGGTAGCCGTACATCCCAATCGCGTCTAGCAGCGCCACTCGCAGACCGTCGGGATCAGTGGGTTTGACGGTGCTGGCATCGTGGTCTGACAGCGGCACACCCTCGTACCAAGTCGGCGGAAGGTCGGGTCCGCCGAAGATATCGAGAACCGTGGGTGACATATCGACGATCGAGTACTGGTTGTTCATCGCCCCGGGCTCGAAGATCGGTGTTCCGTTCTCCCCGTCCCAGGCGATGACGAATGTCGTTGTCTCCACAGGTGATTGGAAGCCGTGAGCAATCGCACCGATGGCAGTTGTCGACTGGCCGTGGTCAGTGGTGACGAGTACGGTCCAGTCCTCACCTGAGGCGATGACCGCTTCCATGATTTCGCCGATGTTTTCATCGACGTTCCTCAGGGCTTCCGCATACTCCGCTGAGCCCCCGCCGAACTCATGCCCTGTTTCATCGACCCCGCCGAAGTAGCTGAACAGGAAGTCCGGGACGGGGCAGGCTCCCTCACAACCCGGATTGGTGCCCTCAATGGCCTGAACAGTCAGTTCGCCGACCCGGTTATCACGCTGCGTCCAGGTCGGGTCATTCTCGAAGGCTTCGACGTACTGGACAACGTCAGCGCCAGCGACCCCGAGGGATTCGGCGTCGGAGATCGCGGCGGTGCCAATCCAGTTGGCGATGGCCATAGTCTGGATGTTGTCTCCGAAGGTCGTCTCAAGGGTGTTGAACACCGTCGGATACTCGTCGGCCGTCTCGGCGTAGTAGACATTGTTGATCACCCCAGCGGTTTCACCCCACACGCCGTTCATGATGGCCGTAAATGAGGGCAGCGATATCGTGGAGTGCCCGACGATGGTGGAGGCTGCGGTGGTGCCGCCCACAATAGCGGTGGTGGCGTCAGGAGTCACGATATCGCCGCCTGCCATCAAGGCAAACAAGTTTACGTTTGCGGGGTCCTCCAGTATTGCGCTCAGGCGGGTGCCGTCTATAGCGATCAACAGCACGTTTGCATCAGCGGGATCCGCGAGCTCGGCAACGGCCTGTTGGGATGCCCCAGTCGCGGCACCGGAACTGGCTTCGCGGCGCGCTGCGAAACCCAACGTCGCCAAACCCAACGCCGCCGCCGGGACATCCAAACCATCGCTGGAGTCCTGCTCACCGACGCCGGACCTCGACACCCGATCGACCGCAACTTGCTCAGAAATCTGTGCCTCACCCGACACCGAAGCCACTGGAGCCACTGAAGCCACCGCAGCTTCCGCCGGAGCCGAAGGCGAAGCCCCACCCGCGCCTGCCAACGTCGAGGAATCCGAACCATTCGAAGCGACCGCCGATTCATCGGCAGCGTCAAAGTCGGACATTGCAGCGTCAAAATCGGAGGCGTCGCCGTCTGCGCCTATATCGGACACTTCAACGCCTGAGGAACCAACGTCTGAGGCGTAGGCGCCTGAGGAACCAGCGCCTGAAGCGTAGGCGCCTGAGGAACCAGCGCCAGAGGAACCAACGTCCGAAGCATCAACGTCCAAGCCGTCAACCTCCGAAGCCTCGACCTCAGAAGCGTCAACGCCGGAAGCATCAAGGTCCAACCCGTCAACCTCAGAAGCCCCAACCTCTGAAGCCTCAACGTCTGAACCATCAACCTCTGAAGCCTCAACCTCTGAAGCATCAACGTCTGAACCGGCCGATGATGAGTCTTGCGCCCCGGAAAGTCCACTCGCCGGAGACGACTCCTGACCCGACGGTGAGGCCCCTGCATCAGACGGCGACGACGACGCATCTGCTCCCGACGAAACACCGCCTGCTGCTGAAGTCGATGAACTCGACGAGCCGGCCGAACTCGACGAGGCGGTCGAACCAGCCGAGCCGGTGCTATCTGCGAACGCAACTGCCGGCATCGAGGCAAGTGCTGCGCCCACACCCAAACCGACCGCAAGCGCGCCCACACGCCCCACGTAGCGGGAGTAACCCGATGCCGCCGGCTTGGCCGACGAACCGGCGTTGTACCTGATTCGTGGACCCCCGCCCCAACCAGTACTGGCCGTACGGTGACGACCCTCGCCGGCAGAACGCCCATCTCCTGAACTGGTCTTCGAAACACGTGGTGCAGTCATGTCGCCTTCTATCCTGAGAATTCCCCTGGCCCGATAGCATCCAGTATGCGATCAGAAATCGGCCATAATCGCGTTTCGGTCAAACCCCC
>JAHZKD010000490.1 GCA_022600605.1 Actinomycetes bacterium
AGCCTCAAGCCCGGTTGGCAACGCCGGCGTATCGAGAACTTCCAGGTCCTCACCGCAGGCGGGAAAGCCGACGAAGACCTGGTTGCCGACTCGTGGACCAGCATCATCAAGAAGATCCCGGTGATGCAGCAACATAACGCCGCGGGCCTCACCGCAGAGCAACGGACGGCCGGCGCCGAACTCGCCGACTTCGCGAAGATGGAGGAGGTGCGGGCCCGCGTCGACGCGTTGGTGGCCGACCCCGCGACCGCTGAGGCGCTCAAGCCCTGGTACGGGTACTTCTGTAAGCGACCATGCTTTCACGACGAGTATCTGCAGACATTCAACCGAGATAACGTCACTTTGGTCGACACCCGTGGCCGCGGTGTGGAGCGGATCACCGAGACCGGCGTCGTCGCCGACGGGGTGGAGTTCGAGCTGGACTGTCTGATCTTCGCCACCGGATTCGAGGTCGGCACCGATTACGCGCAGCGGACCGGCTTCGAGTTGATCGGACGCGACGGCGTCTCGCTGAGCGAGAAGTGGCGCAACGGCGTTCGGACTTTTCAGGGCTTATCGGTACACGGGTTGCCGAACTGTTTCATCGAGAGCATCGCGCAGTCAGGGTTCACGGTGAACTTCCCGTATCTGCTTGACGTGCAAGCCAATCACGTCGCCTGGATCATCGCCTGGGCGCTGGAGCACGGGTGCAGCGAGGTCGAACCCTCGGCCAGTGCTGAAGCAGCCTGGGTCGAGACGGTCTGTGCGCGCTCGGAGGCCACTGCCCAGCGTGCCAAGTCATGCACCCCGGGCTACTACAACCGAGAAGGACAGGCGAACGCAAAGACCCGGCAGGGCAGCTTCTTCTTCGGTCAACCGACCGAATACGCTGACATCCTGGATGGTTGGCGCCGGAGAGGGGATCTGGACGGCCTGGAGGTTCGTACCGAAGAGGTCGCGCGGTGACATCTCGGCAGGCCCATCTGCGGTACGCCGTCGGCCGGGTCCGGGCTGCGACGCGGCGCCGACCGTCACCCAGGGTGGCGATCATCGGGGCGGGGTTCGGCGGACTTGGCGCAGCGGTGGCGCTACGCCGCGCCGGGGTCGACGACATCGTCATCGTCGAAGGCAGCGACGGCGTCGGTGGCACCTGGCGGAGCAACACCTACCCCGGTGCCGCCTGCGATGTTCAAAGCCATTTCTATTCTTTCTCGTTCGCGTTGAACAGATCATGGAGCCGGACCTTCGCGCGCCAGCCAGAGATTCTGGCTTATCTGGAGTCGGTGGCCGACGACTTCGACCTACGCCGCCACCTGATGCTCGATACGCATCTACGACGGGCCCGCTGGCACGAGGACACCCGCCAGTGGGAACTTCACGTTCAGCGGGATGGCGCCGAAGACCTCACCGCGATCCGTGCCGATGTCGTGGTCAGCGCGGTCGGACTGTTCGGCTCGCCGAAGTTTCCCGAGATCGCCGGCCTTGACGACTTCCAAGGCGCCCTGCTGCACACCTCGCGTTGGGACGACCAGATCGACTTGGCGGGCAAGAAGATCGCGGTGGTCGGTACCGGGGCCAGCGGCGTGCAGGTTATCCCGGAGCTCGCGAAGAGCGCCTCGCGCCTTACCGTCTTTCAGCGCTCGGCGCCGTGGATGGTCTCCAAGGACGATCGCCCGTTCACCTCGGAAGAGTTGGTGAGATTTCGCCGAAACCCGTTAGCGGTGTGTCGCGAACGGTGGCGTGTGTGGAAGTTCTTCCACGACAACACCGCGACGATGGCCGATGATCCGCTGGTCTCTAGCCGCGCCCAGTTTGCGACGTCGTTCCTGGAGAGCACGGTGCCCGATGCCGCGCTTCGCCGGGCGCTAACGCCGGACTATCCGTTCCGCTGCAAGCGAGTTCTGCTCGGTGATGACTTCTATCTGGCGCTGCAACAGAACCACGTCGACTTGGTGACTGAACCGATCGATCGGGTGACTGAGGACTCGGTGATCACCGCGAACGGTGACATCGTGGAGGTCGATGCGATCGTGCTCGCGACGGGATTCGAAACAGCGGAATATCTTTCCGGCATCGAGGTCGCGGGTGTCGGCGGCACGGAGCTGCACGAACGGTGGGGGTGTGAGCCCAGTGCATTCCTCGGCACAGCAGTGAGCGGCTTCCCGAACTTCTTCATGTTGTACGGGCCCAACACCAACCAGGGTGGAAGCTCAATCGTTTACGTCCTTGAGGCGGGCGCCCGATTAGTGGCCAGTGCGGTCGGTCGGCTCGCCCGCCGGGGTGGGTGCCTACAGGTGCGACCCGGAGTCGAGCAGCAATACAACGCTGCACTGAGCGCCGACTTGGAGAAGACCGTGTGGACCCAGTGTGGCAGCTATTTCCGGTCGCCCTCCGGTCGCATCATCACGCAATGGCCTTACACCGAAGTGGAATACGCGCGCCGTACGTGGCGGCTGCGTCCTAAGGACTGGATCCACCTCAGATGATGCCGAAGTCTCACGCTATTCAAAAGTCTCACGCTATTCCAAAGTCGATGACGCCCCTGATCAGCTCGCCGTTGGCAAGGTCGGAGTACGCGTCATTGATGTCATCGAGCCGGTAGCGCTTGGTGATCATCTCGTCGAGCTGCAGGTGGCCCGCCTCGTAAAGCTTTGCCAGTAGCGGGATGTCGGACTTCGGATTGCATGATCCGAAGATCGTGCCACACAGGTTCTTGTTCATCAAGACAAACTCTTGGACGTTGAGTTCTACCATTCGGGTTGTCGAAGAGGCCATACCGGTCAGCACACAGGTCCCGCCTTTGCGCGTGAGCGCCAATGCGTTTCCCACATCGGGCGCCGCGATGAGCGAGGGTGAGACAATGACAGCGTCGGCCATCACGCCGCGGGTGAGTTCGCGAACCATGTCGATCGCCTCGGCCGGTGTCGCCGTCGCGTGAGTGGCACCGAAACTCAGCGCTGACTTCTGCTTGTATGCCACCGGGTCAACAGCGACGATGTGGGTGGCGCCGTTGATGCGAGCTCCTTGAATGGCCGCCGAGCCGATCCCGCCGGTACCCATGACGACCACGATGTCGCCGCCCCGGATATTGGCGCGGTGGGCCGCGGATCCGTATCCGGTGGGAACTGCGCACGACAGCAGAGCGCTAGCCACCAGCGGAAGATCTGGTTCGATTTTGACGATCGAGTCGGCGGACACGACTGTGTGTTCGGCAAAGGACCCTATCTTGGAGACATGTCCCAAATCCTGTCCGTCTACCGTGTGGTGCCGGAATGTGCCGTCGGTCGGCATCCCAGGGGCCAGCGTGCCGATACCGGCGTCGCAGAGGTACTCCATTCCTGAAGCGCACCAACGGCATTGCCCGCATACAGCGACGAACGAGGCCACCACGTGGTCCCCGGGCGCGAACCGGGTAACATCGTCGCCCACTTCGACGACCACGCCCGAACCTTCATGGCCGCCGATCGTCGGCGACATCGACGACGCCTTGACGGATTGGCCGCCGTTCTTGGGCGGAACCAGCTGACCCTGCCGGATGTGTTCGTCGCTGTGGCAGAGCCCGGCGGCTGCCATCTGAACGAGAACTTCTCCCGAGCGTGGCCGGTCTAACTCAAACTCCTCGACGTGCCACGGTCCACCGTATTCGCGCAGAATTGCGGCGCGGCTCCTCATCGATTTGCCGCCGCAGTGCTGCCGGATGCTGGCGGGTTGGTCGCGTTCACAGTCGGACCTCTATCTGTCCTTGGCGTATCCGATGGGGGACCGGGCTGAGGTTGAGCGACTTGATGAAATTGGTCTGATTGTCGATGTTGGGCCCGATGCAGCGTCCTTCGGCGTCGAAGTAGAAGCCGTGAAAGGGGCAGCGTAAGCAGTCACTGTCGATGACCCCGCCGAACCCGAGATGTGCCCCCTGGTGCGGGCAGAACGCGTCAAAGATCCGCACCGCACCACTGGCGTCGCGTCGCGCGATCAGCTCCGTGTCGTTGACGGTGTAGCGGTGCACGGTTTCCGGTACCAGGTTCTCGACGGTGCCCAGCGCCCACCAACGGGGTTCTCCGGTGGGCCGCTCGGGTGCAGGTGGTGCCTGGAAGTCCTTGGGGTAGAAGGTCTTCCCCCAGGCGATCACGTCGCGAAGCGGCTTTTCAGAGGGCAGAAGGCCTGATGCGCCCACGTACTTCCTGTTCCTCCAGATGATGGCGTCGACATCGAACTCGTTCTTGGTGTAGTTCGCCATCACCCCGGCCAGCAGATCGCAGAGCCGGCGTCCCCGGGTAACTGCTTGGAAGACTCGCTCTATGAGCGCGGGGAAGGTCGTCGGGTCGATTGCCATCGTGACGTAGACGCGCGTGCGATCCCGGCCCTCGGGCGTCAGGCTCACCAGGGCGTTCATCCGGGGCACCCATGCACCGGTGGCGCCGACCACCGCGAGGCCCGGTCCGTGATAGACGTAATCCTGAGTGAGCTCCAGTTTGGGCAGTATTTTCGAAAGCCACCGGATTGTGCGACGGGTAGAGCATGAGCCGTAACGGAATCGGGTGTCCTGCTTGAGGGTGATGGTCTCGTCGTCGACCACGTGGTCGTAGATCTTCGAGTACTCCCACAGGTGCACGGCGCGGAAGTGCAGATTGTCCGATCCATTCTCGACGAAGTCCATGACATGTGTGTTGTCGAACAGGGTCGGGGCGCTGGTCACGTAGGCGGACTCGTAAGGCTCTGCGAAGAGGGTAGGGAAGGGGCGATCGGGCTTCAGCAGCTCCTCGCCGTACCAGACAAAGAGGACGCCGATCTCGACTACGGCCGTCATCGGGCGTTGGCCCTCGAAGAACACCTCGTACCTTGTTTGGCCGTCCACCACGTTCGACTGGCCGTCCACCGCGTTCGACTCACCGTCCACCACGTTCGACTCAATGGTGACGAAGGTATCGAGGAACAGAATCCGCGAGGGTCGGCTCTTCTCGTACTCGGCGACCGGGATCAGGTTGAACCAGGTATGCAGCCGTTGGGGCCGCGGCCTTGCCGGCTTCGGTTGATCCGAAGCCAGATGGGGATCCTCAAAGCTGGCTGGTAGCAAGGGCAATCTCCCGTCCAGTGCGCGGGCGCCGGTCAATCTCGTCGGCGGAATATATACAATCGATTGATTGTATAAGTATGTTGACCGCGGCCCCGGTCGTCAAGCGATCGGCCGGCACATTTCGGTGATGTCGGCGCCTCGGCGATGCCGGCACATTTCGGTGATGTCGGCGCGGCGGATTGCCTGGTGTGCGTCGCGGCGGATTGCCTGGTGTGCGTTCAGATCGCGTATTCGGCTGAAAATACGATCCACGCGCACACCAGAGGGGCCGGGCTTACTTCATTTGGAAGTTAGGGGCGCGCTTCTCCTTGAACGCCCGGGGGCCTTCCTTGGCGTCCTCGGACAGGAAGACCGGAATGCCGTTGACGGTGTCGGGCTTGAACGCCTCTTCCTCGTGCATGCCCTCAGCCTCGCGGATGGTTTTGAGAATGGCCTGCACGGCCAGTGGGCCGTTGTTGTTGATCACCTCGGCGACCTCAAGAGCTTTCTCCAGGGCGGTGCCGTCGGGCACGACGTAGCCGATCAGCCCGTATTCCTTGGCCTCGGCCGCGGTGATGTGGCGTCCGGTGAGCAGCAGGTCACAGGCGATGGTGTACGGGATCTGACGTGGGAGCCGAACGGCGGACCCGCCCATCGGGTACAGGCTCCATTTGGCTTCGGAGATCCCGAACTTGGCGCTTTCGCCGGCGATCCGGATATCGGTGCCTTGCAGGATCTCGGTTCCGCCGGCGATCGCGGGGCCTTCGACCGCGGCGATCAACGGTTTCGTCAGGCGGCGGCCCTTGAGCAGGCCCTCGATCTTGGTCGGATCGAAGGCGCCACTCTTGAACGAATCCCCGGGAGGTGCCTTGGTTGCGGTCTTGAGGTCCATGCCTGAGCAGAAGTAGCCGCCCGCCCCGGTGAGGATGCAGGTGCGGATCTCGGGATCTTCGTCGACGCGGTCCCAGGCAGCCACCATTATCGAAAGCATCTCAGTCGATAGCGCGTTGCGCGCTTCTGGACGGTTCAGTGTCAGGATCAGGGTGTGTCCGCGCTGCTCAATGAGGGCGTCGGGGCCCTTCTCGGAGCTTTCTACGTGACTCACAGACAGTCCACCTTCCCGCATTGCGGCCCAGAACTTGTCTGAAAATGTAACACGTTCTAGTTTAGAGGCGTGGCTCTGAATATTGCTGACCTCGCCGAGCACGCCATCGACGCCGTGCCCGATCGCACCGCTCTCATAGGCGCCGATCAACACCTGACCTACGCCCAGTTGGAGGAGAAGGCCAACCGACTGGCCCACTACCTCATCGACAACGGGATCAAGAAGGGCGACAAAGTCGGCCTCTACTGCCGCAACCGTGTTGAGATCGTCATAGCGATGCTCGGCATCGTCAAAGCCGGCGCCATTCTGGTCAACGTCAACTTCCGCTATGTCGAGGGCGAGCTGAAGTACCTGTTCGACAACTCCGACATGGTCGCACTGGTACACGAGCGCCGCTACGCCGACCGGGTGGCCAACGTCCTGCCCGAGACCCCGAACGTCAAGACCGTCCTGGTGGTCGAGGACGGTGAAGACGGGATAGAAGGACCGGCCGACGACTACCTCAAATACGGCGGCATCGAGTTCTACTCGGCGCTGGCGCAGGGCGCGCCCGAGCGCGACTTCGGTCCCCGCAGCGCCGACGACATTTATCTGCTGTACACCGGCGGCACCACGGGCTTCCCCAAGGGTGTGATGTGGCGCCACGAGGATATCTACCGGGTGCTGTTCGGCGGGACCGACTTCGCTACCGGCGAGCCGCTTGCCGACGAATACGACTTGGCCAAGCAGGCCGCGGCGAACGCACCGATGATCCGCTACCCGATCCCACCGATGATCCACGGCGCGACCCAGTCGGCCACCTGGATGTCGCTGTTCGCCGGCCAAACTGTCGTGCTGATACCGGAATTCGACGCCGAGGAAGTATGGCCGACGATCGCAGAGCACAAGGTGAACCTGCTGTTCTTCACCGGGGACGCGATGGCGCGGCCGCTGCTGGACGCGCTGCTGGCCCACCAGGACAAAGGGAACGAGTACGACCTGTCGTCACTTTTTCTGCTCGCGAGCACTGCGGCCCTGTTCTCGACCAGCCTCAAAGAGAAATTTCTCGAACTTCTGCCCGACCGGATAATCACTGACTCCATCGGATCCTCGGAAACGGGATTCGGCGGCACCAGCATCGTGGCCAAGGGGCAATCGCACACCGGCGGTCCCCGCGTCACCATCGACAAGAACACCGTCGTGCTCGACGACGACGGCAACCCGGTCACGCCCGGTTCCGGTGTGCGCGGCATCATCGCCAAGCGCGGCCATATCCCGGTGGGCTATTTCAAGGACGAGAAAAAGACTGCCGAGACGTTCAAGACCATCAACGGTGTTCGGTATGCGATCCCGGGTGACTATGCCGAAGTCGAAGCCGACGGCAGCGTCACGATGCTGGGCCGTGGCTCGGTATCGATCAACAGCGGCGGCGAGAAGATCTATCCCGAAGAGGTCGAGGCCGCGCTCAAGGGCCACCCGGACGTGTTCGACGCGCTGGTTGTCGGGGTGCCCGACCCACGCTTTGGCCAGCATGTGGCCGCCGTCGTGCAGGCGCGTGTCGGAACTCGGCCGACGCTGGCGGACCTCGACGCGTTCGTGCGCAACGAGATCGCCGGCTACAAGGTGCCGCGCAGCCTGTGGCTGGTTGACGAGGTCAAGCGTTCGCCCGCGGGTAAGCCGGACTACCGGTGGGCCAAGGACACCACCGAAGAACGACCTGCCGACGACGTGCACGCCAAACACGTCGGGGCGAGCACCTGATATCCAACGCACCCGGCTAGCTCCTCGGCATCGAATACCTGATATCCGACGCACCGGGATAGCCCCTCGGCATCGAATACCTGATCTGCGTATTCGCCCCGCCGCACAAAGTTGGGGGTACGGCTGGGTGGATGACGAGATCCGGGGGAGTTATCGCCCCTGGGCGGTCTACAGTCGATCGGGATGACGATCGACGCCTGGATGCAGCATCCCACTCAGCGTTTTCTCGCCAACGATATGTTTG
>JAHZKD010000047.1 GCA_022600605.1 Actinomycetes bacterium
AGGTCGACCACGTCGGCAAGCTTATGGACTCGATGTTCGCGCGAGCCATGAGCGACGGCGAACCCACCGAGGAGCAGTACCACATCGCACGGGTGATCTCCGACGTGTGGTTGTCCAACCTGCTGGCGTGGCTGACGCGGCGCGCGTCGGCGACCGACGTCAGCAAGCGGCTGGATCTGGCGGTGCGGCTGCTTATCGGAGACGGCGACCAGCCGAAGGTCTGACCGGTGGGCAGCAGGGATTCGACTCGGGGAGGCGACCGGTGAATTTCGCAGCCGAGTTGGCCACCGCTCTCGAGATGGCGGCGCGGACTCCACGTCTGTTGGTCACTTCTGATTTCGACGGACCCCTTTCGCCGATCGTCAACAATCCGGCCGACGCCCGGGCGCTCCCGGAGGCTGGGCAGGCTCTCACCGAACTCGCCGACCTGCCGGCGACTGCGGCTGCGCTGATTTCCGGACGCTCTGTGCGTGATCTGCGCTCGCTGTCGGAGATGCCGCCGACGGTGTGCCTGGTCGGCAGCCACGGCGCCGAGTTCGACTCCGGGTTCTCCAAAGAGATCGACCTGGAGTTGTTGCAGACGATCACCGACACGTTGGCCGCCATAGCCTCCGGCAAGCCGGGCGTGACGATCGAGACGAAGCCGGCCAGCGTCGCCCTGCATGTCCGCAATGCCAGTCCGGTCCACGGCGAGGATGCACTGCGCGAGGCGCGGGCGGCGTCCAACTCGTGGGGTGCGCACGCCACGGAGGGCAAAGCCGTCCTCGAGTTCGCGGTGATCTCGACCGACAAAGGCGAGGCGATCGACATCCTTCGTGAGCAGAATGACGCGACGGCAGTGGTTTTCTTCGGCGACGACGTCACCGACGAGAAGGCTTTCCGACGCCTGCGCATGGCCGACATCGGCGTGAAGGTCGGATCGGGCGAAACCGCCGCTTCCTACCGCATCGATTCTCCAGACGACGTGGCCGCGGCGCTGAGTCACCTGCTCGACGTGCGGCGCGGTTGGACGGATCGACGCTAGCCCGCGAAAGGTCGCCCATGGAGTTCACGGGGCGCGCGGATCATCACCCCCAGGGATGGCCGGACGGCCCGAGGCTGCGCCGAAGGGCTCATGGGCAGGCTCCGTGCGATCAGCAGTGGACGCCCGGGCAAGTGCCGCGGACCGCAGACTCGGGCGCGGTACCCGACTGCCTGCCCAGACCGCCAGCCAGATGCCACACGCGATAGTCACGATCACAAAGCTCGGCGGCAGATTGAACATCGCCGACGTCACGAGGCCGACCCACACCGACACCAAACCGATGGCCGCCGAGACAGCCATCGCGACAACCGGCCGCGCAGTCAGCATCAGCGCCGTCGCGGCGGGCGTGACGACGAGAGCGAACAGCAACAGTGTCCCCACGGCCTGGACAGCCATCGTGACGGTAACTCCGAGTAGAACTACGAATGCGATCGAGAGGCCGCGCACGGGAACGCCTTTGGCCTCTGCGACCTGACTGTTCACCGAAGTGAACAGCAGCGGGCGGTAGATCACCGCAATGCTCGCCGCGAGCACCATCAACAGCGCGAGAAAACCCAGGAGCTGGTCGGTGGTGATTGCGAGGAGATTCCCGAACAAGACGTTTGTCAACGTCGATGAGCTGCGGGTGGCCAGGGAGTTGAAGAACAGACCAAGCCCGGTCGCGAACGCCAGCACGGTGCCCGTCGCGGCGTCGCGATCGGTGGCCCGCTTACCGAGCGCACCGATCACCAGCGCACCGCCGACGCAGAAGACCCCTAAACCCAATGCTGCTGGCAATCCGAGCAATACAGCGCCGGTTGCCCCCGGCAGACCGATGTGCGCCAAGGCGTGGGCGGCAAACGACGAATTGCGCACGACGATGAAGTACCCCATCAGCCCGGCGGCCAGTGCGACGATCGTCCCCCCCAGCCATGCGTTGCGCATGAACGACGAGCCCAGAATCTGCATCCAGTTGTCCTGATAACCCATCACGACGATGCTCGTCGTCATCACGTACTCCGCATGAAGAGATCGCCCTGCAGAGTGTGGGCCACCTTGATCGGCGCACCGTACAGGTGGGTGAGGAGTTCGGAGTCCACCACCTGCCCGATCGCAGCGTGATGCGCATGACCGTCCAGGAGGTAGATCACGTCATCGAGAACGGACAGCAGGGGGTTCAGATCGTGCGCGACGACGAATACGGCCACGCCCAGTTCCCGATTGAGGCGCGCGAGGAGCGCCACGATTTCATGCTGATTGCGCAGGTCCAGTGAGGCCAATGGCTCGTCGAGGATCAACATCTTCGGTTGCGCGACCAAGGCGCTGGCCAGGGCGATCCGCTGACGTTGCCCTCCGGAGAGTTCCGACAGTCTCCGGTCGGCGAAGTCCGCCGCCTCGACCCAACGCAACGCCTCATCGATTCGCCGACGGTCATCGGCATTGACGCGGGTGAATCCCCAGCGCCGTCCGGTCAGCCCCAGCGACACGGCGTCCCAGGCTCGGATGGCTTGGTTGGCATCGCTGTCGTAATTCTGTGGCAAATAACCGATTTCATCGTTCAGCGTGCCGGGCCGCTCTCCGTAGACCTGCACCTTACCGGTGGAGATCGGCACGAGCCCCAGCATCACCTGCAGCAGCGTGGTCTTCCCGGATCCGTTCGGCCCGATCATTGCCACGAATCGGCCGGCGTCAACGCGCAGGGTCGAATCCGACCAAACCAGTCTGCCGCCACGGATCACGCTGACATTGTCGAATGTCAGCGCCGGATCGGGCGCCTCCTCATGCGGGGACACCGAGCGCCTCGGCCAAGGAGTCGAGTTGGCCAACCTGCCAGGTCTGGAATGACTGAGCGTTCGGTGGCACTGTCTCAGTGACCCCAACCACCGGAACTCCCGCTTCCTCGGCCGCCGCGCGGATCTTCTTTGGCACAGATCCTTCCGTCTGCGTGTTGTAGATCAGCACGTCGACGCCACGCTCGCCGAGAAGCCGGAGGAACCCATCGAGGTCGGCAGGCGTCGGCTCTGTACCGTTCGCCGCGGCGAGCCGATACCCGTCAGGCGTCTGGTCTTGCAGGCCCAGAGCCGCAGCCATGTTGTCGAACACGCTCTCGGTGGCCGCGAAGCTCTTTCCGGCCGAGCGCGACTTGATGGCCTCGATAGTCTCATCGTAGGGCTGCATCACGTTTTCGAAGGCGGTATGGCGCTTTTTGAAGTAGCCGGCAGCGTCGGGTGACAGCGCGCTCAGGTCGGCGGTTACCGCCTCGGCGACCTGGTTCACCGCAGACGGCAGATACCAGACATGCGGGTCGCCCTCACCGCCGTGATCGTGGCCCTCCCCGCCTTCGTGGTCGTGTCCTTCGTGCCCATTTTCGGCATGGCCCGCATCCACACCACTGATTGCCACGGCATTGATGACCGGTGCTTCCGGCGAAGATGCGGTGGCCAGTTTCGCGGCCCACTCGTCGTAGTGCCCACCATTGATCACGACCAGTTGTGCACCGTCAAACAACGCGGCGTCCGATGGCGCCGGCTCGTATCGATGCGGATCCACCGAGGAACTGGCAAGCACTGTCGTCACGTTGGCGCATGCACCGCCCAGTTGGGAAACGATGTCACCCCATTGATCGACGCTGACCACGACGTCAACAGGCGACGTGGGGCACTCGCCGCCAGCCGCCGTTGGGGTCGCACTGGACGCGGGTTGGTCGTCACTGCTGCCACAAGCTGACATGGCAAAGGGCGTGGC
>JAHZKD010000491.1 GCA_022600605.1 Actinomycetes bacterium
CCACCTGGCGCGAGCCAGTTGCCCAACGTGCCCTCGTCGATCCCCAAATCGCATGTGACTTTGCGGGATCGGCTTGCCCGTCTTCTCGACGATCCGGACAGCCCCTTCACGAACTCCCGGTCGTACTGCTTCCGCTTCTCCAGCATCGTGCTCCCTAGTGTTGATGCCTCTACGGTTCGAGGGGACCTCAGGTGGCCAGTACGAGCAATCGCGGTCGCCGAAAACATGTTTGGCTGCCTATCTCGCTGGGCGGTCGGACAAGGCCCGTCGACGCAACTGGTTGGCGTAGTCCGGCCCGAACTTGGCACAGCAGGACCGGATCGCCTCGTAGGTGACCACGACACCGTAGCCAGCATCAACTCCTCAACGTCACGCAGACTCATCGCGAAACGGCGATACAGCCACACCGCGTGCCCGATGACCCCGATCGGATACCGACAGCCCTTGTACCTCGCCACAGTCGCCACAACGACCGATGCTCGCGGCACCGCACCAGGTCAACAACTTGACGATGCCGTCGGGCGGTAGTGGGTAACGAGTGAGCAGGGTACGGCGTACCTGGTAGGGCGCATCAGCGGCGACCCCCGCAGTCGGTCGGCTCACCTTGTCGCGAGCGAGATGTTCGGTGGTTGAGGGGCGGCGCGACATCGGCTCTGCGGTAGCTCATCTGGAGTGTCCGACAGCCAATTACCCACCATCGCATCTTGATCGAATCTTCATACAACGACTAGTGCAACCATATCGGCCGCGGGAACCCTGAAGGGCGGCTCGAGGGACACCACAGCTTCCCCACACACGGCCTGACGAAAGGAACCAGACACCAACAGCACAGGGCCCCAGCCATACAAATCGCCTGGACAGTCAAGGCGAAGAATCACATGACGGCCTTGTACACCACATCCCCCGACTTGGCCCATTCACGTTTAGCGGCGATCCCGAGTGAGTGTATTGAATTCACATGAGGCACAACAGGATAGTTCATTCGAGAAGAGCATGGAATGAGTAAACGATTGCATGACGACGGATTTCGGCGTTCAGTCCGCACGGCTGTTACCGGCGCCGCGCTGGGAATGATGGCGCTTGCAGGGGCTGCCGGCGCTAGTGCGCAACCGCCGCCGGATCCATGTTCTCCGGCGGCGGTAATGAGGGCACACGCCTCTGCCATGACCCAGATGGCCGACTATCTGGACTCCCATCCAGACGTCCAGCAGGCCTTCCAGGATGCCAGTAGTAAGGGCACTCCGCAGGAGCGGCAAGTCGCGATGAAGGCATACACCGACGCCCGCCCAGAGGTGGCGGCCGCGTTCCAGAGCATCCACCAACCGGTTAAGGATCTGAACGTGAACTGCGGTCTGCCCCAGGGCATGATGCCCGGCGGCATCATGCCCGGCGGCATGTCGCCCGGACAATGAATCTGCCGCCTGGCGAGGCGAACCCCCACCGGCGGCTGGAGCGTAGGAGCTGTCGCCCTGGTGGCTGGGTGGGCGGCGCGCCAGCACCCTGCGGGTACGACGATCGCCGCGGTGTTCACCGGCGGCCCGCAACGCTACTTCGACACCATCCGCAACGACGACTACTGCCGCCAGCACGGACTGCTCGGGACCTAAACGCCGACCCAGCCAGCGGTCATCGACGACCCCGCACGCCACGTGGTCACCTCATGGCAACGGTGCCGCAATGTACCCGACCCGGCGGCGGTGATGCGCTGATAGGCGTGATCAACGGATTTCTCAGGCCCGCCTGGCCAAGCCTGAATGTGGAGGATCAACCACTACAGCTGCTCGCCAACACCTGGAACTCCAACGCGACCCAAACCGATAGCCAGCGCCTCGCCAGCGGGTGGATACCCATTTCGGGCATAACGGATCATTTTCCCGCCATGGATATTGCGACGCGATTGCCACATGTCTGCATCGACCATAGGGGTGTTGCCAGTGGTTTCTGAATGACTTCCAGTCGAATATTCACCATTTCGCCCACGCTGAATGACAACCTAGATCGCCCATCGCTAGGTCCCCCATAGGAGCTAATCATGAAGCACATCGCATATGGCGCACTTTTATCCGTTGGTCTGGCCTCAGCGACGATCGCGACGGCCACAGCGGATGACACCGCACCGTCAAGACCGAGCTCGGTAGAAGACACGATCAGCTCGCTGGAAGACCGCGGGTACAAAGTAATTGTCAGCAAAACGGGCCACGAGCCGCTCCGCAACTGCAGGGTCGGTACCATCGGGCCTGGACATGGGGTCACAAAGCAGCGACCAGAAGCTGGAACCGGGCAGCAAACTTTAGTCTATCTGGACGTCATTTGCTAGTGGCCCGCTAAGTTCGCCAATTATCCACAAATGTCTTCGTCGAATCTTTCATACAATGACTGATGTAGACATACCGGACGCGGGCAGCCTGAAGGGCTCCTCCACGGGCACCCCGACAGCTGCCCCTCGCATGGCGTGACGAAAGGAAACACGCATCGACAGAACAGGGGGCCGTGCCAGCAAGAATCCCACGACGGCCTCGTAGGCCACATCCCTGGACTTGAGCTAGTTATGTTTGGTGGTGATTCGGGGCGCCTATGGTGAAGTCGAATGCGGCACAACAGGATCTGTCTTACAAGGGGTGTTGGAGCTCTACTGTCATGGTCAACTTTTGCTAGCCTCAATTCAGGTTCTGTTGAGAGAGATGTGCCGCTACGTTATTAGGATAGATTGATGGCCAGTCGGCGAGTTCCGCTTGAACATGCTTTTTTCAATCAGCCCTGGTGGGCAATGGGACAGATGACGAATGCGCATGCCGAGCCGCGGATCAACGAAACTGCAACCCGCGCAAGGGCGGGCTTGCTAAATATCATCTCGGCAGTCACGATCGCGCTGTTGCTTTTCCGTCCGGAAACCGATCCAGTGATCATTGTTGGTCCGTTCGTGCTATTCGATATGTTGGCTGCGGCGATTACTGGATTAACGCCATTCAGTCCCACTGGCATTCTGGGCACAGCGTTGACGATGGGCATTCGTCCGGTGTGGAAACCAACGCGGCCGAAGCGGTTTGCGTGGTTGCTCGGTGCTAGTTTAGCTGCGACGTGTCTTGTGATGCGCCTGTTAGGGGCTTCGCCCGTGGCGATGGCGGCTGTTGTTGGGGTCTGTTTTGTGTTGACGTGGTCGGAGGCCACACTGGGGTTTTGTGTGGGCTGCTATATCCACAAGTTGATTTGGGGTTGTCAAGACTGCGAAATCTCTTACGTCAGGAAATTAGCAGTACGTCCAGTAATAAACCAGGAAAGTGAGCACGCACACGGATTTACGACACACTAGTCACGTTGAGTTGATTACGCCTGTCAGGCACATGTGGGCTAACGGCTCGTGACGTTAACTGGCTCTTCCGGACGCATTGGCGTCGATCACCGAGTTGATCGAGGGACATCCGAAATCACGCAATAGCCACGCTGCGGCCCTCTTGGCGCTCTGCCGCACGGCAACCGGATCGGCGGCTACGGCCATTTGGCTGCTTTCGAGCACGGATCAGGCAATGCGTCGGGGGCTGAGCGTGGACACACCACCTCGGAACCGAAGGCACAGATTCGTCATCACCAGCCGCCGGCGATTCCGGGGGCATGGTTGGCGAGCCACTACCCGCGCGGCTGTTGACGCGCGGCCAGCGTTACCCGTGTTCATGGTCGTGATGGTCGGTGGGTTCTGGCGTCTGAGGTGGCGGCGAGGGCGGGCGGGTGCGCTCTCGATCTGGGGGCGCAACGCCGGGCGAGCGGTGGTGGTCGTCGTGTTCGCTGTGGCCGCCTGGCGCGTGGGTGCCGTGATCGAGGCCGGAGAGCACTCCGATTGCGATTGTCGCGGCGATGGCCGCCCCGGCCGTGGCGAGCACGATCCCGTAGGTAGTCCCCGGCACTGCGACGGCGCTGCGGCCTTGGATCCACACCCATACAGCTCCGATGACGATCATGGCCTCGAGCAGCACGGCTGCGACGCCGGCTGCCTGCATCACCTCGGCCTCACCGGCGTGCGGGCCAAACGGGACACCGGCTGTTCGAGACAGTACCCACAGCGCGATCGCCGCCAGATTCACCACGATCCCAACAGCGAGGACCGCTGCGCGCCGACGCACTGCCGTGGCGACCGCCCAGCTGAACTGGAAAACCACCAGTAGGGCGAAGAACACTCCGGACGGAGGCCACTCCTGCCAATGTGCCGGCAGCACCGCAACGTGGATGAGTGCGGCTCCCAGTGAGGCTGCTGCCGCGACACGCGCAATCAGCCCGCTCTTTGTCTTCGCTGGTGCTCTCAAAACCACTGCCTCGCCGATGCGGCGGGCGCAGCCTCGGCGCCGGTAGTCATCGGAGAGCTCGATAGGGGCTGAAGCTGACTCCGTGATCGTTCGAACGCTCAATTGCCTGCTCGGTGGCGACGTACACGACGCCGTCGCCTGTGGCGAACAACGCTTGTGGTCGCGAACCCAATGATTGGCGGGCCTGCCAACTGGCGGCCGGGTCGTCGCTGGTGTAGACCGTGCCAGCAGCATCCACGCCAACAAGTGGACCTTCATCGGGCCAGCTCACCAACACCAACGGGGGACTCTCGGGGAGCAGTGCGAACGTCTCAGCGTCGTCGCGGCTGCGCTGCAACCCTTCAGCCGTGGTGGCGAGAATGTCGGTGGGGTCGTGTGGCGACACCGCAAGATCGATCGCCGAAAGCACAGCCCCGTGTTTCCAGGTACGCATGTCGGCGCTGATCATGACGGTGCCGCTGTGGCTGTCTTGGCCATAGACACGATCGTGGCGATACACCAGTGCATGGAAGTCGGCTTGGCCGCCAAGAGATAACGCCGTCCATGACCGCGCGCCGTTGGTGCTCTCGATTAGCCCCAGGCTGCCCGGTTGGCTGGTGTCCTGGGCACCGGGGTGACCGCTGCCTAGGAAGTGGTCGGGCCCGACCACCGTGAAACCCATGAAGTCCTGCACAACCTCACCGACACGTTCTGGATCCTGATCGGCCGGGAACCGGTACACCCCGTAGTGGGTGCCGGCATACAGCGTCGCATCGGCCGGGTTGATGCCCATCGCGTGGATATGGCCCAGCGCTGGCACGCTGGATTGGGCGCTGGGTTGTGCTGGCGCGCCGGATTTCGCTGGTGTGCCAGATTGGGTCTGCTGCTGCGAGCAGCCGCCCACGAGCAGCACGAGGACACTTAGCCCTGCGATCCCGACTCGTTTCATTGCCTCGACCCTGTTCCGTTCACCAGATCACGGCGCCCCGGGGGAACGGCTGCATTTGGGCGACATGCTGGGTCCAAACATGGGGCGGTGGCCAGCGCAGGCGCTGGGACACAACCTAGATGATGCCCCGCAGGCCACCGGCTAGGCTCGTGACCTTGTCGTGAACGATCATCGATATTGGCTCCACTGTGACCGTGAACTCCGCGTGGAAACGCACTCCAAATGGAAGCGGAGCGGAGTGCGCGCCTGGGCGCCGACAGATTGATGAGGAGCACTATTTCGCCTGGGCGGGTTCCAGTACTGACTGCGGTGTGCCCCGGGCCAACAGCCACCACACGACCGGGTAGGCGGTGATGAAGCCCAGCGTGATCCCGCCCCACATCACTAACCAGAATGCGATCGTGGTGGGCGCGTAGCCCAGCACGAATGCCACGATCAGCATCGTGGCGCCCATGCCGAGGTCGAACGCGATGATCGCCAGCACCGAGATCAACGTGGCTACCCGCAGTCGCTTGCCCGGCGAGGACTGCGGCCCCGCAAGCATGGTCAGCGAGCGATACTCGAAAGCGATCAGCAGCGGCAACGCGAACGCGGCAATCAGCAGGATCATCGGCCACACGTGCTCACCGGCGATCGTGATTCCCGTTCCGACCACGATCGGCACCGCGATCGCGTGGCCAACAAAGGAGGCGGCCCCACCGGGGATCGTCTCGACGGCGGCCCTCGCGGGTAGCGCAAGCTCCGGCGCGCTGCCGTTAGCGGTTTGCCACTTCTGGGTGGCCGGGCGACCCCACTTGTAGTAGGCCCACAACCCCAACGGTCCTGACCAGATGGCGGTGATCGGCCACACGATCTCCATGGCCCACATCCGTTGGCGATACCCGCCCAGATAGGTATCAGCGAGAATCCACGCGGCGAACAGCACCCCAGCGCTGGTATATATCCAGGCAAGGATCGTCACCCACGTCGGAGCCATGTCCATGGAGCCATGCTGCATTTCAGGTCCTCTCGCCGATGACGTCAACCGCAGCTCTTCTGCTTCTCGCGAGACCCTGGCTGATTCAGAACACGGCTGGTTCAGAACACGATGGGTCCCTCCGCGAGAGGGGCAGACACGCTCCGTAGTTACTACGTACGTAGGTATACAGATATGTTTCCCCGGGGTCAAGGCGGCAAGACTGCGGCGCGCCGTCTGCCGATGATGAGAACCTCGACTCCCGCCGACGTGATGTCACGTACTCCGGTTGACGGCTGGGCGTTTGTTGTCACAGCGCGGCCGATGATGCTGAGGGCGACTTAAACCGTACGGTGTCGCGGCTCTTGCGCTCACCACTGGCGGTATCTGAAGCGCGGCTCGGCAATGGCGCGATGTCGCAATCCGTATGTTGGAATTCGCAACGCCCCCTGGTGCGGGTGGGTTATTGCATTCCGCACATGAGCAGCCCGGACGCGGCAGCGGCCAGTGCCGCAACGAGTAGCGGCGCGGCGGCCATCATCGCCACGGTGCTCGCCAGCGCGGCTGTGCACCGGGTCAGCGTTGAATTGGCCGAGGGCTCGGTGAGGCGTTCGGCGCGTGCGATCACCGCGACGTCGGCCGCGCCGAGGGCACCTGCAGGTGTGACACCGGTCATGGCGAGCAATCCGCTCAACAGCGCTGTGCGACCGTGTCGTCGGGCGGCCGCATCGTCGGCGCACATCTCCAACAACCGGGAAACGTTTTCAGTGCCTTGGGTTATCAGGGCAACGCGCGGGAAGGCGCCGGCCAGGCCACGAAGGGCGGCCACGATGTGGGGGTGACGCCCTGCCAGATGGGCGCGTTCGTGGGCAACCACTGCGCCGAGCTGGTGTTCGTCCAATTCGATCATCGCGGCGCTGGTGACGACGATTGCCGGCGGGCGACCGGGAACGCAGTACGCCGCGGGTGTCGCGGCGTCAAGAACGACCACATCGGGCGCGGCGGTGCCGCGGCCGACGAGATGCACGGCTTCGGCGTGGTGGTGCGACCGGCGACGCATGCCGGCAAGCCTGCGAACGAGCCGTGCCCCGGTAACACCTGCCGCCACGGCTGCGGAAGTGACCAGGCTCAGCAGCGCGATCTGCAGTAGAGCTCCGGCCTGGCCGGTTGCGATAACGCGCAGCTGAACTACACAGGACACGACGAGGTTCTGGCGGTGATCCCAGTGGCCGACGATCTGTGCGGTAGCCGCGACCACCGCTGCCGCCCAGCTGATCAGGACGGTGGTGATGGCGGTGAGCCAGGCTGCGACGCTCAGGCGTGGATTCTGGCCGCCACGGGTCAGCTTGCGCAGCAGCGGGGGCCCGGCGACCATCACCAGGAGGCTGTAGAACAGCAGGAAGGCCGCGATGGTCACCGTTGCGCCGTCCGCCTCGACAACCGTTTCAGTGCGGCCCGCAGCCCAGCGGACTCCTCGCGACTGATCTGTTCGACGAAGTGACTAAGCACCAGATCGGGCCGTCCACCACCCTCGAGTGCCTCACTCATCAGCTGGGCGCTGTGCTCCTCGCGGGACAACGCCGCCCAATACTGGTACGCCTTGCCGTCGCGCTTCCGCGTGAGCCAGCCCTTGGTGTGCAGGTTGTCCATCGTCGACATCACCGTTGTATATGCGATGCTGCGTTCGGCGACGAGTTGGTCGAACACGTCACGCACCGTCGTCGCAGTCGTCGGATCACGATCCCAGATGCGATCCATGACGACCGCTTCAAGCTCTCCGAAACCCCGCACCCGCATGAGTTGCCTCCCGGCCTATTGGTGGGGATTCTACTGGGTCAGACTCGTGCCCCACATTGACGAACGCTCCGTGTTGGTAGCGCCAGAGCCAAGGATAACGTACTGTCTGCGTACGTAGGACGTAGACAGTGGATTTCCCGGCACTCTCATCGTGGCTCGTCGATTTCGGCCGACGGTGGGTGGGGATCTGGGGACGAACTAGCGATGAGGAGACCGGCATGGCCTGCGCCATACAGATGCACTCGCCCAACGAGCAGGAGCTGGCATGACACCCCATAACAACCGCCGCGCTGCACTGGTGATCGGGGCCGGCATCAATGGGCTGAGCACCGCGCTAGTGCTGGCCCGCCGCGGCTGGCGAGTCACCGTGCTCGCCGACCACTTCGGCGCCCAGACAGTGTCCACGGTAGCCGGGGCGGTGTGGGAGTGGCCGCCGTCGGTGTGCGGACGCCACCACGACCAAGCCGTGCTGGCCCGCTCGGCCGACTGGGCGATGACCTCCTATCGGCGGTTCGCCCAGCTGGCCGCCAACCCCCACACCGGGGTCAGCCTGCGACCAGCCGTGTTTTACTTCCGGCATCTTGTCGAAGACAGTCCCGGCGAGCTTGAGAAGATGCGTCAGGTTGAGCAGCACGTGCCCGGCTTCATCCACGACCCCGCGCTAATCACTGCGCACGGCGTCAACCCCGAGGTTGGCGTGGTTGACGCCTACTCCTATTTGGCTCCGACGGTGGATACCGACCGCTACCTGACGTGGTTGAGCCAGCAGGCCCACGCGGCCGGCGTCACGATCACCCACCACGCGGTCTCTGGCCCGCTGGTTACCCAGGAGCAGCAGCTGTGCGCCGAGTTCTCGGCCGAGGTGATTATCAACTGCACCGGGTTGGGCGCGGTGGAACTCGCCGGTGACACCACGCTGGACCCCCACCGGGGCGCGTTGCTACGGGTGATCAACGACGGAACCACGATGCCGCGGATCACCGCGGTACACGCCGTCGCAAACGACACCGGCACCGATACGCAGAACATGATCTTCATAGTCCCCCGAGGCCAGGACCGGCTACTCATCGGCGGATTGGTCCAACCCGGCCAATGGGAGACCAACCTCACCCCACACGACCGATCGGTCCGCGACATGCTCACCCGCGCAGAGGAATTCCTGCCGCACCTGCGCGATGCCCGGCCAGACGCCGCCGACCCGCTACGCGTCGGGCTGCGCCCATTCCGTACTGGCGGTGTGCGCCTGGAGGCCCAACCCGGCACCCAGATCGTGCACAACTACGGACACGGCGGCGCTGGCGTGACATTGTCCTGGGGCTGCGCCGAAGAGGTTGCCGACATCGCCGACTCCGTCGCGTTCCAACAGATTTCAGCAGAGGAGGCAACGAGCCAGGTTGAGGCTATCGGGAGCACGCGATGACGCACGTATCTCCCCGGAGACGAAACGAACAACCGATGCTGGCGCGCGCTGCAGGCTGCCCGATGCATGGGCTAGCGCAGGGGGCCGGGGGACCAACGCCTCTGCAAACGGTAACGGCCAAGGTGCACTCTGACGAAGCGCGGTGGATAAGCCCCAGGAGGTATAGCGATGATGTATGACAGCGACGGTTGGATGTGGGGTCACGGCTGGGGTTGGGGCGGCGGGATCTTGATGGGCGTGTTGATGATTCTGTTCGTGGTGGCGCTGATCACCGCCATAGTTCTTGCCATCAGATATCTGACTGCGCCCCAGCCGACCCCCGGTCAGGGACAACCGGCCGGCAACACCCCGGGCCGCCCGGAGAGCCTGCTCGCCGAGCGGTTCGCCCGCGGTGAGATCGATGAAGACGAATACCGCCGTGGCATGGCAGTTCTACGCGAACACCGCTGAGCATCCATGACCCAGCCCGGCCACTATCCACAATATGGGCATAGACGGATTGGGGCCCAATGACCAAATTTGCTCGGAGGACTTCATAACAGCCATCGGAGCCAACTCTTCATCTCGTCCACACAACGGAGGAATCGACACATGACTGAATCAACTGAATCCCAGACGCAACCAGCCGGTGAAACCCCCCAGCGCCCCGCCTCCAAGCCACCCGCGCCTCACGAGCACGGACACAATCAGCCCAACCGGCTCAACCAGGCTCTGGCCTGGGTTGGCATCGTCGCTGGTGTGCTCTTCATCGTCGCGGCGATCTTCTTCTCCGGGCTCTTCATCGGCAGTACAACCGGGGGCGACTACGACTGGCATCGCGGTTACGAAGCCGGCCAGATGGAGCGAGGAGGATCGATGGGCAGCTGCCCAATGAAGAGCCCCGGCGGAATGATGGGACACGGCGGAATGAAGGGACCCGGCGGAATGATGGGACCCGGCGGAATGATGGGACCCGGCGGCAAGATGGAACCAGGTCAAATGGGGCCAGGCGAACCCTCGCCGAGGTCCCCAGCGCCCACCACGCCGCCACGTCCCTAAGCCCGCTCGATAGTCGAGGTCAGCCAAAACCGGGCGCCTCTTCATTGAAAGTGCGCTGCACGTTTTAGCAGATCACGGCTCCGGCGATCGTTTCCCGCACGCAAGCAGCCTCCGAAGTCGCGGCCGAACCGTCGGATTTTCGAGCGGCAGGTGTGAGATCGTTTGTCCGCCTTGAGGCCAATGCTGCGGAAACTGGCCCGAATAGCTGGTTGTGGACCACCGGCGCGCGATCGCCCATCGATGTTGAGCTAGCTCGATCTTCATGGGTCCACGTCGCACCGACTGCGTCGCCGGTAACTGGCGAACGGCTTGTGGCCGGGGCGGCATCGGAGCTGAAGGGATGCAATGAAGCTCACCGCACTAGGGCGCGACCTCGATGGTTGCCATCATCCCGGTGTCTTCGTGGTCGAGGATGTGGCAGTGATATACGGTGCGGCCGGCGAAGTCGGCGAAGTGCACGCGAAGCAGGGCCCAGCCTCGAGCCGGGACCAGCACCACATCGCGAAGGCTCTGCTCAGCAGCGGGGGCCGTGCTGGTGGCGAGCACCTGGAACGGCCAAACGTGAAGGTGAAAGGGGTGGTCCATGGAGTTGGAATTGGTCACCAGCCACTCCTCGGTGGCGCCCAGCCGCACGGCCTGATCGGTGCGCTGGGCGTCAAAGGCGCGTCCGTCGATGGTCCATTTCATGCCGCCGGCGGCCATACCCATCTGCATCTCGAAGCTCACCGTGCGTTGGGTGTTGACGGGCCCGGATGGCAGCGTCGGGGCGGGCAGCGCCGCTGGCAGCGGTGGGGCGGTTCTGTTGCTCCCTGACACCGCAACCGTGGCCAGCGCGACGGGGTCGCTGGCTGTGGTCGAGCCGCCACTGCCCATCATGCCCAGGCTGCCGCGATCGTAGGGGTCGGTCCATAGCGCGAACCGGCCCCGCTCCGACGGGTCAACCACGACGTCGGCACGGTTGCCCGGAGCCAGCACTACCCGCTCCCGGGTTATCGGAGCCGGCAGGAAGTGACCGTCGCCGGCGATCTGGGTGAACTGGTGGCCTTCAAGGCGCAGCGACAGCACCCGTGAGGTGCAGGTGTTAATCAGTCGCCACCGCTCGGCTACGGTCTGCGTCGCCGTGACGACCGGCTGATACTGCCCATTGAGCAGAACCAGCCTGCCCTGGCGTCCCATCATCCGATCCATCGGGCCCACCGCCGAGACCCTGCCGTTGTCATCCAGACTGATGTCGCTGAGCAGCATCACCCGGTCGGCACCCACGCCCAAGTCCGGACCGCCATCGACGACCAACGCCCCGGCCAGACCGCCGAAGAGCTGATCTGCCACATACCCGTGGCGGTGCGGGTGATACCAGAACGTCCCCGACGGGTGATCGGGCGGGATCACGAACGTGTAGTCGAACACCTCGCCCGGCGTGATGCTGACAAAGGGGTTGTCTCCGTTGCCTTGCGGAGACACGTGCAGGCCATGGGTGTGCAGATTGGTGGGCTGCTGCAACTGGTTGACCAGCCGCACCCGCAACACCATCACCGGGGCGCACCCGCAGCGTCGGGCCAGGCGAAGCGCCGTTGAAGCCCAGCACCGAACCGGTTGCCCCCGCCAGGGCAGCCCCCGGCGCCGCGGTCAGCGACACATCGAGTTCACCATCCTGGTCTTCAAGCACGGCCGGCTCGAGCATCGGCTCGCCACCGGCCACACCGCCCAGACCATCTCCCGGTCTGCCGAGCCCCGTCGTCCAGCCTGCCACGCCCGCAGCCACACCGGCCGACCCGACGACCAACAATCCCAACGCCCGGCGGCGATCGATGCTATTGCCGCTCATGGCAATTCAGCGCGCCGCCGACGATACTCTTCCTCGTCGATCTCGCCGCGCGCGAACCGTTCGTCCAAAATCCGGCGGGCGCCAGCCACACTGTCCACCGGCTCGGAGCCTCACCCCCGCGACCACAGCACCACCCCCGCGGCCATGACCATCAGCCCAACGAGCACCAACACGGGCCACACCCACATCCAGCCCATCGCCCAACCATTCATCACGACAAACATTCATCGTCCCTTCCAGCCCGACATCGGGCCACGGGACTCTAAAACAAGCTGGACTCATTCACTGGGAACACGCCATTGCCTCGGCGCCACGCTCGCTTCCCGCTTAGTTGTTTAACCGCAACTGGTTGCTGGGTGCTATGCCTGCACGATGACCGGATCACCGACACGGACGGTGTTGAAGTACCAGGCGGCATTGTCCGGACTGAGGTTTATGCAGCCGTGACTGACATTTGTGTTGCCCTGCGATCCGACCGACCACGGGGCCGAATGTATGTAGACC
>JAHZKD010000492.1 GCA_022600605.1 Actinomycetes bacterium
CGGCCTGCTGCCGTGGCTCAAGGAGACCCTGGCCGACGTGGTGTGTCTGCAGGAAACTCGCGCCGACGACGAGCAACTGACTCAGGCGCTGTCGCCAGCGCTGGCAGACGGGTGGCACCTAGCGTCGGCGGCGCCCCATATCAAGGGTCGCAACGGGGTGGCGGTGTTATCGCGCACGCCGTTCGACAGCGTCAGGATCGGTTGTGGGGCAGCGGAGTTCGCCGCCCACGGCCGCTATGTTGAGGTCGACACCGCCGATCTGACGGTGGCCAGCGTGTACTTCCCGACTGGGGAGGCCCACACCGATCGTCAATTGGAGAAAGAGCGCTTCATGGCCGCCGTTGCCGCCCGGATGGCGGTGCTGATCGCGCGCTCGGCTGCAGATGGAAAACCGTCGGTGCTGTGTGGCGACTGGAACATCGCTCACACCGAGAACGACATCAAGAACTGGCGCGGCAACCGCAAGAAAGCGGGTTTCCTGCCGCAGGAACGGCAGTGGCTCACCGACCTGCTTGCTACCGGGTGGGTCGACGTCGTACGCCAGGCGCATCCCGACGTGGCCGGTCCGTACGCCTGGTGGTCGTGGCGAGGCAAAGCATTCGACAACGACGCTGGGTGGCGCATCGATTACCAGTTGGCCACCCCTGACCTGGCGGTGCGGGTCGCGTCCGCGCGCGCCGAACGTCCCGCCGCCTATGCCCTGCGGTGGTCCGACCACGCGCCGGTGACGGTGGACTACTCGTGATTTCGGCGTGCTTACGGTCGCTGGGCAGGTCGCTGGGCGGCGATAACCACGCCGAACCCGCCGAGGCAATGGGAAAATGGCGTTCATCATGACCCCAAACACCAGACCGGTCGTTTTCTCCGGCGCGCAGCCCACCTCTGATTCCCTGCACTTGGGCAACGCGCTGGGCGCGGTCAGTCAGTGGGTGGGCTTGCAAGAAGGCCATGACGCCTATTTCTGCGTCGTCGACCTGCACGCGATCACCGTCGCGCAGGAACCCGAGACACTGCGCCGGCGCACCCTGGTGACGGCCGCCCAATATCTCGCACTGGGTGTCGACCCGTCCCGGGCGTCGGTGTTCGTTCAGAGTCACGTACCTGCCCATACCGAATTGGCTTGGGTACTAGGATGTTTCACCGGTTTCGGTCACGCTTCGCGGATGACGCAGTTCAAAGACAAGTCGCAAAACCAGGGCGCGGATGCCACCACCGTAGGGCTGTTCACCTATCCGGTGCTGATGGCCGCCGACGTATTGCTCTACGACACCGAGTTGGTGCCCGTGGGCGAGGATCAGCGTCAGCACCTCGAGCTGGCGCGTGATGTCGCGCAACGGTTCAACGCGCGTTTTCCCGACACCTTCGTGGTTCCCGAGGCGATGATCGGCAAGGCCACCGCCAAGATCTACGACCTGGCCGATCCGAGGGCCAAGATGAGCAAGTCGGCGGCCACCGATGCCGGCCTGATCAGCCTGCTCGACGATCCAACCAAGACTGCTAAGAAGATTCGCTCAGCGGTCACCGACAGCGAGCGGGAAGTCTGCTTCGATCCGGAAGCCAAGCCGGGGGTGTCCAACCTGCTGACCATCCAGTCTGCGGTGACCGGCGTCGAGATTGACACACTGGTCCGGGGCTACTCCGGGCGAGGTTACGGCGACCTGAAGAAAGAGACCGCCGAGGCGGTGGTCGAGTTCGTCACGCCGATCAAGGCGCGGGTCGATGAGCTGCTGGCCGACCAGGCCGAGCTGGAGAATGTGTTGGCCAGTGGTGCTGCCCGCGCGCGGGAGGTGTCTGGGCGAACGGTGCGGCGAGCATATGACCGGTTAGGGTTTCTACCGACTCGCTAGCCATTGGGGGGTGTCGGGTGACCGAGGTGGACCGCTCGACCGAATCTGAGGACAAGCCCGGCATATTGGACCGGTTGCGAGCCCGGATGCCCTGGTTCGACCACGTAATCCGCGCCCAGCAGCGATACAGCGACTGCGACGGCGACTTCTACGCCGCCGCGATCACATACTTCACCATTTTTGCGCTCTTTCCGCTGTTGATGGTTGGGTTCTCCGTCGGCGGCTTCGTGCTGGCGAGCCAGCCCCAACTGCTCGGGCAGATCAAGAACCAGATCGAGGTCACCATCGGCGGTGACCTCGGTCAGCAGATCATCGTGTTGATGGATTCGGCGATCAACTCCCGCGCCTCGGTGGGCATCATTGGTTTGGCGGCTGCGGCGTGGGCCGGGCTGAGCTGGATGAACAACCTGCGCGAGGCGCTTAGTCAGATGTGGGGTAGCTACCGCGAGGAGCGTCCCGGATTCATCCGAACCAAACTGTCGGATCTGCTGAGGTTGGTGTCGGCGGGTGTGGCGATCCTGGCAAGTGTCGCGCTCACGGCCCTGGGCAGCACGTCGCTGCTAAAAGACGCGTTGAGCTGGCTGGGAGTTGACGACACCAGCGGGATGAACGTGATGTTGCGGGTGGGTTCCACGGTGCTCTCGGTCCTGGTGTCGTGGCTGCTGTTCACCTGGGCGATCGCGCGGTTGCCCCGGGAGTCGGTCAGCTTCCGCAGCAGTATCCGGGCCGGCCTCCTGGCCGCCGTCGCGTTCGAAATCTTCAAGCAAGTCGGCTCGATCTACCTGAGCTCAGTGGTTGCAAGTCCGGCTGGAGCGACGTTCGGGCCCGTGCTCGGTCTGATGGTGTTCGCCTACATCACAGCCCGGCTGATCCTTTTTTCCACTGCGTGGGCGGCCACGACGCCGGAGAACATGGGCGAAGAGCCCATTGCCGCACCGGGTCCTGTCGTCATCCAGAACCGGATCATCACCCGGCCTGGGCTGAGGCCGTGGCAGGCGGCTCTGGCAGTGGGGCTCGGGGCGCTTGGCGCTCTGAGCCTGTCGAGGTGGCGTCGCCGCTAGTCAGTGTTGTGGGCGGCGGTTCAGCGCTCGGGCGCCCATGATCAGGGTGAACACGATGATCGCCCCGACCACCCCCACGCCGACCCGAACGGGAAGCGCATTGACATCGGGAACTACGGCGTTAGCGGTGGTGATGGTGTTCGCGGCGGGTTCCGGCTTGGTTCCGCCCAGGGAGGGGTCCGGCTCGATGAGGGTGCCTACCTTGGTGCCGGGTGCGGTGGCGTATCCGTAGTCGAGTAGTCGGGCGGCCTGTTCCCAGGGGGCGATGGGCTGCCGGGTGCCGCGCAGTAGTACAGCGACCAGGCGGCGTCCGTCGCGGTCGGCGGCGCCGACGAAGGTCTGTCTGGCGTCGTCGGTGTACCCGGTCTTCCCGCCGATCGCACCCGGATAGTTGTCGAGTAGCTTGTTGTCGTTCTCCACCGGGTAGCCACCGCCGCCGCGGCCGGGGAACGGAAACGATTGGGTGGCGACAATATTGGAGAAGATGGGGTTGCGCCAGGCGTGTCGGTAGAAAAGACCCATATCGTAGGCCGAGGTGCTCATGCCGGGGCCGTCGAGTCCTGACGGCGTCGCTACCCGAGTGTCACGCGCCCCCAACTTTCGTGCCAGGACGTTCAGCTTGTTCAGTGCGGCGCCCATGCCGCCCATCTGCCTCGCGAGCGCGTAGGCGGTGTCGTTGCCGGAGTACATGAGCAGGCCGTGCAACAGGTCGTTGATCGAGTAGAAGCCACCTTCCCCAATCCCAACCTTGGTGCCCTCCTGTGCTGAGTCCTCGGCGGTGCCGGGCACGACCTTGTGCAACGGTAAATCGTGGATTGCCTGCATCGCGGTGAGCACTTTGATGATGCTGGCGGGCCGGTGCCTGCCGTGTGGGTCTCGGGCGGCGATGACGTCACCGGTGTCGAGATCGGCGACCAACCATGCCTCTGCGGAGATGTCGCCGGGCACCGGCGGCGTGCCAGGGGCGGTGATGATGCCGCATCCCCGCAGCGCATCACCGCCCATGGGCTTGGCGGGCACGGGCAGCGGGGCCGGAGGGTCACCGAACTCCGGGACCTCAGACGAATCGACTGCTGGTGGCGTTGTCACGCGATAGGGGCAGGTGTTCGGGTCCACTGCGTCCGGTTCGGCGACAGCGGCCGGGGCGAGTGCCAGAACGATCCCGACAGCCGGCACTGTGACCAGCGAAAACATTCGCGTGGAGATTGTCCTGAACGTCGCCATCGTGTGCGCAGATTAGGCGATCGGAGCGGTGTTGTCCGGGTGCCACGCGGTGACGGGTGTGACTGTAGTTTCGAATGTGACTTCGGCGGGTCCCTAATCTCTGACACAGTCCATTGTGACCAGGAGGGGATAGTTCAGGAGGTCGTCCCAGTAGTCGCCCGCCTCGTCAGCCTCGGGTGCAGCCGAGAGCTCGGGCATGTGCACAGCGAAGTCGTGGAAACCGGCGGTCTGGAAGGCAGATTGGTATGCCTCAAGCGGCAAGTAATAGTTGACGACCCGGAATGCGGAGCCATCGAGGACCGCGAACTCGATCGGCGCGCCTTCGACGACGCGGTCGGCCAGCTTCATCTCGATTCCGTACTTGCGGTAGTCCGGCGGCGTGAACGAGTACACGCCGGGGTTGGTGGTGACCGTGACGAACCGGCCTCCGGGCCGGACACGGCTGGCCAGGCCCCGAGTCATTCGTGTCAGCTCGGCGCGATCTTGTGCGTATACCAGCAGGTAAGCGGCAACTACAACGTCGAAGTCCTGCTGCGAGACGATGGTGCACGCATCCTCAACGCGATAGGTGATGCCCAACGGTTCCCGGGCTTCCTGCTCACGGGCCAGAGCCACCATCCGTTCGGAAATATCGAGGCCGACCACCTCAGCGCCGGCGCGGCGCAATAGCCGTGTGTAATGACCTTCTCCGCAGGCCATGTCAAGAACTTTCTTGTCCTTGACATCGCCGATGGCTTTCAGGAACGAGAAAGCCTCGACCCTGGCGCGCCAGGGCTGGGTCTTGGCTTGCTGGTATTGCTCAGCGGTATTGCCGTGGTCGTAGTCGGTGACCATGCTGTCCTCACATTCGTCTGTGGGTCCTCTTGTAGCTTCCCACCATCGATGACTATTGCCACCTGCCAGCTCACGAACTGGTTCGTTTGGTGTCGGCGGGTGCCCTGCGGTCCAGGGACGTTGTTGAGGCCTCCAGCCATTTTCTAAGCAACCTCACGGGTAACTGTGGCGGTAACGCTCAGGTACGCCCCGCATTCTCAAGGGGACTTCAAAAAGGAGGCGCGGATATGGTGACCAAAACCCTCGGTGCGACCGTCGTTCATCTGGACTCGCACCCAGCCCGACGCGCAGCTCAGCGTCGCTCACTTGAGCTTGCTGAAGCGATGCGCAGGCATCCGTCCTTCCAATCACGAAGCCGCGCCGTCGCCAGCGGAAATGCTGTGGTGACAAGACTGGGCGCAGGCTGAGGCCAGGCCGGGACACGATCCCGGACGCGGCCCAGAAAAGGGCGTCCCAGGTGGCGGGGGCGCCCTTTTCTGCGCCTCGGCTACGCGTGTGCGCCTCGGCTACGCGTGTGCGCCTGTCTGCGCCTTTGGCTACGTAGCGGCCGACGACGGACAGTGAGGGACAATGAAGTGATGGGCCTTCAGAAGAAACCCGCCCTTGGAGATGCTCAGAGCGAGGTCGCGCCGAGGGCCACGCACCCGAGGTAGGGCGCACCAATACTGCCCATCCAGAGGCGGCCGTCGGCCTCCACCAGGCCGGTCACCATGCTGAACGACGGGTGCGTTGTGCGCAGGCCGGCGACGGCGTCACCGCTGTCAGGGTCGAACGCCACCACCCACACCACCGCCTCCGGTTTCGGCTGCAGCGGCGCAGGCAGGCGCCACACCATCTTTCTCAGCAGCGGTGGACCCGCGGCGAGCCGATCGGCGAGAGGGTTGGCCGCCGTGACCATCGCGCACCAGATCCGACCGTCGGCGCCGGTGGACAAATTGTCCGGCATCGCGGGCAGGTTCTCGGCCAGCGGTGTAAGCGCACCCGCATGCGGGCCGGTCAGCCAGTACTTCGACAAGCGACGCCGCTGGGTCTCGGCAATCACCAGCGCTGAGCCGTCTGCGGTGGGCGTGACGCCGTTGGCGAAGTACAGGCCATCGAGAACCGGCGTGGCGGTTCCGTCTGAGTCCAGCCGGTAGAGATTGCCGCGACCACGGGCCTCCAGGATCGCACCGAGGTAGTTAGCGACGGTGAACGCGCTAGTTGATTCGGTGAAATACACTGTGCCGTCATATGTTTCGGCGACATTGGAGCAAAACTGCAACTTTCGGCCGTGCACGGTATCGACGAGTGTCTCGAACGTGCCCGTGTGGGTGTCCATTGCGAGCAGCCCGCGAGGACTATCGCATACCAGTAGCCGACCATCGGCGGCGAAGGTCAATCCGAGTGGGCGGCCCCCGGTGTTCCCGACAATCTGTGGCTTGCCGCCGTCGGGTCGTAGCGCGACGATGCTGCCGTCGAGCGCGCCCATCCAGAGGCAGCCGTCGGGGTCGACAACTACATCTTCTGGCTCACCGCCGGGCACCGGGACCAGCGCGATCTCGGCGCTGGGGAACTCAGGCAGCGGGTCGATGGGCGGCGCTTGCCACCGGACCGGATCAATCGGCGGCTTCGGCACGTTCCCAGTCTCGCCGAAACTGCACTCCAGCAGGCAGTTACTCGTCGATTGCTGTCGGCTGAAGTGTCTGTGGCTGTGCACCGAATCCGTTGTCCTCAGTAACCACTGTTGTCCTCAGCAACCACAACCGCGAAATCACATGATGTGCGTGGGCATTACCGAGGTAATACTTCGGCTTGACGCCAGGGCCACGCGTGAGGGATCCCTGTTGCGGGCAGGTGTCAGTCGGTGAAGCGGTACCAGGCGACAATGTAGATCGTCATCGCCGATACCAGCGCGATAAGCACCCACAACACGACCGCCTGATCGATCCAGGCGCCCGGTGGTGGTGCACCCGGCAGGAAGTTGCGCAGCGGGACGACGGCGAACAGCAAGGCGGCCAACCAGGCAGCGAACGGCGGCACGAACTTCCGCTTGCCCATCACGGTCTCCACAGCCACGAACATCGCCAGTACGGGCAATGCGATCAGCACCAGGATGACACCGAGGTCGAACGCCAACGTGCCCCGGTTACGGTGCAGCACAACCATCAACTCCGCGGTTTGCAAACCGGCTGTGTCGATGTGGATGTCCCAGCCCTCGATACCGCCGCTGAAGCGAACCTCGGCGGGCTCCACGAAACGGGAATCGCCGGACCCGATGATCACGTCGGCACTGATCGGTTTTGTGCGGTAGGTGTCGAAAGGCCAGTAGTTCGGATCGCCGTCCACGGTGATCGTGGCAATAGTGCTTGCTGGGGTCTGGCCCTTTTCGAACGTGATCGCGCCGACATCGGTCCACGGGTACAGGCGCACCACGATGTCGGTATTGAGCACACCCAGCCGCTCGTCGACGTAACGCTCGGGTGGGATGAGCCAGACGGTGGTCTCCAGCTTGTTGCCGCCGGTGTGGATGGTGTTCAGGTGAATGGAGACCACCGGGATATCCGCCGGATGGGAGTCCAACGGTTTCAGATGCTCCGACGAGCTGCTGATCCACCAGTACCCAAGCAACGATGCGATGTAGAACAGTGCGACGATGAAGACGGTCGGCGAGCCCACGCGTATCCCTTTGCGCGGCAGGCGGGCGTCATCGGGCACCCGACGATGTTAACGCTCGGCGTTGAACCTAACGTGCGAACATCAGCGCACGTTTGACCTCCTGGATGGCCTTGGTCACCTCGATGCCGCGCGGGCAGGCGTCGGTGCAGTTGAAGGTGGTGCGGCAGCGCCACACCCCGTCGATGTCGTTGAGGATATCGAGCCGCTCAGCAGCCCCCTCGTCGCGGCTGTCAAAGATGAACCGGTGGGCGTTGACGATGGCTGCCGGACCGAAGTACGACCCGTCATTCCAGTAGACCGGGCAGCTGGTGGTGCAGCACGCGCACAGGATGCACTTGGTGGTGTCGTCGTAGCGGGCTCGGTCGGTCCGGCTCTGTATCCGCTCGCGGGTCGGCTGATTGCCCGAGGTGATCAGGTAGGGCTTGATGGCGCGGAACGCGTCGAAGAACGGCTCCATGTCCACGACCAGATCTTTTTCCACCGGCAGTCCGCGGATCGGCTCGATCGTGACGGTGAGCGGCGTGCTCGCCTTCTTGGGCAGCAGGTCGCGCATGAGCACCTTGCAGGCCAGGCGATTGACGCCGTTGATGCGCATCGCGTCCGATCCGCAGACACCATGGGCGCAGGACCGCCGGAACGTCAAGGTTCCGTCCAGGTACCACTTGACGTAATGCAGCAGGTTGAGCAGCCGGTCGGACGGTAGACACGGCACCCGGAAGCTCTGCCAGCCGCCCGAATCTGCGTGGGCGCCAGGGTCCTCTGGATTGAATCGCGCGATCTTCACCGTCACCATCACCGAGCCCTCGGGTACCGGTGGCAGCTCGGGCTCGTTCGTCTGGATCTCAGTGGCCGTCGCCATGTCTCTTCCCCTGGCCGCGCGAGCGCTCGTCGGTCATTATCAATACTTCCGTTCCATCGGCTCATACCGAGTCTGGACCACCGGCTTGTAGTCCAATCGAATATCGGACAGCAGATTCGTCGTGCCGGAGGATTCCCCAGTCGCGTCGTCGCTGCCCTCAAGGACCTTGTAGGCCATCGTGTGCCGCATGTAGTTCGTATCATCGCGGTTGGGGTAATCCTCGCGGGCGTGCCCGCCGCGGGACTCCTTGCGGTTCAGCGCCCCCGCCACAGTGACCTCGGCGAGCTCAAGCAGGAAACCCAGCTCGATAGCTTCGAGTAGGTCGCTGTTGTAGCGTTTTCCCTTGTCGTGCACGGTGATTCGCGAGTAGCGCTCCTTGAGTGCATGGATGTCGGTCAACGCCTGCTTGAGGGTCTCCTCGGTGCGGAAAACCGCCGCGTTGTTGTCCATCGACCGCTGTAGCGCGCTGCGGATGTCGGCGACGCGCTCGTTGCCGTGTTCGGAGAGGATGTCGCTGACCCAGCCGGTAACCATCGCGGCAGGATTGCGGGGCAGGTCGACAAAATCGCGGCCCAACGCGTAGTTGGCCGCTGCGATGCCGGCGCGACGTCCGAACACGTTGATGTCCAGCAGAGAGTTCGTGCCAAGGCGGTTGGCGCCGTGCACCGACACGCACGCGCACTCCCCGGCGGCATACAGGCCGGGCACGATGGTGGTGTTGTCGCTGAGCACGTGGCCGCTGACGGTGGTCGGGATGCCGCCCATCACGTAGTGACACGTC
>JAHZKD010000493.1 GCA_022600605.1 Actinomycetes bacterium
CGTGATGGCACTCGTGCCCGGGTACGCGTTGTTCTCGGCGCTGGGGCTCAAGGGTGACCTCGGGGCGTTGGTCATAGGTGTGCTGCTGGCATCGCATCCGGCTTCCTCGGAGCTCGCGCGGTCGCTGTTCCACATCAAGGAGCTGCTGCTGGTGGGCTTCTTCGTGTCGATCGGGCTGACCGGATTGCCGGATCTGCCCACCATCGGCGTGGCATTGCTGATGCTTCTGCTCCTGCCCTTCAAGGCGACCCTGTACGTGGTGTTCCTGTCCCGGCTGAAGTTGCGATATCGCACCGCGCTGCTGGCCGGGCTGAGTCTGATGAACTACTCGGAATTCGGGTTGATCGTCGTGTCCGTCGGTGTCTCAGCCGGGCTGCTGGGCCAGGCCTGGCTGGTCGAGATGTCGATCGCCGTGGCTCTGAGCTTCGTCGTCTCGGCACTGGTCAACGGTCGCGGGCACCTGATGGTGGAGAAGATCGCCGAGCGACTCCCCGCCCAGGACGAACACGCCCTGCACCCCGAGGAACGTCCCGGCGACGCCGGCGATGCCGAGGTTGTGGTGATCGGGATGGGCCGAGTGGGATTCGCCGCCTACCAGCGACTGACCGATCACTATGGATTCCGGGTGGTCGGAGTGGACTACGACGGCCCACGGATCGGGCGACTTGCGGCCGAGGGTCTGCGGGTCATCGAAGGTGACGCCACCGACCTGTACTTCTGGAACCAGATGCGCCGCTCGGGTTCGGTGCGCATCGCCGTTCTGGCCATGCCGCGTCACGGCGCCAACGTCACCGCGCTGGAATGCCTGCGTGAGTCGGGCTTCAGCGGAAAGGTCGCCGCCGTGGCCCGATACGAGGACGAGGTCCAGTGGGCCAAGGACCACGGTGTGGGGATCGCCTTCAACGTCTACGCGGGTGCGGGGTTGGAGTTGGCCGACCAGGTGGCAGACGGTAGGGGACCGCGCCCCGTCGAGGCCGAGGAGGGGCCCACCGCCAAGTCGTAGCCACGTCGCCCGGACCTCTGGGCTGGCTTCGCCGGCACGACAGCAGTCGCGTCCGACCAGCGGCGTCCGTGGCGGGATGAATCGCGCTCAGGGTGCGCTGTCCTCGGGCGGTTCAGGGTCCGGGGGTGGCTTGTCCAGCCACGCTCGGAGGCGGAACAGTTGGTTGGCCACCAATCCAGCGCCGACCAACGCCATGATGACGGCAACGGCGACGCCCGCCGTCATATCTGAACCGTCCGTCTGGCAGTTGGCATCAGTTGTTGCCCGCGCCGATTCGGCAGTGCCTCGCTACCAGCGTCCGGCTTCGATATCGACGCTGAAACCGTACAGGTCGAGGCTATGGGGGAGCGGCTTGGTCGAATCCAACTGCGTTCCCGAGACGACGGGTGTCCCGGTATCGAGCAGGTGCGCCAGCACGGTCTGGCCAAGGAGCATCGACAGGCCGATGCCCGGACAGACCTGCGGCCCGTGACTGAAGAAGTTGTACGACCAGTCGCTGCCGGCATCGCCGCTGGCCCACTCACCTGGAGAGAATCGGTCTGCATACGAGATGCGGTCGCGATTACGATGGTTGAACACGTTATAGATGAGTACCTGACCACCCGCGGGAAGCACCGCCCCGTTGGGGAACTCGACATCGCGGGTGGTAACCCGGCCGAACATCGCAGTCGCCGGCCAAAGCCGCATTGCTTCGAACAGGCAGCCGCCGAGGTAGTCGAGCGACACGATGCCCGCCGCCGACATGATGTCCCGATTGGCCATCTCCACCCCCACCTCATGGCGTTGCTCGCTATGGGTGGCCAGCGCGCCAAGAGCGCGGAACACGTTGGCCGCCAACGTGTCACCCATGGCAAACAGCCAGTGAATCACCTGGCCAGAGGGTGTCACATCGGGTGCGCTGGGGGCCTGCGGGATCAGCGAGGCGAGGCTGTTGGGTTCTGGGGCGTCCAGGTATCCGTCGATCATGGCGATGAACTCGTCGTACTGCGGCGCGGGTTCACCGGGCATCTTGTTGCCGACCGACATCATCTCGCCCAATATCTCGGTGAGGCGAGTGTCGTCGGCGGCCCTGTCGCCGAAGATGACTCGGCGAGTCATCCGCTGAAATGCAGCATTGAAGTTCTGCCACTGAATCGTCTCCGCAGCAAGCTCCCTGGCGGTTTCCGCGGCGACGTCGACGAAGGCTTGGGCCAGCCGATGCATGGGTTTGTCGCTATCGAGCACCGCCACGGCGAACCGCCGCCTGTCCTCCCACGCCTGACCCCGTGAAATCGTCAGGGCATCAGGCTGAAATGCGGCCATCCCTTTGCGTTTGGGCTCCAGATCGGAGGCGAACGGGTCCGGAGAGCCGCTCAGGACGAATTCCAAGTCCGCCGGATCGTGGAGCAGTAGCGCTTCATCGCGGGCGACCCGAACGTAGAAAGGCCCCGGACCATAGCTGCGCACCATTCCTTCCACCAGGCGGTAGCCGAGGTAATCGGCACCGACGGTGGAAGCGATCCTGGTGGGCAGTTCCCGCTTGTTGAACAGCCCCAGGATGACGTTGGGCGCGCCGATCTGCGCAGTGAAGCGAATGCCTTCCAGAACGGATGCGTGCGGGAAGTCGTCAGTCACGATCGACTACCCCCAAGGCATATAGGCGCGCACGGAATCTGCCAACCCCACGATCC
>JAHZKD010000494.1 GCA_022600605.1 Actinomycetes bacterium
ACCGACGACTTCTTCATCGAACGCAAGCTCTACCCGAACGTCGACTACTACACGGGCGTGATCTACCGGGCGATGGGTTTCCCCACCCGGATGTTCACCGTGCTGTTTGCGCTGGGCCGGCTGCCGGGCTGGATCGCCCACTGGCGGGAGATGCACGGCGAGCCCAACAAGATTGGCCGCCCGCGCCAGATCTACACCGGCTACACCGAGCGCGGCTACGCGGATTTGGACAGTCGGTAAATGCCGGGTCTGGTTCACGGCCAGAGCCCGTTGATCGCAGTACATAGAGCAGCAAGTGCGGTGTGACTGACGCCAACGTCGAGTCGCTGAGCCCGCGGCGCAAGGCCGTCATCCTGGCCTCGTGCTGTCTGAGCCTGCTGATCGTCTCCATGGACGCGACGATCGTCAACGTCGCGATACCGAGCATCCGCGCAGACCTGACCGCCACGCCGTCGCAGATGCAATGGGTCATCGACGTTTACACGCTGGTGCTGGCGTCGTTGTTGCTGTTGTCCGGTGCCATTGCCGACCGATTCGGCCGACGACGCACCTTCCAGGTGGGATTGTCGGTCTTTGCCGTCGCCTCTCTGTTATGCAGCCTGGCACCGAACATCGAAACCCTGATCGCCGCGCGGCTACTGCAGGCGATCGGCGGCTCGATGCTCAATCCCGTCGCGATGTCGATCATCACCCAGGTGTTCACCGGTCGGGTGGAGCGGGCGCGGGCGATCGGCATCTGGGGTGGTGTCGTCGGCATCTCGATGGCGCTGGGCCCGATAGTCGGCGGCGTGCTCATTCAGTACGTCGGCTGGCGGGCGGTGTTCTGGATAAATCTGCCGATATGCGCGGTAGCGATACTGTTGGCCGCAATCTTTGTGCCCGAATCCAAGTCGACCTCCATGCGCAGCGTGGATCCCGTCGGCCAGGCCCTTGCGGTGACCTTCCTATTCGGCGTGGTCTTCGTTCTCATCGAGGGCCCGTCGCGGGGGTGGGGCGGACCGGACGTCGTTGCCATAGGCGCCATCGCTGCACTGGCTTTCGCGGCCTTCCTGCGCTACGAAGCCAGACGTGCAGATCCGTTCATCGACCTGCGATTTTTTCGCAGCATCCCCTTCTCGTCGGCGACGATCATCGCGGTATCTGCTTTCGCGGCCTGGGGCGCGTTCCTGTTCATGATGTCGTTGTATCTGCAAGGCCAGCGGGGATTCTCGGCGTTGGACACCGGCCTGATCTATCTGCCGCTGGCCTTCGGCGCGCTCATCTTTGCCCCGCTTTCGGGTCGCCTCGTCGGCCGATTCGGCGCCCGACCCTCCTTGCTGACCGCCGGAACCTTGATGACCGCAGCGACGCTGATGCTCACCCAACTCAGCGCTGATACTCCGGTCTGGCAACTGCTGGTGGTCTTCGCGGTATTCGGGATCGGCTTCTCGATGGTGAATGCGCCCATCACCAACGAGGCGGTCAGCGGGATGCCATCAGACCGTGCCGGCGCTGCCTCAGGGATTGCTTCAGCCAGCCGTCAGGTGGGTGTGAGCGTGGGTGTGGCATTGTGCGGTTCGGTTGCCGGCGCCGCGCTCGCGGATCCGACCATCGACTTCGCCCGTACCGCCCGGCCGCTGTGGCTGATATTTGCCGGGGTCGGTGTGCTGATTTTCGCGCTCGGCTTTTACTCGACATCATCGCGCGGACTGCGTTCAGCCGAACGACTCGCACCGCTGATCGCCGGGCAACCGGGCGGCAGCCTCGGCGCCCGCTAGCTCTCTAGCACCGCCATCGCTGCGTTGTGTCCGCCGATGCCGGATACGGCCCCGCCGCGATGAGAACCTGAGCCGCACAACAGGATCCGGTCGTGGTCGGTTGCCACGCCCCAGCGGCGGGCAGGGGTGTTCAATGGTTCGCCGTCCTCGGCGAATGGCCACCTGAGCGCTCCGTGGAAGATGTTGCCGGCCGTCATCGCCAACGTCTGCTCAAGGTCTTCGGTCGTCTTGGTCTCGACGCATAGCCGACCGCTTGAGTCGCGCATCAGCACATCGTGAACTGGCTCGGCGAGAACCGAATTCAGCGAGTCCAGGACCGCGGCCGTCAGCCGGTCGCGCATCCGATCGGGGTCGCTTGCGACCAAACGGTGCGGAGTATGCAGGCCGAACACGGTCAACGTATGAGCACCCGTGCGGCGCAACTCATCCGACAAGATAGTGGGATCGGCCAATGAGTGGCAGTACACCTCACACGGGAGCGGGTCGGGCAGTTCCCCGGCCGAAGCTCGGCCGAAGGCAGCCTCGAGTTGACGGTAGCTCTGATTGATGTGGAAAGTACCGCCGAAGGCCTGCTCCGGTGTGACGGCCTCGTCGGCCAGGCGCGGGAGCCGCCGCAGCATCAGGTTGACTTTAACCTGGGCGCCCGGCGTCACCGCCGGCTCGGGGCTACCGGTCAACCGGGCCAGCACCGCGGGCGTCACATTAGCCAGTACGGCGCGGCCGCGAACGCCGCATTCTTGGCCACCGCGTCGGTAGCGCACCTCGCCGTCGGGCGTGATCGCGTAGACGTCGGCGCCGGTGGTGATTTCGGCCCCATGAGCGGCCGCCGCAGCGGCCAGGGCACCGCTTACCGCACCCATCCCGCCGACCGGAACGTCCCAATTGCCGGTGCCGCCGCCGAGCAGGTGATACAGAAAGCAGACGTTCTGCGTCAGCGACTCCTCATCGGCGCGGGCAAACGTGCCGATCAGCGCGTCGGTTGCCATGACGCCGCGCACGAGGTCGCTGGCCACCGCACCGGTGATCGCGTGCCCGACCGGAGTGCAGATCAGCGCCTCCCATGCTGCCCGCGCTTCGGCGCCGCGGCCGATGACGAGCTGGCGAGCCTGCTCGCGAGTGCGCAGCGGTTCGGTGAGCGTCGGCCACAGCGGCTCGGTCACCAGCCGGCACCGCCGGTAGAAGTCGGCGAAACCGTTCTCGTCGGCTTCGGCGCCGACAGCGCCGAAGGTGCTGCGCGGCCCGATCAGCAGGCCGGTGCGTCCGCCAATAGCCGGATCGGGCGTGTAGGACGAATAGCGGCGCCGCACCAACTCAATGCGTGCCCCCAGGTCCTCGACGATGCGCGCAGGCAGCAGGCTGACCAGATAGGAGTAGCGCGAAAGCCGCGCATCCACGCCGTCGAAGGCCCATGCTGACACTGCGGCGCCGCCGACGTGGCCGAGGCGCTCCAGTAACAGCACCCGTTGTCCGGCCTGAGCCAGATAGCCGGCGGCCACCAGTCCGTTGTGCCCGCCCCCGACGATGATCGCGTCGAATTGGGCCTGCGTCACTCTGATCATTGAACTCGTGGGGGCATCAGGCTTGCGCGCCGGCCCAGGCTACCGAGTAACGCACGCCTGCCCCCTCGGTGACAGGTCGCCGGCGGTTTCGCAACAGAAGGCCAGATGCAGGGACATGCCCAAGCGTTCAGCCGACCCGACTACGGTGTGTTCGGTGACGAGCAAACCTGAGATCGACTTCCCTGACGGCCCGGCCCCGACCGAATTGGTAATCGAGGACATTGTGGTCGGCGACGGCCCCGAAGCCGTCCCCGGCGCCAACGTGGAGGTGCACTACGTCGGTGTCGAATACGACACTGGTGAGGAGTTCGACAGCTCCTGGAACCGGGGCGAGTCCATCGAGTTCCCGCTGCGCGGCCTCATCCAGGGCTGGCAGGACGGCATCCCGGGAATGAAGGTCGGCGGACGGCGCAAACTGACGATCCCGCCCGCGCAGGCATATGGTCCGCCCGGCGGCGGGCACCGACTCTCCGGCAAGACGCTCATCTTCGTCATCGATCTGTTGGCCGCGCCCTAGCCCTGCCGACTGGGCTGGCTGGGTCGGTTGGGTCGGCTGGGTCGGCTGGGCCCGCGGGCACGCACTTACTGCTGCCTGAGGACGAATCCCACGCCGCGAACTGTGTGCAGCAGCCGCGGCGCACCGTTGGCCTCGAGTTTGCGGCGGAGGTAACCGATGAAGACGTCGACCACGTTGGTGTCGGCTGCGAAGTCGTAACCCCACACCAATTCGAGGAGCTGCGCGCGGGATAACACGGCGGTCTTGTGCTCGGCCAGGACGGCGAGCAGATCAAACTCTCGCTTGGTCAGCTCTACGTCGACGCCGTTGACGCGTGCCCGCCGACCGGGGATGTCGACCTCCAGGGGGCCTACCGCGATGGTCTCCGACGAGAACGTCGCGGTCGATCCGCGCCTGCGCAGCAGCGCCTTGACCCGCGCCACCAGCTCCGCCAGCACGAAAGGCTTCACCAGGTAGTCGTCGGCGCCGGCCTCCAGGCCGGCGACCCGATCGTCGACCGAGGCTCGCGCCGACAGCACGCACACCGGCACGTCGTTGTCCATCGCGCGGAGCGCGGTCACCACCGAGACGCCGTCGAGTACTGGCATGTTGATGTCGAGCACGATCGCGTCAGGTCGGGTCTCGGTGGCGCTGCGCAGCGCTTCTGCCCCGTCGACCGCGGTGAAGACCTCGAATCCGGACAGCCGCAGTCCTCGCTCGAGCGAGGCGAGGACGTCAGGATCGTCATCGACCACGAGCACTTTGAGCGAGCCCACACCACTGTCCATGCCAGCAATCTTGCCCGATGAACCGGCTCACACGCGGGATGCTGTGCCCGAGCGCCCTTTGCGTGCCAGCCGACGGTGCCGCTGCGACTTCGCTGGGTCTGCGGTGAGATCGCGATTTCGTCCCGGCAGGCGGTCTGTGAACCGCATCGGCGCTAACGGAAGTCGGCGAAGAAGCGGGCGAGATCGTCGACGAACAGTTCGGGCTGCTCGAAGGCAGCGAAGTGCCCGCCGCGCGGCATGTCTGTCCAACGGGTGATGTTGTAGTTGTTCTCGCACCAGGGCCGCGGCGAGCGCAGGATCTCCTTCGGGAAGGATGCGACGCCCGTGGGCAGGGTGACCGGATCGCCGTCGGCGAAGCTCCGGAAGCTTTCCCAGTACAGCCGGGCCGACGACGCTCCGCTGCCGGTGGCCCAATACATCATCACGTTGTCGAGCAATTCGTCCTTGGACAGCACATTTTCGGGATGACCGTCACAGTCCATCCATGAGCAGAACTTCTCGACGATCCAGGCAAGTTGTCCGACTGGTGAGTCGACCAAGCCGTAGCCCAACGTCTGTGGTCGGGTCGACTGTTGCTTGGCGTAGCCCGAATCCCATTTCTGGTAGTGGCTGACGCGCTCGAGAGCGGCGGCCTCCTCTGATGTCAGCTCGCCCAGATCCTTTGGACGCCGGCCGAACGGCATGTTGGTGTGGATGGCTACGCAATGGCGGCGGTTGCGGCCGATCTCGGTGGTCACCGCCGAGCCCCAGTCGCCGCCCTGCGCGCCGTAACGCTGGTAGCCCAGCGCCCCCATCAACTCGTCCCAAGCCTGAGCTATGCGCTCGACTCCCCAGCCGCTGCCCGTCGGTTTTCCAGAGAATCCGTAGCCGGGCAGGGAGGGGCACACGACGTCGAAACCGGCGGCGTTGAGCGGTTCGATGACCTTGTGGAACTCGACGATCGATCCGGGCCAGCCATGGGTGATGATCAGCGGGAAGGCGTCTTCACGGGTGGAGCGCTGATGTATGAAGTGAATCTTCAGCCCCTCGATTACGGCAGTGAACTGGTCGAACCGGTTGAGCGCGGCTTCCCTTGCCCGCCAGTCGTACTCCTGTGCCCAGTACTCGGCCAGTTCGCGGGTGTAGTCCAGCGGGATGCCCTGGCTCCAGTCGTCCACACATTCGGGGTCGGGCCACCGGGTGCGCTCCAACCGGTGCTTGAGGTCGGCTAGGACGTCATCGGGGATAGCGATGTGGAACGGGTGGATGTCGGCCATGGTGCAGTCAGGATAGTCGGTCGCCAAACTCCAGAAGCGTGTAAGCACCGCGGATCTGCCTGGCCAAGGGCAGCTGCCAGAAGGCGGGAAACAGCGTCCGGAAGAAGAGGCCGCGTCCCTGAGGAATCGGCAGGTCATGCACCGCGCGGATACCAGGCACCGTGTGGGCCAGGCGCGCCAATTGACGCGCCGACAGGCCAAACGGCATCGGCGGAACGCGGTAATGCCTGGATGCCCGGATACCGTTGCGGGCGAGCTTTTTCACGGCGACCGGGGGGAGATCGAAGATCATCTGCCCGCCCGGAAATCGCTTGGCGCACTCGGTGATGAGACCCATCGACTCTTCGGGTTGCAGATACATCAGCAAACCCTCGGCTGTGATGAAGACACCGTCGCTGGCGTCGACTTCGTCCATCCAGCTGTAGTCCAGGGCGGATTGTGCGAGGGTAGCGATTCGCGGCGAGGGCGGCAGTAGTCGACGACGCAGGTCGATGATAGGCGCGAAATCAATTGTCAACCAGCGAAATTGAGCACCAGGCAGTGCGCGGTCAAGTCGCCAGAAGCTGGTCTGCAGGCCCTCGGCCAACGCGACGACGGTGGCGTTGGGGTGTTCGGTCAGATACTGCGCCGTGCACTTGTCGAAGGCCAGCGATCGCAATGCCATCTCCTGGCCCTTGCGGCCGAACTTGTCGAAGTCGCAATCGATGGCCTCGGCGAGCCGAATCGCCATTGGATCTTCGATGATCGCGTCCGGATGGCGCGCCTGATGTGCCCTCCCGTTCAGCGTGAGCAGCGCTGTTTCGGAGACGCCGGTGAGCAGACTGGCATCGGCCTTACCGTCGGCTGGATTCATGCAGCGACTCTACGCCGGCCCGTTGAGTCGGGTATCCGACCGGGAGCCTCGACACGACCCGTTCTGAGGTGTTGGGATGTCCTGATGAGCGAGACGCTGGGGTTTAGCAAGGCCACTTTCACCTTCCTGCGCGGCCTGGCCGAGAACAACGAGAAGACCTGGTTCGAGGCGCACCGCGACGAGTACGAGAGCCAGGTGCGCGAGCCGTTCGTCGAAGTGCTCGAGGCCTGCGCCGATGCGACGGTCGGTGGGCCGTGGGAACTGCACGGCGGTCGCGAGACGATGTTCCGGATCAACCGCGACGTGCGTTTCGCCAAGGACAAGTCGCCATACAAGACATCGGTCGGCGGCTTGTTGACCCCAAACGGGGACAAACACGAGAATGCCGGGGTCGCCTACCTGCACCTCGCCGATGGGGGCGGATTCCTCGCATGCGGGTACCACCAGCTCACCCCGGCGCGCCTGGCGCCCATCCGGGACCAGATCATCGAACGGGCAGATGAGTTCAGCGCGGTGCTGGACGGGCTGGCCGATCGCCGCCGAGCACTGTCCGACGGCGATCCACTGAGGTCGATGCCCCGCGGCTACTCCGAGTACGCCGACCACGAGCACGCCGAGCATCTTCGCCGGCGGTCCTTCATGGTGTCGCAGAACGTGACTCAGAAGGACTGGGTTACCGGCGACGTCGTCGGTCGGGTCGCGGCGCTGGTGGCCGACAGTGCAGAGCTCGTGGCGTTCCTGTGCGAGGCGGACGGCGGATAGTTCGTGCGGCGGGATCAATTCGTGCGGCGGGATCATTGAGACCGCGCCACTGGCACTTTCTGTCAGCGCAGCCTGAACCTCAGGCCATGCCGAGCCCGATACGACGGTAGCGTTGGAGTCTGGCCGCCAACCGACGTTCCTCGGGCACTGACCGCAGTCGGTGTAGTTCGTTGGCGATGGTGTCTGACAGCCGCCGGGTGAACATCTCGGGTTCGTCCGCGGCGTCGGGATGCTCGGGCACGATCGCGTCGACGATGCCGTTTCGCAGCAGATCGGCCGATCGGATTCCTTGTGCGGCAGCAAGTTCGGAAGCGTGGTCGACGTCGCGGTACACGATTGCGCTAGCGCCCTCAGGTGGCAGTGGCGCCAGCCAGCCGTGCAGCGCGGCCAGCACTCGGTCGGCGGGCACCATCGCCAGAGCGGGTCCGCCGCTGCCCTGCCCGAGCAGCACCGACACCGTTGGGGTATCCAGGGTGACGAGGTCGGCCAGGCATCCGGCGATCTCACCTGCCAGCCCGCCCTGTTCGGCCTCGGTGGACAGGGCCGGGCCTGCGGTATCGATAACCAGGACCAGCGGCAGCTTCAGCCCGGCCGCTAACGCCATTCCACGGCGCGCCTCCCGCAGCGCCGCCGGGCCCACCAGGTGTCCGGCCACCCGCTGCTGGCCTAGTACCACCGCGGGCTGACCGCCGAATCTGGCCAACGCCAGCACGGTTGTCGCCGCCTCGCCCTCTCCGCCACCGCCTGCCGGGTCGCCTCGCTCCTGTCCGCCCGAGCCCGACAGCAGCACGCGCTCGGTGCTGCCGTGCCGCAACAAGTAGCCGACACCGGGGCGATCCGGGCGCCGAGATCTTTCAACCGACCGCCATGCCGGTATGTCGGGGAGGTTCTCGGGCTCAGGTGCCGGAGGCGGTTCCCCGGGAGCGTCGGAGACGACTTTAAGCGCGCGATCGAGGGTGGCGCGCAGCACGTCGAGGGGGACGACCGCGTCGATGACGCCGTGGCGTTGTAGGTTCTCGGCGGTCTGGACGCCGGACGGGAACGGCTCGCCATAGAGGTGCTCGTAGACCCGTGGGCCGAGGAAACCGATCAGTGCACCGGGTTCAGCGGCCGTGACGTGGCCCAGTGAACCCCAGGAGGCGAACACTCCGCCGGTCGTGGGGTGGCGCAGGTAGACGAGGTAGGGCAGATGCGCCTGCTTGTGCAGTTCGACGGCGGCAGTGATCTTGACCATCTGCAGGAACGCCACGGTGCCTTCCTGCATCCGGGTGCCGCCCGAACTTGGCGAAGCCAGCAGGGGCAGCCTCTCGGCGGTAGCCCGCTCAACCGCCGCGATGATCCGTTCGGCCGCCGCCACCCCTATCGACCCGCCCAGGAAGTCGAACTCGCAGGCCACCAGAGCCACGGGGCGGCCAAAGACCTGGCCCTCACCGGTCACCACAGCCTCGTCGAGGCCGGTAGCGGCGGTGGCGTCGGCTAGTTCCCTGCGGTACGCCTCGGAGTTCGCGACGTCCAGCGGCGGTCGGTCCCAGCTCAGAAACGACCCGTCGTCGAGCAGCGCATCTCGCAGCGCCAGGGCTCCGATTCGGCTCACAGGGAAAGGCTAATAGGGTGGACCCATGATTGGAGTCACCCGGGACGGCCACGTGATGACGCTGGAGATGCAGCGTCCCGAGCGGCGCAACGCGCTCAACGTCGGGCTCGTGGACGCTGTGCGCTTGGCGGTCGAGCAGGCCGCTGCCGAAGATGTCCGCGTGATCGTGCTTACCGGGCAGGGCCACGTCTTCAGCTCGGGCGCGGACCTGACCGACCCCGCGGGTGTGGCCGAGGAGCTGCCCGACAAGGCCAAGGCGTTGAACTTGGCGATCGACTCGGCGCCCATCCCGGTCATCGGCGCGATCAACGGCCCGGCGATCGGCGCCGGCGTCATCCTGTCGATGATCTGCGATCTGCGTGTAGTGGCCCCAGAAGCCTACTTCCAGTTCCCCGTCGCGAAATACGGCCTTGCACTGGATAACTGGAGCATTCGCAGGCTGACATCCCTGGTTGGTGCCGGCCGGGCGAGGGGCATGCTGTTGGCGGCCGAGCGGCTCACCTCCGAGGTCGCCCTGCAGACCGGTATGGCCAACAGGATCGGCACACTAACCGACGCCCAGGCGTGGGCACAAGAACTCGCCGGGTTCGCGCCGCTGGCGATGCAGCACGCCAAACGAGTGCTCAACGACGATGGTGCCTACGAGGACCCCTGGCCCGAGCACCAACAGCTTTACGAGCGCGCCTGGGCTAGCCAGGACGTGATCGAGGCGCAGGTAGCGCGCATCGAGAAGCGCAACCCCAGGTTTCAGGGCGGTTGATGGTGGTCAAGGCAGCGTTGCGTTTCGGGTTTGGGACCGCCTCGTTGCTGGCTGGCGGGTGGGCGCTACGGGCGCTACAAGGCACGTCGGCGGCCCTGGGCGCAACGCCTGCTGAGATCGCAGCGGTGGCGGGCCGGTCGCCGCGCTACCGCAATGGCGTCTTTGCCAACCTGGAGGCACCGTCGGGCATCAGAATGGATGGTGAACTGCAGCGCACACTGCTGCGGGATCTGGCCAATGCGGGCTCGCTCGGAAAGCCCCCCGGTCCCATCCCGTTGGCGGAAAAACCTCAGGTCGATAGCGAGCCAGCCGAGGCCGCAGCCAGCTGGTACGGGCACTCCAGCGCATTGATCGAGATCGACGGATACCGCGTGCTGGCCGACCCGATCTGGAGTCAACGCTGCTCGCCCTCGCGGTCGGTGGGTCCGCAGCGGATGCATGAGGTGCCCGTGACGCTCGAGACGCTGCCCGCGGTGGACGCGGTGGTGATCAGCCACGACCACTACGACCACCTTGATATCGACACGATCATCGCCCTGGCTCGCACCCAGCGCGCACCATTGGTCGTGCCGCTGGGAATCGGCGCCCATCTGCGCAAGTGGGGCATCCCCGAAAGTCGGATCGTCGAGCTGGACTGGTACGAGAGTCACCGGATCGGTGAGCTGACGTTGGTCTGCACCCCTGCACGCCACTTCTCCGGACGGTTGTTCGCCCGTGACTCCACTCTGTGGGCGTCCTGGGTGATCGCTGGACCGACGCACAGTGCGTTCTTCGGCGGAGACACCGGGTACACCAAGAGCTTCGCTGACATCGGCGCCGAGTACGGCCCGTTCGATCTGACGCTGCTGCCGATCGGCGCCTACCATCCGGCTTTCGCTGATATTCATATGAATCCCGAGGACGCGGTGCGCGCTCATCTCGATCTGGCCGACACCGACCGCAGCCTGATGGTGCCGATCCACTGGGCCACGTTCCGGCTGGCGCCGCACCCGTGGGCTGAGCCGGCCGAGCGCCTCTTCGCCGCCGCCAAAGCTGAACGGGTACGCATCGCGATACCGATACCGGGGGAGCGGGTCCTGGGCGGGCAGGAAGCCACTGCGTCGACACTGGACCCGTGGTGGCGCATGTAGGACGGCCCGCCGCGCTACGGTGCTGTCCATGAATCCACCGGTGCGACGGGCCGCGCTTGCCTTGATGGTCGTGGTGCTCGCCGGGTGCGGTGCCGACAATGCCGACAGAGCCGACCGGGCCGACAGGGCCGACAGGGCCGACTCGGCCGATCGCACGGCGCCTATTTCGGGCGAGTCCCATGCCTCGCCGCGCCTAGTGTCTGCGCTGCCGCTGCCGGAGAATGCCGTCAAGAACGCGGTCGCCAAACTCGACGGCATGGCCGAAGATCTGATGGCCAAGTCAGGAATCCCCGGCATGGCCGTTGCCGTCGTACACGGCGAAGAAACCGTCTATGCCAAGGGTTTCGGGGTAAAGAACATCCAAGTGTCCGACGAGCCGGGCAACCAGGTCGACCCCGATACCGTCTTTCAGCTGGCGTCGCTGTCCAAGCCGTTGGGCGCGACAGTAGTCGCCCAACAGGTTGGTGCAGGCGCGATCCGCTGGGACACCCCGATCGTCGAGGAATTGCCTTGGTTTGCGTTATCGGATCCTGCCGTGACGAAGATGGTCACCGTCGGTGACATGTACGCCCACCGCTCCGGACTGCCCGGCCACGCGGGGGACTTGTTGGAGGATCTCGGATACGGCCGCCACGCGGTACTGGAGAAGCTGCGTGACTTTCCGCTCAACCCATTTCGGATCTCCTATGCCTACACCAACTTCGGGCTCACGGCAGCAGCCGAGGCGGTCGCCTCCGCGGCGAACGAGTCATGGGAAGACCTCAGCCGGCAAGTGCTCTACGAGCCGTTGGGGATGTCGGAGACAAGTTCTCTGTTCGACGATTTCGTCGCGCGAGAAAATCGCGCTGTCGGTCACATCCACGCCGATGGGAAGTACCAGCCCGACTACGTCCGCGATCCGCAGGCCCAAACACCTGCGGGCGGGGTCAGCAGCTCGGTCAACGATCTGACGAAATGGCTGAGAATGATGCTCGCCGACGGCAGGTACGAGGGAGAGCAGATCGTCGCCCCCGAGGCCCTGCTGCCTGCGCTCACCCCGCAGATCGTGTCGAGCCCCGCGTCCGAACCGGCGGAGAGGTCAGGTTTCTACGGATACGGATTCAATGTGGGCACAACGTCGGCGGCCCGCCAGCAGATGAGTCACTCGGGAGCGTTCGCACTCGGTTCGGGTACCAATTTCCTGATGCTGCCCTCAGCCGACGTCGCGATTGTGGTGTTGACCAACGCCACACCGACCGGGGCGGCGGAGGCGCTGACCGCCCAGTTCGCCGACCTCGTCCAGTTCGGGGAGCTTCGCGAGGACTGGTGGCCACTTTATTCGGCGGCCTTCAAGACGATGGAGGAACCGGTCGGTTCACTCGTCGGCACGCAGCCGCCGGCAGACGCTGCTCCGCCCGCTCCGCTGCTGAGCTACGTAGGTCTGTACGCCAACGATTTCTGGGGTCCCGCGCGCGTGACCGACCGCGACGGCGGCCTGCAGCTGGCACTCGGGCCGAAACTCAGCGCGCCGCTGAAGCATTGGGAAGGGAATGTGTTCACCTTCTCGTTCGTCACCGAGAATGCGCCGCCCGGGACGATCTCGAAGGCGACGTTCGACGGTGACACACTGACGCTGGAATATTTCGACCAGGACGGTAACGGGACGTTCACCCGATGAGTGCCGCACTCGCCGTTGGTCTTACCGACGTCGAGGTCGCCCAGCGTATCTCAGAGGGTAAGACCAACGACGTTCCGGCCCGCGCGGCGCGCAGCGTCGCTGAGATCATCCGCGGCAACGTCTTCACCCGTATCAATGCGATACTGGGCGTGCTGCTGATCATCGTGCTGTCGACGGGTTCGGTGATCAACGGCGCGTTCGGATTGCTGATCATCGCCAACAGCGTGATCGGCATGATCCAGGAGTTACGCGCCAAGCAGACGCTGGACAAGCTGGCGATTGTCGGGCAGGCGAAACCGTTGGTGCGCAGACAATCTCGCACCGGCTCTGTTTCGACGCCCCTGGCCCCCAGTGAGGTGGTTCTCGACGACGTCATCGAGCTGGGACCCGGCGACCAGATCGTTGTCGATGGGGTGATCCTCGAGGCAGCCAACCTGGAGATCGATGAGTCGCTGCTGACAGGTGAAGCCGACCCGGTCGCGCAGGACGCTGGCCAACAGGTGATGTCGGGGAGCTTTGTGGTCGCCGGCACTGGCGCCTACCGAGCCACCAAGGTCGGTCGAGAGGCTTATGCCGCGAAGCTTGCCGAAGAGGCCTCCAAATTCACCCTGGTTAGGTCCGAACTGCGCAGCGGCATCAACAAAATTCTGCAGTTCATCACTTACCTGCTGGTGCCAGCCGGTGCGTTGATCATCTACACCCAACTGTTCACCACTGAAGCCGGAATGCGTGAGTCTGTGCTGCGAATGGTCGGGGCGCTGGTGCCAATGGTCCCGGAGGGACTGGTGCTGATGACGTCGATCGCGTTCGCGGTTGGCGTGATCCGGTTGGGGCGCAGGAAGTGTCTGGTCAACGAACTCCCGGCGATCGAGGGGTTGGCCCGTGTCGATGTGGTGTGTGCCGACAAGACGGGAACCCTCACCGAGAACGGAATGCGGCTCAGCGATCTGGTGGGGCTGGAAACCAGCCAGCGGGACCTCAGCGCCGTGGCCGCCATCCTGGCCCAGCTGGCCGCCGACGATCCACGGCCCAATGCCAGCATGGCGGCCATCGCTGAGGCCTACAACCCGCCGCCGGGCTGGATCGGGACAGCCACGGCTCCGTTCAAATCTGCAACCAAGTGGAGCGGTACATCTTATAAAGGGCAAGGCAATTGGGTGATCGGTGCACCCGACGTGCTGCTCGATGCCGGGTCGGCGGTCGCCGAACAAGCTGAACAGATCGGCGCGAGGGGTCTGCGCGTGCTGCTGCTCGGTTCCAGCGAATTGCCCGTCGATGATCCCGCCGCCCCCGGCGCAGTCACCCCTGCTGCGCTGGTGGTTCTTGAACAACGCATCCGCTCCGACGCCCGAGACACTCTGGATTACTTTCACTCACAAGAGGTCTCAGTCAAGATAATCTCGGGCGACAACGCGGTGTCGGTCGGCGCGGTGGCCGGTTCGCTCGGGATCAAGGGCGAGGCTATGGACGCGCGCGCCCTGCCAAGCGGGTCCGACGAGCTCGCTGACAAGATCGAAAACTTCACCACGTTCGGCCGGGTGCGGCCCGACCAGAAACGTGCAATGGTGCACGCGTTGCAGTCACGCGGGCATACGGTGGCCATGACCGGTGACGGGGTCAACGACGTCCTGGCACTCAAGGACGCCGATATCGGTGTCGCGATGGGGTCAGGTAGTCCGGCGTCGCGCGCGGTGGCGCAAATCGTGCTGTTGGACAACAAGTTCGCGACGCTTCCCTATGTGGTAGGCGAGGGTCGTCGGGTTATCGGAAACATCGAACGTGTTTCCAATCTGTTCCTCACCAAGACCGTCTACTCGGTGCTGCTAGCGATTCTCGTCGGGTTCGCCGGCCTGTCTGCCAGGTTGTTCGGGACCGATCCTCTGCTATTTCCTTTCCAACCGATCCACATCACGATTGCGGCCTGGTTCACCATCGGTATCCCAGCTTTCATTCTGTCGCTGGCTCCGAACAAAGAGCGCGCCCGTCCTGGATTCGTGCGGCGGGTGATGACTTCGGCTCTGCCGTCGGGGCTCGTCGTTGGCGTCGCAACGTTCACGTCCTACCTGCTGGCTTATGAGGGTCGGGCGGCCACCGAGATCGAGCAGACCCAGGCGTCCACCGCGGCGCTGATCACGCTGCTCGTGTCCGCAATGTGGGTGCTGGCTGTGATTGCCCGGCCTTATGAATGGTGGCGGGTAGCGCTGGTCGCGGGGTCTGGTCTGGCCTATGTCGTGATTTTCAGTATCCCGCTGGCCCGGGAGTTGTTCATGCTGGATACGTCCAACGTGGTCACGGCGGCGAGGGCGCTGGGTGTCGGCCTGCTCGGTGCTGTCGCCGTGGAGGTGATCTGGTGGGTTCAGGGCCGCGTCCTCGGTGAACACCGGAGGTTGTGGCGTCAGCGCGAGCGGTAGGTGTGCTCTGCTCATCCCTCGCGCGATGTGCTCGGAGCAGGATTATTGCGACACGGCCGACGCCGCTTCATCGAGGATCGCGCGCATGGCTGCTTCGGCTGCCGACGGTTCACCCGTCCTGATCGCACGCGCGACGTCATCGTGTAATTCGATGGCGGCGGGGTTTGGTGTGGCGGGCATCATGCCGTCATGGGTGCGACTGGTGAGCACCTCGGCGACGACGGCGTTCAAGGCCCGGTACATCTCATTGCCACTGGCATCGAGCAGAGTCTTGTGAAAGAGTTTGTCCGCCAACAAGTATGCATCGAGATCGCCGGTTCGTCCATGCATGACCATGTCGGATACCGCAGCTGCCATTGTCCGGCATTGATGGGCATCAGCGCGCTGGGCTGCCAGTGCTGCGGCGGCCGGCTCAACTCCTTGTCGTAACTCCGAGAGTGAAATCAGTTGTGCTGCACGGTCGCCCGACTCGATCCGCCAGCGAATCAGCTGGGGAGCTAAGACGTTCCACTTGTCTGCGGATTGAATCGTGATGCCCACGCGACGTCGCGACTGGACCATGCCCATCGATTCCAGGACGCGGATCGCCTCGCGGGCGACGCTGCGAGATGGGCCATGCTCAGCGCTCAAACCGTCGAGAGTCAGCACCTGGCCGGGCGGGTACATTCCGGAAACGATTCCCGCGCCCAGTGTGGTCAGCAAACTGCCGTGCAAAGGGCCGACGTTTGGCCGATTCGGCATGTCTACATCCTGTCTCTGTCGTAACCCTCGAAGCCGAGCTCTGTCGTAACCCTCGAAGCCGGGAAAACCCTCGAAGCCGGGGAAACGGTATATCTTTTCGGGAAGAATCGTCAATCATGTTCCTATTGCCGCCCATAGCGCGAGTAGTTGCTGTGCGGGGCGCCAGACCCCTGAGCCAACTCCGAGGAAGTGGCTCGGTGCGACGAGTTCGGACCTGGTATGCAGAAGGAACCCGGCAATCTGTCGCGGCCATCGAGCCTCATGAAGAGTGGAGTCATGCGCGATTACCTGAAGTTCTACATCGACGGCCAGTGGGCCGATCCGGTGCAGCTGAAACCACTGGACGTCGACAATCCCACCACCGAGCAGATCTCCGGCCGGATTGCCATCGGCAGTGCCGCCGACGTCGACAAGGCGGTCGAGGCGGCGTGCAAAGCGTTCACGACCTGGTCGCAGTCCACCCGTGAGGTGCGCCTTGAGTTATTGTCCGCCATCCTCGCCGAATACCAGAAGCGGGCCTCCGACCTTGCCGAAGCGGTCACTGAGGAAATGGGCGCGCCCGCCTCGCTGGCGGCGGGCCCCCAGGTGAACATGGGTCGCGGCCACCTCGCGACAGCCATCGAGGTGCTGAAGAACTTCCAGTTTGAGGAGCGGCACGCCAGCACGCTGGTGGTCAGGGAGCCGATCGGCGTCTGTGCTCTGATCACCCCGTGGAACTGGCCGATCAACCAGATCGCCTGCAAGGTCTTCCCAGCGCTTGCCACCGGCTGCACCATGGTGCTCAAGCCCTCGGAGGTAGCACCGTATTCCGCACAGATATTCACCGAGATAATCGACGCCGCGGGCGTTCCCGCGGGCGTATACAACCTGGTCTACGGTGACGGGCCAGGCGTCGGGGTGGCGCTGACCAGCCACCCCGACGTCGACATGGTGTCGTTCACGGGTTCCACGCGCGCCGGCGTTGACGTCGCCAAGCATGCGGCACAGACGGTCAAGCGGGTCACCCAGGAACTCGGCGGCAAGAGCCCCAACATCGTTCTCGACGACGACGACTTCGCCAAGAGCGTGGCCACCGGGGTGAAGGCGATGATGCCCAACAGTGGTCAAAGCTGCAATGCTCCGTCGCGAATGCTGGTCCCGAGCACGCGCAAGGACGAAGCTGCCGCTATTGCCCGTGAGGTGGCTAACCACGTCGCCGTGGGTGATCCGGATAACAAGCATGCGATCGGACCGGTTGCATCCAGGGTGCAGTTCGACAAAATCCAGCGCCTGATCCAACAAGGGATCGACGAGGGGGCGACTGTGGTGGCCGGCGGCGCCGGTCGTCCCCAAGGTCTCGAGGCCGGGTACTACGTGAAACCGACAGTCTTCGGCGACGTCACCAACGACATGGCGATCGCGCGGGAAGAGATCTTCGGCCCGGTGCTGTGCATTCTCGGTTACGACGACCTCGACGAGGCCGTCGATATCGCCAACGATACGGAGTACGGCCTGGCCGGCTACGTCTCTGCGGCCGACCTGGGTGCCGCGCGGGCAGTGGCCAGACGGATCCGGGCGGGCACGGTCGCGATCAATCATGCCTTTGACTTGAACGCACCGTTCGGCGGGTACAAACGCAGTGGCAACGGCCGCGAATGGAGTGAATTCGGCTTTCACGAATACCTGGAGATCAAGGCCGCGGTGGGCTACGCGCCACAGTGATCGGTGCGCCGCCTACGAGTGCCGCGGCGAAATCACGAGATCAAGTCATCGCTGATCGTCGGCCGGAGTAGCGTGCTCCGAGTGGGCGAGAGGTATGAGTACAACATCGATTTCGACCGCATCGAGGCAATCGATGTACATACCCACGTCGAGGTCGACGGTCACGGTCACAAGGCTTATGACGACGTGCTCGTCGAGGCCACCGGCAAATATTTCAAAATGACGCCAGGAGTAATGGCCGGCGTAGACGCTGTCGCGGATCAGTATCGCCAGCGCAACACCGCGGCGGTGGTCTTCACCATCGACGCCCGCCACGGAATGCGCCACCAACCCAACTCCATCGAGGACCTCGTCGCCGGCGCGGCCCGCAACAACGATGTACTGATCCCCTTCGGCAGCGTTGACCCCTGGCAGGGCCGCCACGCCGTGCATCGCGTGCACGAACTCGTTCGTGATTTCGGGGTCAAGGGTTTCAAGTTCCATCCGAGCATGCAGGCTTTCGAACCCAACGACCGTTCCTACTACCCCATTTACGATGCGATCGCCCAGGCCGGCGTGCCTGCGTTATTTCACACCGGACAAACTGGGATGGGCGCCGGCTTGCCCGGCGGGCACCGGATCAAGCTGCGCTACTCCGATCCCATGCTGCTCGATGATGTCGCTGCGGATTTTCCTGAGTTGACGATAGTTATGGCCCACCCGGCGGTGCCGTGGGTGGATGCGCAGATCTCGATCGCCACCCACAAAGCCAATGTCTATATCGACCTGTCCGGATGGTCGCCCAAATATTTCCCGACGCAACTCGTGGCCGCGATGGGACGGCAGTTGCGCACTAAAGTGCTGTTCGGCACCGACTATCCGTACATCCAGATCGATCGTTGGCGGCGCGACTTCGACACCCTCGACATCGACCCCGCGGTGTTGCCTCTCATCTACAAACAGAATGCGCTGGCAGTCCTGGGCATCACATGATGATCTTCTCGCCGCGGGCGCGGGACAGGCCGTGGGGGCAGGCATAGCGG
>JAHZKD010000048.1 GCA_022600605.1 Actinomycetes bacterium
AAGGCCTGCTCGTCGGAGTGCCCAACCGGGGTGGACATGGCAACGTTGAAAGCTGAGGCCCTGTTTCAGCGGTACCGTCGCCGGCCCCGGCCCGCCACGCACTACTCGCTGGGCTGGCTGCCGCGCTGGGCTCGGTTGGCATCCTTGATGCCGCGCACGGTCAACCGTGTAATGGCAGGACCGCTGGCTCCGCTCGGTAAGCGGGTGGCCGGAGTGGACCCTCGGCGTGGCTTGCCGGTGTTCGCTACGCAGACGTTTCGCCAATGGTTCGCGCGACATCCCAGCGCCACCGGCGATCCGGTGGTGCTTTGGGTGGACACCTTCACCAACCATTTCACCCCGCAAGTCGGCATCGCCGCGGTGTGTGTGCTCGAGGGGGCCGGCTACTCAGTACGTATCCCGCAGGACCGGATGTGTTGCGGGCTGACCTGGATATCCACCGGACAGCTCGATGCGGCGCGAAAGATCTTGCGCCGCAGCGTCACCGGCCTTACCGAAGCAGCGCAGGCTGATGTGCCGATTGTCGGTTTGGAACCGTCCTGTACGGCGGTGTTCCGCAGCGACGCCACCGAGCTACTTGGTGGCAGTGATGCCAGCGTGGCGGTCTCGCGCTCTGTACAGACCCTGGCCGAGTTGCTCACTGGGACTGACGGCTGGCAGCCGCCGGATCGGTCTGGAATCAGCGCCGTGGTTCAGCCGCACTGCCATCACAGTGCCGTCCTGGGCTTCGAAGCCGATCTCGAGATCCTCGGCCGTGCAGGTGTCGCGACGCGGATGGCGCAAGGCTGTTGCGGCTTGGCAGGTAACTTCGGCGCCGAACGCGGTCACTACGACGTCAGCGTCGCCATCGCGGAGAACGGCCTGTTGCCCGCAGTCCGGGAGGCCGACGAGGCCTGGTCGGTGATCACCGACGGTTTCTCGTGTCGAACCCAACTTCTTGACCTGGCTGGCCGTGAAGGGATCCACCTCGCCGAGCTGCTCGCCGAGCATCGACGTGACCCAGATATCCTCTGACCTGTCGCCTTCACTTCCGCGTCTACCAGCCGGACACCTTGCTGATTCGCCTCTCCAACACTAGAGTTTCGGGTTATCGAAACATTGTGTGGCTGTTCGCGACGACCAGCTGGGAGGTTGTCATGAGGCGACGGGGTCCATGGTCGATGACCAGAGGCATCGCCATCGTCGGTATGGCCGCGCTCGTGGCCGCCTGCTCACCGGCTGGCGATGCCGAGCCAGCTCAGCGGCCCGTGGTGCTCACGACGTTCACCGTGCTGGCGGATATCGCTGCCAATGTGGCCGGCGAGCACCTGACGGTGGAATCGATCACCAAGCCGGGTGCAGAAATTCACGGCTATGAGCCCACACCCGGGGACATTAAAAAGGCAGCACGCGCCGACCTGATTCTCGACAACGGCCTGAACCTGGAAGCGTGGTTCGCTCAATTCGTCGACGGCCTCGATGTTCCGCATGTGGTGGTCAGTGAGGGTGTGCAACCGCTGAAGATCGCCGAAGATGCCTATGCCGGGATCCCGAACCCGCACGCCTGGATGTCACCGCTGAACGTGCAGATCTATGCCGACAACATGGCCTCGGCGTTCGCCGAGCTCGACCCCGCCCACGCGCAGGAGTACCGCGCTAACGCTGCGGCCTACAGCACCGAACTCCAAGAGGTCCATGACGATCTTGTCGGGCAGCTCGACGCGCTGCCGCCGACCCAGCGGGCGTTGGTGACCTGCGAGGGGGCGTTCTCGTATCTGGCCCGGGATGCTGGGTTGACCGAGAAGTACATCTGGGCGGTCAACGCAGAACAGCAGGCGACCCCACAGCAGATGGTCTCGGCCATCGAGTTCATCAACACCAACGATGTGCCCGCTGTGTTCTGTGAATCCACTGTCTCTGATGCGCCGATGCAGCGGATCGTGGAAGCCACCGATGCGCGCTTTGGGGGAGTGCTATTCGTCGACTCACTCTCCGAAGCCGACGGGCCGGTGCCGACGTATCTGGAGTTGATCCGACATGATGCCACCATCATTGCGGCGGCACTGACCGCCGAACGCATCTCGTGACAATCCCTGCCTTAGAGGTGGATTCGGTCACTGTGCGCTACGGCCCCGTGCTGGCTCTGCACGAGGCCACACTGGCGATCCAACCCGGCCGGGTCTGCGGTCTAGTCGGCATGAACGGCTCCGGAAAATCTACGCTTTTCAAATCGATCATGGGTTTGGTGCGGCCCGAGACGGGCACGGTTCGCATTCACGGGCGCAGTCCCGCTCAGGCGCGCAAGGCAGGTGTCGTGGGCTACATGGTGCAAAGCGAGGCCATCGACTGGGCCTTCCCGCTCTCAGTGCGAGACGTCGTTCTCACCGGCCGTTACGGGTACATGGGCCCCGCCCGGCGGGCCCGCAGCACCGATCAACGCGCCGTCGATGACGCTCTAGATCGTGTCGAACTCGCCGACTACCAGCACCGCCAAATCGGGCAACTCTCCGGCGGGCAGCGCAAACGAGCGTTCCTGGCGCGATGCATCGCCCAAGGTGCGGAC
>JAHZKD010000495.1 GCA_022600605.1 Actinomycetes bacterium
CCGCACTCAACGGTCAATTGAATCCGGGCGGTGCGGCAAGCGGCACAATGGTGGGGCGTGTTGACCAGGCGTCAGAGGGTACGGTAAGCGTACATTCGACAATGGGCAGCAGCGTCACCAGACCCCTCAGTTCGCGACCGGAAACAGGGGCGGTGCACCGGTGCGACAGATGGCTATTCAGCCGACTTGTACTTGCTTATCGAGTCGTCCAGGCGTTGCAGCGCTTCACCGTACTTGGCGAAGTCGCCACTGCGCTGTGCCGCCTGCAGTGCATCGAGAGCCGCGTTGACATCCTGCAGTGCAGCGGCTTTCGCCCCTGACAACTGCGTCGGGCCGGCGGGCGGAACCGCCGCCGGCGCCTCCGGCTGCGCCTGCGGGCTCTGGCCGGGCCGATTCGCCGGCGGTGGCGCTGAGGGCTGCTGGTTGGCAGGCGCCGGCGCGGCGGCCGGCCTACCGGCAGGCGCCTCGGTCGGGGCCGGCCCGGTGGCAGTGGCGTCGGCTCCCGGGCCGAACAAATCGATCAACGAATCCCGCACCGTTGGCCCATAGCCGATCTTGTCGTTGTACATCATCGCGACGCGAATCAGTCGCGGATACGTCGATGACGCGTCGCCGGTCCCCGGCGACGCGTAGACCGGGGCGACATATAGCAGCCCACCCTCGCTCATCGGCAGGGTCAGAAGATTGCCCCAGCGGATCCGGTTCGTATTGTCCCGGCCGATGACGCCGAGGTCTTGGCTGACTGCGGTGTCGGTGCTGATCGCATTGAACGCCAGCTTGGGACCGTTGACCTGCCCTGGGATCGTCAGAACCGTAAGTCGACCGTATGTTTCGGGATCGGAGCTGGCGCTGATATAGGCAGCCAAGAAGTCCCGCTGGAATCGGTTCATCGCGCTGGTCAGCTGGAACGAGGCCTGGCCGTTGTTCTCCGCGAGGTCTTTGGCAACGATGTAGTAGGGCGGCTGGTAGCTGCTGGCCGTGGGGTTCGGGTCCAGCGGGACGTCCCAGCGATCCGAACCCGAGAAGAACGTCACCGGGTCATCGACGTGGTACTTGGCCAGCAGCGAGCGCTGCACCTTGAATAGGTCCTCGGGGTAGCGCAGGTGCTCTTGTAGCTCAGGGGTGATGTCGCTCTTTGGCTGGACGGTGCCAGGGAACACCTTCATCCACGCCTGCAGCACCGGATCCTGCTCATCCTGGGCGTACAACGTCACTGTTCCGTTGTAGGCGTCCACGGTGGCCTTGACCGAGTTCCGGATATAGGACACCTGTTTGTCGGGCTGCAAACGGTTCAGCGCCACCTCGTTGGAGTCGGTGGTCGCCGCCGACAGCGAGGTCAGCTTTGCGTACGGGTAATTGTCCAGTGTCGTGTAACCATCGACGATCCACACCATCTTCTTGTTCACGATCGCCGGATACACGGCCGCGTCGGTGGTCAACCATGGCGCTACGGCCTTCACCCGGTCGGCTGGATCGCGGTTGAACACGATCTTGCTGTCGGGTCCAATCACGTTGGAGAACAGGAAGTTCCGCTCGGCGTACTTCGCGGCGAAAACGCTGCGCGCCATCCAGTTTCCCACGGGCACACCAGCGGTACCGGTGTAGGTGTAGTTCTTGGTCTCGACGTTGTTCTCGTAGTCGTACTCGCGATCCTCGCCGTTCTTGCCCACGATTGCGTAGTCGGCCGGCGTATTGGCGATCACCGGGCCGAAGTAGATGCGGGGCTGATCCAGCGGCGCAGGCCCGGGCGAGACAATGCTGCCGTTCGCGCCCACTTCGCTGGCAAGGAACTCCGGATAGCCGCCGTTCTGGTTCGGATCGTTGGCTACCCCGCGCACGGTGTTCGCCGGCGAGGCGATGAAACCGTTGCCGTGGGTGAAGACGGTGTGCCGGTTGATCCAGTTCCGCTGGTTGTCGATCAGCCGGTCGGGATTCAATTCGCGCGCAGCCACGACGTAGTCGCGCAGATCGCCATCCTTGCTTCGGTAGCGATCCATGTTCAGCACATCGGGGAAATAGTAGAAGTTCTTGCCCTGCTGGAATTGGGTGAACGCCGGGCTGACGATGTTCGGGTCGAGTACCCGAATGTTCGACGTGGTCGCGCGGTCCGCGGCAACCTGCTGCGCGGTCGCTGGGGCGTCGCCCGCATAGTCGCGGTAGGTCACCGATTCTTCGGTGAGTCCGTAGGCCTGCCTGGTCGCAGTGATGCTTCGGCTGATGTACTCGCTTTCCTTCTGTGCGGCGTTGGGCCGGACGCTGATCTGCTCGACCAGCAGCGGCCAGCCCGCCCCGATGATCAGCGACGACAGCAGCAGGAGCACGACACCGATCGCGGGAATCCGCAGGTCGCGCAGGAAGATCGCGGAGAAGACCGCCGCCGCGCAGATGAGCGCGATGGCCAGCAGGATCAGCTTCGCGGGCAGCACCGCGTTGATGTCGGTATAGCCGGCACCGGTGAACGGCTTGTCGCCACTTGTGTGGCTGAGCAGTTCGTAGCGGTCAAACCAGTAGGCAACCGCCTTGAGCAGTATCAGCAGGCCCAGCAAGGTGATCAGCTGGATACGAGCCGCGCGGCTCAGCGCGCCACTGCGCCCGGCCAGGCGGATGCCACCGAACAGATAATGACCCAGCAGATTCGCGACGAAGGCCAGGAAAGTAGCAACGAACAGGTAGGACAGCACCAGACGATAGAACGGCAGGTCGAACGCGTAGAAACCGAGATCGATGCCGAACTGGGGGTCAGTGATACCGAAAGCGCCGCCATGCAGGAACAGCTGCACGGTCCCCCAGTAACTCTGGGCGACGAAACCTGCCAGCACACCGATGAAGGCCGGCACACCGATGCCCACCAGTCGCGGGCGGGCCATCACGGCGGTGCGATAGGCCGCGATCGGGTCGTCGGGTCCGTTCGTCGGCACAAACACCGGCCGGGTGCGATAGGCCAGTGCCAACGCCGCGAAGATGATGGCACCGAACAAGATCGCGACGACGAAGAACAGAACAATGCGCGTCACCACCTGCGTGGTGAACACCGATCGGTAACCCAGTTCGCCGAACCACAGCCAATCGACGTAAGTGTCGATCAACCGGGGACCAAACAACAGCAAGAACACCGCTGCCAGGGACAGCCCTATCAGAACCCGGCCCCGTCGTGTCAGCTTCGGCATCTTCGCCGCTGGCCGCATTCCCACTCGATCACTCCAGTCTCAAACGTTTTTGGCAATTGTTCAGGCGCGATAACTGCGACTCAACTCGATAACTGCGACCCAACTCTACGCATCCTCCCGAAGCCCTGCCTCAGCAGCGGGGAGGTTCGCCACCAGCGGAAAGCGTGCGCAGCGAGTCGATGGCCTGCTCCAGGGTTTCTACCTTGAGAAGCTCGACGCCACCAACATCGGCCGATTTTGCCTCGTCGCAGTTCTCAGTGGGGACCAGAAAGACGCTGGCGCCGGCCTCCCCGGCCGCCGCGATCTTATGCGTGATGCCGCCGATCGAGCCGACCTTTCCGTCACCGGTGATGGTGCCGCTGCCGGCTACGAACTTCGAGCCATTGATGTCGCCGGTGGTCAGCTTGTCGACAACGGCCAGGCTGAACATCAGCCCGGCAGACGGGCCACCCACGTTGGCGAGGTTGAAGTCGACGACGAACGGCGCCCACGGCGCGTCGAGCACGCTGACCCCTAGCAAGCCCTGGTCGCGTTCGGGGTGTTTTCCCATCGTGATGTCGACAGTCCCGGCGGGGGCGTTCTTGCGCCGGTAGTCAATGGCGACTGTGTCGCCGGGCTTGGTGCCCTTGAGGACCTCCTGGAACTCATCGAGGTCGGCTACCGGTGTGCTGTTCACCGCGTCGATGGCGTCGCCGGACTGCAACTTGCCGTCGGACGGCCCGTCGGAGTTAACGCTTTCCACGCTGACAGCCATCGGATACTTCAAGTAGTACAGCGCGGCGTATTCGGCGCTGTCCTCGGAGTCTCGGAAATCTTTTGTGTTTGCCTGCTCGATCTCTTCCTTCGACCGATCCGGCGGATACACCAGCTCGCGAGGCAGCAGTTGGTCTCGACCCGACGCCCAGAACAGCAGGGCCTGCGCCAGCGTCAGACCGTCGCGCTGCGACACCGTCGTCATGTTGAGGTGCCCGGAGGTGGGGTGCAGCTCGGCACCCTCGATCTCGACGACCTGCTTGCCCTCAACCTCGCCGAGGGTGTCAAACGTCGGGCCCGGCCCCAGCGCTACAAAGGGCACCGTCACCATGGTCAACAACAACCCGAACGCCAGGAGCGGCACCAACGCCACGATCAGGGTAGAAATCCGCCTGTTCACGCCGCCCACAGTAAAGGTTCGCGCGCAGGGGTTCACTGACAGCGTGACCCGCATCGCCGCGCGAGGCCGGCGCTGTGAGTACGGTTGGGGGCATGGCTGACCCGCCTTTTGGCTTCTCCGCCGGGGATGACCCCGAGCATGACAAACCCAAGAAGGACCCCGGCTCCGGTGCTGATCCCTTCGGGGGGGCACTCGGTGGCGGCGGCGATTTCGACATGTCGCAACTTGGTCAGATCTTCAGCAAGCTGGGCGAGATGTTCAGCGGCGCGGGCACCGCGATGCCCGGCGGAGCGGCTTCTGGGCCGGTCAACTATGACCTGGCCCGCAAGATTGCATCGAAGTCCATCGGATCGGTGACGCCGGTGTCGGAGCAGACCCGCGGCGCCATCGCCGACGCGGTCCGGCTCGCCGAGACCTGGCTGGACGGGTCGACCCCGCTGCCCGCGGGGACGACCACGGCGGCGTCGTGGACACCGACCGACTGGATCAACAACACGCTGGACACGTGGAAACGGCTCTGCGACCCGGTGGCCGAGCAGATCTCGACAGTGTGGGCCTCAGCACTGCCCGAGGAAGCGCAGGCGATGGCCGGCCCGCTGCTGTCGATGATGTCCCAAATGGGCGGCATGGCATTCGGTTCACAGCTGGGCCAAGCGCTGGGCACGTTGTCTCAAGAAGTGCTGACCTCCACCGATATCGGACTGCCGTTGGGGCCCAAAGGCGTTGCGGCGTTGATGCCCGACGCGATCGAATCGTTCGCTGAGGGCCTTGAGCAGCCGCGCAGCGAGATCGTCACGTTCCTGGCCGCCCGCGAGGCCGCCCACCATCGGTTGTTCAGCCATGTGCCGTGGCTGTCCGGCCAGCTGCTCGCCACCGTCGAGGCGTTCGCCAAGGGCACCAAGATCGACATGAGTGGCGTCGAGGAGATCGCGCGCGGATTCAACCCCGCCTCGTTGACCGACCCGGGCGAGATGGAGAAGCTACTCAATCAGGGCATCTTCGAACCGCAGGCCACCCCGGAACAGACCGCCGCCCTCGGCCGGCTGGAAACCCTCCTCGCCCTCATCGAGGGCTGGGTGCAGACCGTGGTCGCCGATGCTCTCGGGGACCGGATCCCCGGCAGACCCGCTCTCAGCGAGACATTGCGCCGACGTCGTGCCACCGGCGGGCCGGCTGAGCAGACATTCGCCACGCTGGTGGGACTCGAACTGCGGCCGCGAAAGATGAGGGAGGCCGCCGCCTTATGGTTGAGGCTGACAGAGGCCGTCGGCGCCGACGCCCGGGACGCGGTCTGGCAGCACCCCGACTTGTTGCCGAGCGCGTCAGACCTTGACGAGCCCGCCGAATTCATCGACCGCATGATCGGCGGCGACACCAGCGGGATAGACAGCGCCATCGAACAGGCTTTGGACCAGGCACGCGACGACGACGGAACCAACAGCCCCCCGGAGTGAGGTTCTCCCGGCGGCGCCTGTGGATAACTCCGCTCGCGCTTGTCGTCACGTGACACTGTTTTTGGGTGACGCGATACGCACTCAACCCGGCGACCCCGGTGCTTTCCCGGCCCGACGGCACGGTCCAGGTGGGCTGGGACCCCCGCAGCGCGGTCCTAGTGCACCCCCCGGCCGGGCTGCCCCCACGCATCCTGGCTGAGCTGCTACGCACGCTGCAATCCGCTGCGACGGTCGCCGAACTACAAACCCTGGCAGCCGCTCATGATGCCGACGAGTCGGTGATCACGGCTCTGATCACCCGCCTGGTCAACGATGGCGTGGTCACCGCGGTGGCGCGCCACCGCGGTCGCTCGGCCACCATCCGCATCCACGGCAGCGGCCCGCTGTCGGACCTGCTCAGCGCATCACTACGCTGCTCGGGCGTGCGCATCAGCCAGAGCAGCAGAACCCATGCGTGCGCCGGCGGCGCCGACCTCGCCCTGCTGACCGACTATCTCGTCGCTGACCCGCGCGTAGTGCGCGATCTACACGACGCCGCAGTGCCACACCTAGCAGTGCGGCTGCGCGACGGCACCGGCCTGATCGGTCCACTGGTCATCCCCGGCGTCACGAGCTGTCTGCGCTGCGCTGACCTGCATCGAAGCGAACGTGACGACGCTTGGCCGGCGGTCGCGGCGCAACTATGCCGCACCGTGGGCACCGCCGACCGGGCGACGGTCCTGGCCACCGTGGCGCTGGCGCTGACCGAGGTCGACCACGTCGTCCGCGCGGTGCGCGGTGACAACACCTCACCCGCCGACTCACCCGTCAACTCACCCGCCGACCCACCGGTCAGCCCACTCGCCGACCCACTCGCCGACCCAACGGTCAGCCCAGTGGCGGCACGCCAGTCGTGGGCCGCACGCCCAGCATCGCTGAATACCACTCTGGAGTTCGACGTCGCCAAGGGCGCGATCGTCGCCCGTCGGTGGTCGCGGCACGCCAAGTGCACGTGCTGACATCAGTGCTTACGTCCATCGTTTCGAACTTGTCGATAGAAGTACAGCTCAGTGGTGGATGATGGACCTGTGAGTGAGATCAAGCGGGGACGTGCCGCGCGCAACGCAAAGTTGGCGTCGCTACCGGTGGGCATGGCCGGCCGTGCGGCGGTGGGTTTCGGCAAACGCCTGACCGGGAAATCCAAGGATGAGGTCAACGCCGAGCTGATGGACAGGGCCGCTCAACAGCTGTTCAGCGTCCTGGGCGAGCTCAAGGGCGGCGCGATGAAAGTAGGCCAGGCTCTCTCGGTGATGGAGGCCGCCATCCCCGAGCAGTACGGCAAGCCCTACCGCGAGGCGCTGACCAAACTGCAGCGTGAGGCCCCTCCACTGCCCGCGGCCAAGGTGCACAGGGTGCTCGACACGCAGTTGGGCACTACGTGGCGGGAGCGGTTCCAGTCGTTCGACGACACCTCGATCGCATCGGCCAGCATCGGGCAGGTCCATAAGGCAGTCTGGGCCGACGGTCGCCAGGTCGCGGTCAAGATCCAGTACCCCGGCGCGGACGAGGCGCTGCGCGCCGATCTCAAGACGATGCAGCGGATGGTCAGCGTGCTCAAGCAGCTCTCTCCCGGCGCCGATGTACAGGGAGTGGTGGATGAGCTGATCGAGCGTACCGAGATGGAGCTCGACTACCGGCTAGAAGCCGACAACCAGCGCGCCTTCGCCAAGGCCTACCGGGGTGACCCGAAGTTCGTCGTGCCACGCGTAGTCGCCAGCTCCCCCAAGGTCGTCATCCAGGAGTGGATCGACGGCATTCCGCTGTCGCACATCATCAAGGAAGGTAATCAGGAGCACCGCGACCTGATGGCTTCCCGGCTGTTCGAGTTCGCGAACGACGCGCCGCGACGGCTGGAGATGGTGCACGGCGACGCCCATCCCGGCAATTTCATGCTGCTGCCCGGAGCCCGCATGGGTGTCATCGACTTCGGAGCGGTCGCGCCGATGCCCGGGGGATGGCCGGTGGAGCTAGGCCAGATCCTGCGCTATGCGGTGGACAAGAACTACGACGAGCTGCTTCCAACCATGCAGACGATGGGATTCATCCAACAGGGCGAGCAGGTATCCACCTACGAGATCGATGACATGCTCAAGCAATATGTCGACCCTCTGCAGGTGCCGGTGTTCCACTACACCCGCAAGTGGCTGCAGCGGATGACGACCCTGGAACTCGACAGAGCCGCCGGCCAGATCAAAGCCGCACGGCAAATGGACATCCCGCCGAAGCTGGCGATCCCGATGCGGGTGATTGCATCGATCGTTGCGATCTCCTGCCAGCTCGACGCGCGAGTACCGACCCGGCGAATCGCCGAGGAAACGATGCCGGGATTCGCCGACCCCGACGCGGTGTAGCGCACCGGGGCCGACTGAAAATCACGCCGCGACAGGGTCTTCGGTGTTCTTGCGCGGCCGCCCCCGCGGACGTTTGCGGGCGACGACGGCGCCCCGCTCAAGGATCTCGCCGCCCCAGACACCCCAAGGCTCCTGACGTTGCAGTGCAGCGTTGAGACATTCGCGCCGGATCGGGCAGGCCCCGCACAGCGCCTTGGCCTTTTCGAGGTCGCGCGGATCCTGGGCGAACCATAGATCGGCGTCCTCGACATGACACGGCACTGCCAGCGTCGTTCTCTCACATGTCATCGGAGACATGTCCAGCCCTCTGCTTCCTGGTCGTTGTTGTTAACCATCTGTCTTGTGATGGATCCCCGGCCAGGTCTTGGGTGTGGGAAGGCTTGCAGGAAGCCCCAAAACGAACCTGGCCACGGATCCGGGCGATTGCGGGTCCGTGGCCTTCAGGCGTTTCGCGGGCTCTGTCTAGATGGAGCCCCGATTCACAGACGCGGCAGTCGTGCCGGCTTCGGCGCGGCGCTTACGCGGCGCCGAAATAGCTGCGGCGGCAATGGCGGGAGCATGGAAGGTCCACGATATGCCGGCAACATCTACACCGGTGACAACAACATTGCTTGTCATGATCGTGGCACCCTCCTTTCGCGCATGGCCTTTGTCTGCGTGAAATTGTCTGCGTGAAATCGAGGTTAGACGTAGGAGCCGAAACCCACAAGTGATTTTCTGACCTGCAGTTTTAGCCGGAACCTAGGTCGATGCCTGGCGGTCCTTAACCATCGCGAGCACATCGGGCCCGAATTGTTCGAGCTTGCGCGCGCCGATGCCCGGGATCGCAACCAGGGCAGCATCGTCGGTCGGCAGCGACTCGGCAATCGCGATCAATGTGTTGTCGGTGAATACCACGTAGGCCGGCACGCTCATCTCCTTGGAGATCTTCAGCCGCCAGTCCTTGAGCTCAGCGAGCAGTTGTTCGTCGAGGTCAGACGGGCAGCTCTCACACCGGCGCAGCATGATCGCCGCGGGCACGGTCAGCGCGGCGTTGCAGACGCGGCAGCGCGGCGCCGGGCCGCGGGGCTTGCGCGACCGACTGGGGCCAGCGTCGCGCTGCGAATGGGGCGTGATGCCGTTGAGGAATCGGGACGGACGTCGACCCTGCCGTCCACCCGGGGTCCGCGCCAGTGCCCAGCTAAGCGCCAAATGCACTCGCGCCCTGGTGACTCCGACATATAGCAGTCGCCGCTCCTCCTCCACCTGCTCACTGTCGGAGCCGCGGGAAAGCGCATGCGAGATCGGCAACGTACCGTCTGCCAACCCCACAAGGAACACCGCATCCCACTCCAGGCCCTTGGCGGCGTGCAGCGAAGCCAGCGTGACGCCGGCCACCACCGGCGGGTGCCGGGAATCAGCGCGTCGGCGCAGCTCGGCTACCAGGGCAGAAAGGTCCATTTGTGGACTCTGAGCTGATTCTTCATCGACCAGGCGCACCAGCGCGGCCAGCGCCTCCCAACGCTCCCGCGCACGGCTCCCTGACGGCGGCTCGCCAGTCAATCCCAGCGGTTCCAGCGTTGCACGCACGACATCGACCAGTGCACCCTCGGCAAGCCCGGGCTCCCGTTGCGCCGCGCGTTGCAAGGCCAACAGCGCCTGCCGGATCTCCTGGCGGCTGAAGAACCCCTCACCGCCGCGGACCTGGTAGGGAACACCGACTTCGGTGAGCGCTTCTTCGTAGACCTCCGACTGCGCATTGATGCGGTAGAGCACCGCCACTTCCGAAGCGGCAGTGCCGGATTCGAGAAGTTTCTTGACGTTACGGGCCACCGCCGCCGCCTCGGCAACCTCATCGGGATATTCGTTGAACGTCGGCTCCGGTCCGGCTGCACGCTGACCGACCAAGTGCAGCCTGCTACCCGCCATCCGGCCTCGCGCACCGGCGATGACCCTGTTGGCCAAGGACACCACCTGCGGGGTGGAGCGATAGTCGCGTTCCAGCCGGACCACCGCAGCGTCGGGGAATCGCCGAGAGAAATCGAGCAGGTAACGCGGTGAGGCGCCGGTGAACGAGTAGATGGTCTGGTTTGCATCGCCGACGACGGTGAGATCATCACGATTGCCGAGCCACGCGTCCAGCACCCGCTGCTGCAGCGGGGTGACGTCCTGATACTCGTCGACCACGAAGCAGCGGTAGCGGTCACGGAACTCCTGGGCCACCGCCGCATCGTTTTCGATCGCGGCGGCGGTGTGAAGCAGCAGATCATCGAAATCCAGGAGCACGAGATCGTTACCGCGCACTTTGAGCGCCTCGTAGCCGGCGTAGACCGCAGCGACCTTCTCCGCGTCGAACGGGATGTCACGCCCGGCCTCGGCGACCGTCGATGCGTAGTCCTCGGGAGTGATCAAAGAGGCCTTGGCCCACTCGATTTCGCCGGCCATGTCACGTACGTCATCGGTGCTGGTCGGCAATCCGCCACGGTTGGCAGCCTGGGCGACGATCGAGAACTTGGTGTCCAGTAGCTTCCATTCGGCATTGCCCACCACCCGCGGCCAGAAGTACGCCAGCTGGCGGCGCGCGGCGGCATGGAACGTCATCGCCTGCACCGCGTCGGTGCCCGTTCCAGCCTCGTCGCCGCAGAGCGCCCGCAACCGGCTGCGCATCTCCCCCGCCGCGCGTTGGGTGAACGTCACAGCGAGCACTTGCGCCGGAGCGACATGGCCGGCGGTCACCAGGTGGGCGATGCGGCGGGTGACGGTGCGAGTCTTGCCGGTGCCGGCGCCGGCGAGCACGCAGACCGGTCCGCGAGCGGCGAGCACGGCCTCGCGCTGCTCTTCGTCGAGGTCGCCCAGCAGCCCGTCACGCGAGGCCGTTGGGGACATGCCGACCATCATGGCAGCGCGGCCCGACAATCACTGTTCGCGACGCGGGCACTGCTCGCGACGCGGGCACTGTTCGCGACGCGGGCAAGCGGCGTGCGACCGATTTCGCGTGACAGCCAGTCCCTCATGGCACGCTTCCATTCGAACACCCGGCGGACACCGTTGGTCCTTGTGGGAGCAAGTCCGCCAGCGGCAACGTGTTCTCCCCGGCTCTGAGATCGGCAACCGGAGGAAGCGACAGGTGCACCTGATACACGACGGCCTCCTGCCCGTCGACCGCGCCACAAACAAGGCCGACCCGCTGGCCCGCCCCCTCGCCAAACTCGGCATCGAACCGGTCACGCACCGTGCTGGGCGACAATCGCTGGCCCCGAGCCTGCTCGAACACCGGATCGAGGATTTGTCTGACCTCCTCGGTGAGCATGACGGCATCGCTGAAATACACCGACGGTGAGACCTCGGAACAGGTGCCATGGGTATACCACTCGTGGGGCACCATGACCGCCGCGTCAGACATCACCGACTCTAAATTTGCGCGCACGTCCTCCGGCAGACTCACCGATGGCATGTCGTCACTTTCTAGGTCACTGGCCAGGTCGGCGACCCGCTTTGGCACACCACAGAATTGTTCGATCGGCGGCTGAGGCCACAGGCCGTGCAGAAGAAATGTCTGCCCCACGTTGCCGACATGACCGCTTGTGCACCCCTGGCTGGACGGCTGAAGCTCGCAAAGACTGGGCCCCCAGGTCACAGCAAGAAGGCTTGAGCTGCTGGTTCCGGGCCCGAGCGCGGTCGAACCCGGCGAGCGATTGACCACGAGCAAGCTGTAGGCGACGAGCGCGATGACGATCGCCGCCAATCCCGCTGAAACGGAGAACACCACCACACTGCCTCGCTGCTTCATGGCGCACTCTTCTCAACTAGGCGACAGAGCGGTAGACATCCGCACTGTAGCCTGAACGGAAAACGGCAGTTCCGCGTTCCACAACGACGCGTCCGGGGCGCGTCAACGACGCATCGAGGTTGACAGATCGCCGGCGAAAGGTCCCAGAATCGCCATTCGAATTTGCCGCCATCGACGTGCGCAAAGATCCCCGCTGTTGGTAAAGCTCCCGATGGGTCCTGCCCGGTGAACAGCATCGACCGCTGGTTTGAGCGCTCGGCGCGCCGGGACAACCAGATGGTCTCGCTTTACACCAGCCTGCTCACCGGCAAGATCTTCGCATATTTCCGTTATCGCCTGCGCTACGCGATCCTGCTCGACGCGGTGCGATTCGGCGTCCACGTCATCGAGTTCCTGATTCTCCTGTCCAGCCTCGGCGGACTGGTGGCATTTACCGTCATCGTCCTCCGCGTCGGCGGCCTGATCATCAGCGGCGGCTGGTGGGGACTTCTTGAGGTCATGCGTGAACGGCTCAGAGGGTTCTCCGGGTCCGAGGGACGAGACGCAGCCGAGCGCGAAATCGGCTCCTGGCTAGTCCTCTCGGTAGTCGCGGCATCGGCATTGACCATTGTTGGCGCCACCGCTTTAGTACTCCTGTTTCCGCCCGATCACGGCGTGATCGGGCACATCTACGCGATGCTGGTCCTCCTAGAGCTTGCGGTCGGCTTCCCCGTCCGGACACTTCATTCCGGCATATACGCCACCCGACGCATTTACCGACCTTTCTGGTCAATGCTCGCGCCGACCACCCTGCAGCTAGTGGTGCTCAGCGTTGGCCTGTATCTCTACCCAACTGCCGCACTCATCATTGCCATCATCGCCTCGAATGCGCTGGGTACTTGGATCACCGTTCACTACACGCTCAAGATTTATCGGCTGATGGGCCTGTGGCCGAAATTCGGGGGAACGGCTCACAACCCGAGGCGGCTACTCCCGCGAATCCCGCCCTGGCTAGGCCTCAAGACGACGCTGGCCGGACTTGGTTTGCGCCTCGATGCCGTAATCGTTCTCGCGATCCTTGGCATCTATGGGACGAACACTCGGGCCCTTGACCTCACCGAAGGCGTTGCGGCCTGGCGGGATATCGATGCCTTCCAGTTTTTTTACCTGATCCTGCCGTTGTTTCGTGGCGCCTACGACGGCAGTGTCCTTTTCTATTTCGACTTCGTCCGTCTGCGACGCAACCCGGCGCTTCGCGAATTGCGGCTCTTGTTCTTCCGCAGGCTCCTGTGGACAACGCCGGTCATCGCCGTGTTCTTCTGGTCGTTGGCCGCCGCGCTCGGGCTGTTCGTCATGGACGAAATACCGATCAGCTTCCTGCTCGCGCTCCTGCCGCTCTTTCTCGTTCGCAGCCTGACCGGCATTTACCAAATCCGCCTGTTCGCCGAGGGCCGTTTCGGCACACTCATCGCAACTGTCGCGTTTCTGATCGGGTTGTTGTGGCTTGTGTGGCTTGACCCGCATCCGGCCTCCGATCTCCTTGAAATCACCGCGGCGATGATCACGCTGCTCATCGTTCTGATCAACCTGCAGCATTTTCGAGACGGCCAGAGCCCACTGCCCACGCTGCTGACGATGGGAGATTGGATGGGCGCGCTTGCCCGAGAGCCAGGGCCGGTACTTGTCGGCACGGTCGCGATCCCGCAATGGATCCCGTCACAGCAAAGATCCTCCGTAATCACGTTGATGCAGAGGACATTTGGCGGCAAGGGCTACTTTGCGTTCCGGTCCTCGACCACACTCGTCTACTACAAGCGAACCTCGAAAGATGAGGCCGAGCCGCAGCCTCATCTGGAGCTTCAGTTGATCACCGGCGGGGCGGCCAACCACGGCAGGTTCTTACAGGCGCCGATAAAAAACGGACGAGATGCGCTTGACCGTCTCGTCGCCCAAAAATGGATACAGCCGCTAGCTGAGGTGATGGCACAGCAGGACGGCCCAGAAATCCTCATCTCCAAATTTCGTTTGCTTTTTGCAGACGGCATTGTCTTCGACCTGGAAACGCTCGAAGGAACGCAGGACATGCAGAAACTCGAGCAAAGTCAGCTGGCCGGGGCCTTGCCAGCAGCGATAAAGGGTCTCGAAGACGGCGCTACCGTGGTTCCGTTGTCCGGACGCTGGCTCACGCCGATCTTTCACCAGGGAGAGTTGCGCCTGCTGTTTCTTTTGCCGCCCGACCCTGAGGCTGAGCTCTTCGAAAGCTGGCTCCGGATCGTGAAGGCCTGGAATGTCAGCTGGGCCAACATGCACACTGCAGGGAGCGCCCCCGATGGCTGAACCGCTGGACATAGAGAGTCTCCTGACAGACCCGACTACCTATGAAGAAACCATCCTGCGGATTTTCGAGAAAAGGAGTCAGCGCGGATTAGCATTCGGCGAGGCCGGCGCGGGAGTCACTTACTTCAGAACCGCTACCGAACGGCAGGCTCTTTCCAGGGCAATCGCCAGCAGCATAGCCGCCGGCGAATACCAGCCACAGCCTGTCGACCTGTGGTTTCTTGAAACCGAAGGTAAGCGCCGCGCGGCCCATCTGCCCACCTTCGTCGACCACGTAATCGGTTCTGCACTCTTTCAGCTTCTTTCGCATAATGCGCGCTGCTACGGCCTCCCCGGCGTCTACTCGTATCTGCCCGGTTTGACGAATGTGACAGCCATGCGGAACCTTGCCGCGTTCGTCCGCTCTCACCGCAAACGGGTGGGAGTAAAAGGCCCGCCGCTGTACGTTCTGCAATCCGATTTCGAACGCTACGGAGACGATCTCCCAGTCGGTCCCAACTCGGCGCTGTGGCGCATCCTGCGAGAGGTCGCCGCGCTGGGCAGCCCCAACGGCGAGATCGGAACTAACGCATGGAATCTCATCAGCGCCCTGGCGCGCCCCGTTGTACGGGATTCTGACGGCACGCTTTTCACCCGCCTCCACGGCGCCGCCATGGGCACCCCTCTTGTCCCGATCCTTGGAAATCTGGCAGTCGTACCGATGGACAAGGCGCTCTTTGCGATCGAAGGCATTTTTTACGCCCGCTATAACGACGACTTCATCGTGGCTCATTCGGACCTCGACGCGCTTCACGAAGCAGATGAACGGATCGATTCACTGGTCGATGACTTGGGTGTCACACGGAAACTATCCAAGGAGCGGCGTACCGCCCTCAGCGGGAATGGCCAACCCTCCGCGGCCGATCCCGCCTATCGCGGCGCCGACCGGATCCACTGGCTTGGTCTGACAGTGGGCCATGGCGGCGCAATGACCTTGGCGCCACATCGGCTGCGCCGCTTCGTCGGACGCATCGCGACCCGAATAGATGCGATCGCACCCGCCCTCTCGCCGCTGCCGGCCACTGAACGAGCACGCCATCTCGTGGTGGCGGCAAACGTCATGCTGGATGTTACGGACCCCTTTGCGGTCCCCGGCTTGTCCGCTGTCCTGGACACGACGACAGATCGGGGTGCCCTCAAGGACTTGGACTTCCGGATTGCGCGAAAGATCGTGCAGGTCGCCACGGGGCGGCCGGGTGTGCGCGGCTTCCGGGTGCTGCCTCCCGCGGTACTGCGACGCGACATGGGCCTCGTGTCGCTGGTCGCGCTGCGGAACTTGCGGTGACCGCTGGCATCCGGTTCGATCATCGCAGGGGGGCGCGGAACCCGCTGTGATGCGGTTGTTTGCGAAGGACAATAGAGGTTGCGGCCTTCGGTCCTTCACTTTTTCCGTTTTACCCCGCGCCCCCTCCCGTACGCGTTCTCCCCTGTCCGCGTGGGGCATTGCCCACTCCCCACTGCCTGCCGGCTACCTGCGATGGGCGATCGGCGATCGGCGATCGGCGATCGTGCTACGGTCCGAACCGTTATGGCAGAACGTCTCAGCGCGGCCCAGATTCGCCAGATACTCGGGCTTGAGCTGCACCCGACGTGCGGCTTTACCTGCGTGACCCACGTCAGCTCGGGCACGGTCGCGGCCGAGGCCCTGCCGGCGGCGTACCGCGAATCGCACCCGTTCGCGTCGGGGATGTATTTCCTGGTGACATCCGAATCGACGATCGGGCTGCACGCGCTGCGCTCCGACCAGATCTACCACCACCATCTGGGCGATCCGTTGGAAGTCCTGCTGCTCGACCCCGACGGGACCTGCCAGGTGAGGACCGTCGGCCCAGACCTTCTGGCCGGTGAACGGCCCCAGCTGGTGATCCCGGGCGGGACGTACCACATATCGCGCGTCAAATCGCGCGTCAAGGGCGGCGGCGCCTATTCACTTCTGAGTACCGTCGAGTTCCCGGGTTTCACCCCCGAAGACCTCGAAGTGGTCGACCCAGAGGAGCTGTGCGCACGCTACCCGGACGCAGCGGAACGCATCCGGGAGTTCACCTCGTGAAGACCGTGGAGGAAAGTGGAGGAAATATGACGCGGCATAGGTTGGTCTTCGCAGGCGCAGCGATGGCTATTGGTCTGCTTGCCTCAGCGTGCGGTGGTTCTTCCGACTCGGGCACCACGAAAACCGAGACCGAGACAGTGACGGCCTCCGCAACCGCTGGGGCCACGACCACGACGTCAGGAACCCGGGAAGCAACCAGCCCTGGCAGCACCGACCTGCAATCCTTGATACCCACACCGGCGAACACTCGGCAGATCGACGGTCCCGATTCCATTGCCGAGAACGGCATCCATGAACACTTCGAGGTCAACGGATCACCGCAGGGCGTCATGGACTCCTACAAGGCCGCGCTCGAAGGCAAGGGATGGGCGCTGACGGTGGAGAATTCCGGGGGTGGCGGCGGAGGCGGGGGTGCGACCTACACCGGCGCCAACGGCGACGCCTACGGGGTGTTCACCGGCGGAGGCTACGGCGATACGACCGACATCGAAGTCTGCGTATGGCCGTCAAAACCTTCGAATACCGACTGCGACAACAACTGACGATTAGCGGGAGGCCTAATCCAAGGCCGCCCAGGACTCGATGATCTCGCGGGCAATCGAGATTGATCCCGGCAACAGCAACCGCCCCGGACTGCGAGTGCTCCAGTCTCCTTGCTCCAAGGCTTCGCGGATCTCGCTGCGGGTGAACCAACCCGCCTCGGCGATCTCGCCGTCGGTGAACGAGAACTCCTGATCCGGGTCGCCGAGGGCGTGGAAACCAACCATCAACGAACGCGGAAACGGCCACGGCTGACTACCCAGATACTCCACATCGGTGACCGTCACGCCGATCTCCTCGGCAATCTCGCGGACCACGCAGGATTCGAACGACTCGCCGGCCTCGACGAACCCCGCAAGGATCGAGAACAACCGCTCGGGCCACAGCGACTGCCGGGCCAGCACGGCGCGGTCATGGCCGTCATGCACCAGGCAGATCACCGCCGGGTCGATGCGAGGGAACTCCTCGTGACCGGTGGCCGGGTTGATGCGCGACCACCCGGCCTTCACTGACGTTGTCGGCACCCCGTCCAGTGGGCTGAAGCGGGCGCTGTCATGCCAATTCAACAACGCCGTGGCGGTGGCGACCAGCTGCGCGCTGACGTCGTCGAAGATCTGGCCGGCGCGCCGCAAGTCAAGCACTTCGCCCGGTGCGCGAGGATCCTCCGGGGCTTCCAGCTCGGCGCGGATCGCCCAGGCGTGGCGGCCATCATCGAGTCGCCCCAGGAACACCGCGTCGGCTGGCGGCACGTCACCGACCTTGCTGGCCTGGCCGAGTACCACTTTGCGTTCAGAGATCAACACCTGGTTGCGTCGGTCCACGCGCAGCAGGAGCGCATCCGGCCATCCCGCCACTGCGGCGTCAATGTCAGTGCGCAATGCGTCGGCGCGGTCAGCTCCCACCCGCGAAAGCAGCGGCACGTTGCGCAGCCTGAACCCCCCGGGGTTCACATCTGCCGCCTGCTCATCGCTCCCCTTCCGCGCTGCGCAGGTACAGCAGCCTGTCCCCGAGTTCTAGCGAATCGACCTTTGGGTCATCGACGCGGATGAGCTCCGAGTCGCGCAGGACGCCCAGGACAATGTCGCTCTGGTGTCGTGGCGAGCTGCCGGCCTCCTTAGGCGTGACCTCACGTTCGGCGATTGCGAACCCCGCGTCGGGGGTGAGCAGGTCTTCCATCATCTCGACGACGCTGGGGGTCTGCACCGCAATGCCGAGCAAGCGGCCAGCAGTCTCGGAGGTCACCACGGTGGAATCTGCACCCGACTGCTCAAGCAGATGCTGGTTTTCGGCCTCGCGCACCGCGGCGATGATCTTGGCGTTGGGTGCGAGTTCACGTGCTGTGAGGGTGACCAGGACAGCGGTGTCGTCGCGATTGGTGGCCACGACGATCGACTTGGCGTGTTGAGCGCTGGCCAGCCGCAGCACTTCTGAGTCGGTTGCACTGCCACGGACGGTGACCAGGCCGGAGCTCTTGGCCCGCTCAAGCGCCGCGGTGTCCTCGTCGACAACCACGATGTCAGCGGGCGCGACCTCGTCGCCCACCATCGCCGCGGCCGCAGTCCGGCCCTTGGTGCCATAACCGACGATGATGATGTGGTTGCGCAATCTTCTCCTCCATCGCTGGATTTGGTAGGCCTGCCGCGATTGCGTGGTCAGAGTTTCAACCGTGGTCCCAATCAGGACGATCAAGAAGAGGACCCGCAGCGGAGTGATCACCAGGACGTTGATCAGTCGGGCCTGGGGGGTGACCGGGGTGATGTCGCCGTACCCGGTGGTCGACATGGACACGGTCGCGTAGTACAGGCAATCGAGAAACGACAGCGGCTCCCCCTGGGAGTCGCGATAGCCGTCGCGATCGAGGTAGACGATGATCACCGCCACGGACAAAGCCAGTAGCGCATAAACAACCCGTGTGGTGATTCTCCGCACAGGGCCGATCGAGATCGTAGGGATCTGTACCCGGTCGGTGAGAACGTGGACCGGTAGATCGGTCAACGATTGATCGAACCGACTTATCCGTCGGCGCAGACTGCGCTTAGCCACAGGGGCCCGTCACAAGGGAAGGCTGCCGCACCCGCACAATGTAACCATGACCGCGCCTCAGCCCGAACTGCATCAGAGCACCGAGTCGTCGCGTGGCGCCAAGATGGGCGCCTGGCTGATCGGGATGGGGGCACTGCACTTTGTCGCTCCCAAGCCGTTCGACACGATCGTCCCGGCCGAGCTACCCGGCAGCCAGCGCTCCTACACTCTGGCCTCTGGCGTCGCTGAAGTCGGCGTCGGCGGTCTGCTGATGGCCCCCAAGACCCGACGGGTCGGAGCGCTGGCGGCCATCGCGTTGTTCATCGCAGTGTTCCCGGCCAACGTCAACATGGCCCGTATGTGGTTCAAGGATCCGGCCAAGCCGCTGCCCATGCGGCTGGCCGCTTTGGCCCGGCTGCCGTTGCAGATCCCGATGATCGTCCAGGCGCTGAAGGTCTACCGCGAAAGCTAGCCGACGATCAAGCGGCCGGTAAATCCATCAACGCAGCCACCTCCTCCGCGCTGAGCAGTATGTCGGGACGGACGGTGCGCCCGGACCGGATGTAGTGAAACGCAGCGCGCACCGATGAAACTGGGCAGCCCTGCAGGCCAGCCCAAGCGATTCGATAAACTGCGAGCTGAACAGCATTGAATTGCAGTTGTTCTGGCGTTGACGGCGGTTCGCCGGTTTTCCAGTCCACCACCGTGACCTCACCGTTCTCGTCGGCGAACACCGCGTCGATGCGCCCCCGCACCACCCTGCCGGCGATCACCATGTCAAACGGAACCTCCACGTCGATCGGGGTGCGTGCTGCCCACTCGGATACCGCGAACGCGGCCTGCAGCTCCTCAAGCTCTCCCCGGTGCTGGCGGTCGGCATCCACGGCACCGGGGAGGTCGTCGAGATCGAACAGTTTCTCCGCTTGGAAGTACCGCTGTACCCATTCGTGGAACGCCGTTCCCAGCAGTGCCTGTGAATCCGGCCGACGCGGCAGCCGCCGATGCAACCGCTGGGCTACGGCGCTGGGATCTCGGCCCAGTTCTACCAGCGTGCTCACCGACAGCTGCGTGGGCAGCGGTGGTGTGGGCACATGCGCGGCGAGTTCCCGTTCGGCCAGCAGCGCATCGACGTCGGCGGTCCAACCGTGCACATCCGCCGGGGCGTCACCCCGCGCCCCTGCCGATATCGCCTGCACCACCAGTTCGGCGCCCCGGTCGACATCGGTGCGGCGGCTCATCGCGGTCACTTCAGCCGGATCAATCGGCCACATCGCCTCGATAACCTGATCGCGCACCGGGTTCGGATCGCCGTCGGCAGGAGCATCGGCCCACGCATCAACGGTGCCGCATGGCTTTCCCTCGGCGGCCGACGCGTCGATGACATCCTTGAGTTCACAAAGGAAAGCCGACGGGCCGCGGGGCTTGGACTCGGTGGAGCCCCAATGATGGCCTGACGCCAGCAGAGTGCACTCGGCGCGGGTGATCGCCACATAGAGGAGCCTGCGCTCTTCATCGGTACGCCGCTGGTCGAGGCTGCGCTTGTGGTCGGAAATTTTGTCCGACAACGCTTTGCGGTCACCGACGGTCGAACAATCGAGTACCGGGACGCCATGCTCGGAGACGGTCGCACAGTCGCCGCGCAGCAACGGAGGCAGATCGGCCGCATCGGTCAACCAAGTGCGCGGGGACGCGGTTGACGGAAACACCCGCCCGCTCAGGTGGGGCACCGCGACGATCTGCCACTCCAGACCCTTGGCAGCATGCACGGTCAAGATCTGCACCCGGCCGGCGGTCACGGTGGTCTCGGCGGGTGCCAGACCGTTCTCGACCTGTTCGGCTGTGTCCAGGAACGCCAGCAGTGCCGAAATCCTGGCCCCGGGCCGGGTGGCAAAGTCGACGACCACGTCATTGAACGCATCAAGGTGTTCAGTCCCCGACCATCCCGCCGACGCTGGCCGGGCGGCCCTGACTTCGGTGTCGATGCCGAGCAGGCGGCGCACCTCGGCGACCAGATCCGGCAGCGGATTGTCTAGCTGGCTGCGCACCGCCGTCAGTTCGCGGCCAAGCGCCACGATCCTGCGGTGCCCGGCTGGTGAATATGCTTCGGCGGCACCCGGATCGCCAATCGCGTCAGACAGGCACGCCACATCGGCATCGGGGGCGAACTGCTCGACGATTCGACCGGTCCCGCGGCCGCGCGCCGACGCACCGGTGCCGGTGATCTGCATCGCGCGCCTCCACAGGGCAGCAATGTCGCGGGCGCCCAGGCGCCAGCGAGGGCCGGTGAGCACTCGCAGTGCGGCGGCCCCGGCGGTCGGGTCGGCGGCCACCCGCAGCATCGCGACAACGTCGGCAACTTCAGGCACAGACAGCAGCCCCGCCAGCCCGACAACCTCGACAGCAACCCCGCGCCGGGAGAGCGCTTGTGCCATCGGCGCGGCATCGGCGTTGCGGCGCACCAGGACCGCCGCGCTTGGTGCTGCACCGCAGGCGGCGATGCCCTCGTGGTACAGCTTCGCCACCTTCTCGGCTACCCATTCGCGTTCGGTCAGCACGTCGGGTAGCAGTGCGCACCGCACGCTGCCGCGCCCAGCATCGGGCCGAGCCCGCAGCGGCCGCACAGCCACCGAACGCCGCCGCGCATCCGTGGACACGGCGTTGGCCAGGTGCAGCACCTCGGGTGGGTTGCGCCAGCTGGTGCGCAATTCCAGGCTTGGCGCCGGAGTCCCATCTGAACGCGGGAAGTCGGTCGTGAAGCGTGGGAGATTGGTCGCCGACGCACCGCGCCACCCGTAGATCGACTGGATAGGGTCGCCGACGGCGGTCAGCGCGAGTCCATCGTCGACCCCTCCGCCGAACAGAGACGACAGCGCAACCCGCTGTGCGTGCCCGGTGTCTTGGTACTCGTCGAGCAGCACGACCCGGTAGCGCTGCCGCAGCTGCTCCCCGACCTCCGGGAACTGCGCGGCCAGACGCGCCGCAGATGCCATCTGGGTGCCGAAGTCGATGACCCGCTCCGAGCGCATGCGCTCGTACAGCGCATCGATCAGTGGAACCAATGCAGTGCGCTCGGTCTGCGTGGCCAGCATCCGAAGCAACGACTGACTAGGACCGTTGCGACGCTGATACCGACCGGCAGGCAATGTGTGGACGAGCCGCTCAAGCTCTACGTGGGTATCGTGCAACTGCTCGGTATGGACCAGATGTTCGCAGAGCTGCCCGGCGAGCCTGAGCACCATGGCGGTGATAGCGGCGGGCGACTTCTCGGTGTCCAGTGCGTCCGGATGTTCGCACACCACACGAAAGGCCAACTGCCACAATTCCGTCTCTCCGAGCAGTCGGGTATCGGGCTCTATTGGCAGAAGCAAGCCGTACTCGCGCAGCAGTGTCCCCGCGAAGGCGTGATAGGTACCGACTGTGACAGGGTCGTCGCCCACATCAGAGCTGCCGGGATCTGCGGCCACCAGTCCCGCGCCGGCCAGGCGGGCGAGTCGGGTGCGCACCCGCCGCAGCAACTGGCCAGCCGCTTTGCGGGTAAACGTCAGCCCCAACACTTCTCCGGGCCGGGCGTAGCCGTTGGCGACCAACCACACCACTCGGGCGGCCATGGTCTCGGTCTTGCCGGCACCGGCGCCGGCGATCACCACCAACGGGCCCGGCGGCGCAGCGATGACAGCGGATTGCTCGTCGGTCGGCGTGAAAAGGCCTAGTGCACTGGCTAGTTCGGCGGGATCGTAGCGTGGGGTCATCGTGAATCTCTTCCGCCGTCTTGGGCAGGGCACATGCCCTGAACCGGACAATGCGCACAGCCGTCGTTTATCCGCGCGAGAAAGTGCGGACCCTGAGTCGCCGCGGCGGCCTGGCGTAGGACCGCGCGCCACTCGACGCGGCCTTCTGGGGTCAGCGCGGCCTGATCACGCTCGGTCGCGCCGCCGCCCTTACCGATATAGATCAATCGCCCACCCCCGGGGTCGTCGCCGTCGGAAATCAGGCCCTCGGCCACTGCGAGCTGATACATCGCCAATTGGGCGTGCCCCTGAGCATCGTCCTTGCTGACTGGACTCTTACCCGTCTTGACATCGACAACGACGAGTCGTCCCTGGTTGTCGCGCTCGAGACGGTCGAGTCGGCCACGCACACATACCGCGGGCTGCGCGCCATCAGCCTGGGTCACTTCCCCCTCGACGTCGACCTCGGTGCCGAGTTCAGTGAGTTCGTGGCGAGTGTTGGCGCGCCAACGCAGGAAGGTGGACAACATCTCTCGGTGGCGGGCAAGCTCGTTGTCCGCGTGCCACTCTGCGTCGAATGGGATCTGGCTCCAGACGGTTTCGAGCTCGTTGACCATCTGGGCCTCGGTCATACCCGGCTCGGAAACCAGGCCGTGCACCAGCGATCCCAACGCCGAACGTACGTCGCCCGCCGAGGAACCGCCATGCCGTTCGAGCAGCCAGCGCAGTGGACAGTCCGAGAGCGTCTGCAGTGTCGAGGGGGAAAGGGTCACGACGTGGCTATCGCCCTCCCACAGTGGTTCGTCACTGGAGAGTTGCCGCATTCCGTACCAAGATCCGGGGTCGCTGCCGCGCACCCCGGCCGCGGCAAGGCGCGCCAACTGAGCTGCTGCACAGCGCCTTTCGGCATCATCGACAGCGCCCTGCGGTGAGCACGCCACCGACCGTAGGCGCCCGACAAGTGCTGCCTGAGCCAACACCCGAGGTGCTCGAACCGGGGTGGCGTTCTCGGCGATGGGCTCTGTTGCCAGTGCGCTGAGCTCACGACAGAAAGACGATGGCAGCATCGCATCGTCGCCGTCGCTGTCGACTGCAGTCACCAAAATCCGGCTGCGAGCCCGGCCCATGGCCGCAATCAGCAGCCGGCGCTCTTCAGCGAGCAATGGCGCCCGGCTCGACAACCCTCGCTGCCCTGCCTCTGCGACGCCATCGATCACGTCAACGAGTTCCTGAGTCCCCAGCACGCCGCCCCGCGGGGACACGTTGGGCCACAGCCCTTCCTGCACCCCGGCCACCACCACAAAATCCCACTCCCGACTCAGCGCGGAATGCGCGCTGAGCACCGCGACCGCATCGGGCTGTGGGCCCTCGTCGGCACGCACCGGTGGTAACGCCAGCGCAGCGAGGTGGTCGATAAGCCCGCGCAGCGATGCGCCTGCCGTCCGCTCAACGTACTGCTCGGCAACGTCGAACATTGCGGTGACAGCACCGAGATCACGGTCGGCCTGGGCGCCCGCCGGCCCGCCGTGCTCGCTGGCGGTCAGCCAACGTCGCTGCAGCCCCGAGCGCTGCCACGCCTGCCACAGCGTGTGCCGCGGATCGCTGCCGTCTTCGGCGCTGCGTTGTGCCGCCACAAGCACCGCACGTACCCGACGCAACGCACGCCCCTGAACGTCGGCGAGCGTGCCGGATCCGCGCTGCAGGGCATCGACGAGCAAGTCCCCGAACTCAGCGGGCG
>JAHZKD010000496.1 GCA_022600605.1 Actinomycetes bacterium
CCATACCGCAATGGCGATCACAACGATCGAGACGACAATGCTCAGCAACCCCAGCACGATTCCCGCGATCGCGACGCCGCCGTTGTCGGCCTCGCCGCGCTTAACCCTGCCCCGGCCCAGGAACCCGAGGATGACCGCGACGACTCCCAACACGACGCCGCCGACGACCGAGAACAGCGCGATGATGGCGACAACGAGAGACGCCACACCCATGCCGTTCTTCGGGGCGGCTGCGGCGGGTGGGGGGTAGCCACCGGGATACCCGCCGTATTGCGGTGGCGGGGGCGGATAGCTGCCCTGGTAGGCGCCGTACTGGGGAGGCTGCGGCGGTTCGCTCATAACGGTGAGGTTACTCGCCGAACGCCTTCCCGGTCAGCGATCGACACCGAGATGCCGAGTGGCCGAACGTGCGGCTGACGTCACGCCCGAGCGCGAGCGTGAAGATATCCGCACGCTGGGCTGGGCACTGTGCGAACTGGGCGCTGCATGAAGTAGGCGTTGGGTTTTCATTCCGCAGTGGCGGCCGCGACCCTGTCCTTGATTTCGGCCACGTCCTTGCCCGCGCTGCGAATGCCGAACGCCGACACGACCTCGAAGACGCCGAGGACGATGAGCCAGATGCCGACCACCAGCGTCAAGGTCGCCAGCGAGTCGAACGGTGAGGCCAGCACGATCACGCCGGCGATCAGGCTGATCACGCCGATGAAGATGCCCCAGCCGCGGCCGGGAAGCGTCGGGTCACTGATCGCCGACACCGCCGTGGCCACCCCACGGAAGATGAATCCGATACCAATCCAGATGGCCAACAGCAGGATCGAGTTCTCCAGGCTGCGGAAGCACAGAACCGCCAGGATCAGCGAGGCTGCGCCGCTGAGGAACAGCAGCACGCGGCCACCGGCGGAGACATGCAAGCTGAACGCGAAGATCACCTGGGCGATGCCGGTGACCAACAGATAGGCGCCGAAGAAGATGGCTGCGATGAAGATGGTCGGGCCAGGCCAGGCCAACACCATGGCCCCGAGTATCACTGCCAGGACTCCGGAGGCGAGAGTCGACTTCCAAAGATGCGTCATCATGCTCGGGGGGGCGAAGGTGTCCATAATCGAAGTTTGGCATACCGGACGGCGGGATTACCTGATTTCGCGGTACGGCTGTGACGGATGAATGCGCTCGTTAATGTTCGGTTACCGGCGCTGCACGTCGGGTTATCGGTCGTTAATGTTCTTGGCTGGTAGATGCCCGGAGGGAACTTCTGGTCCCAGGCTGTCGGCCCGAAGCAGAAAGTTGAGGCTCACGTGTTGGGTGGATTCCAGGACTGCCGACCAAGAATCTGGCGTTTAGCGGTTGCATTCGCTGCCACCGGCGCCTTGGCTCTTTCGGGTTGTTCGAGCAGCTCTGATTCCAGCGACTCATTAACCCAGACAGAGGCCGTGACGGCCGAGAAGGTCGATGCGATCGCCAACACCGTGCCCGAGGACATCAAGTCATCGGGCAAGCTCATCATCGGCGTCAACATCCCTTACCCGCCGAACGAGTTCAAGGACCCCGAGGGCAAGATCGTCGGGTTCGACGTCGACCTGATGAACGCGATCGCAGGGACACTGGGGCTGACCCCGGAATACCGCGAGGCGGACTTCGCAAAGATCATCCCGTCAATCCAGGGCGGAACGTTCAACGTGGGCATGTCGTCCTTCACCGACAGCAAGGAGCGTGAGGAGCAGGTCGACTTCGTCACCTACTTCTCTGCGGGCACCCTGTGGGCGCAGTTGGCCGATGGTGATATCGATCCGGAGAATGCGTGTGGCTAGAGAGTCGCGGTGCAGGCGACAACGGTTCAGGAGACCGTGGAGTTGCCGGCGCGGAGCCAGAAGTGCACCGAGGCAGGCCAGTCGGAGATCGTGATCATCCCGTTCGACAGCCAGGATGCCGCCACCAACGCCGTTGTTCTCGGTCAGGCCGACGCCATGTCGGCGGACTCACCGGTCACCCTGTACGCGATCAAGCAGACCAACGGAAAGCTTGTGCAAGCCGGTGAGGTGTTCGACTCGGCGCCCTATGGTTGGCCGGTGGAAAAGGGCTCAGCGTTGGCGCAGTCGCTGCTACAGGCTCTCGAGCACTTGATCGAGACGGGCCAGTACAAAGAGATCGCATCCAACTGGGGTCTCGAGGAGGGGATGATCGACAAGCCGGTTATCAACGGCGCGATCTCCTGAGCTGCTTGGGCCAGAACGTATGAGTGAAGTCGGCACGCCGCCGCAACCTATCGACGCCGTCCCACTGCGCCACCCGTGGCGATGGGTGGCGGCGACCGTCATCATCGTCCTGGTAGCGCTGTTCTTGTATGGTGCGGCGACCAATCCGGCCTACGGCTGGTCGACCTACTGGGAGTACCTGTTCAACGAGCGGGTCCTGCTCGGGGTGTTCAACACCCTGCAGCTGACCGTGTATGCGATGTTGATCGGCGTGGTGCTGGGCGTGGCACTCACAGTGATGCGGCTGTCGTCCAACCCGGTGATGAGTGCGGTGTCGTGGGTGTTCTTGTGGATCTTCCGAGGCACACCGGTGTATGTGCAACTGGCGTTCTGGGGGCTGGTTCCCACCATTTATCGGAACCTCCAGCTGGGCGTGCCGTTCGGGCCGTCGCTGCTCGAGATTGACCTACAGGCTTTTTCCTACCCCTTCGTTCTCGCGGTCATCGGCTTGGCTCTCAACGAAGCCGCGTACATGGCCGAGATCATTCGGGCCGGCATCACCTCTGTTCCGGAAGGTCAGATGGAAGCGTCCACCGCGCTTGGCATGTCGTGGGGGATGGCGATGCGGCGCACCGTGCTGCCCCAGGCAATGCGGGTGATCATCCCGCCGACCGGTAACGAGCTGATCAGCCTGCTCAAGACCACGTCTTTGGTCACGGCGGTGCC
>JAHZKD010000049.1 GCA_022600605.1 Actinomycetes bacterium
CCTTCATTACAGATCGTGTGCGATTGTGCACCTGATGTAATGTCGTGTTCATGCCGGACACTCATGTCGTCACCAACCAGGTCCCTCCGCTAGAGGACTACAACTCGGCCACCTCACCGATGCTGGCCGAGGCGCTAGTCCGGGAGGGCGGGCAATGGGGCGCCGACGAGGTGACCGAACTGGGGGCGCTCGCAGGCAGTCGGCGTGCCCAGCGGTGGGGTGAGCTGGCCGATCGCAACCGGCCGATTCTGCGCACCCACGACCGTCATGGCCACCGGATCGACGAGGTCGAATTCGACCCGGCCTACCACGAGTTGATGACCGTGGCGGTGGGCCACGGGCTGCACGCCGCACCGTGGGCCGATGATCGACCGGGAGCCCACGTCGTGCGGGCAGCCAAAACATCGGTGTGGACACCGGAACCGGGCCACATGTGCCCGATCTCGATGACCTACGCCGTGGTGCCCGCGCTACGCCACAACCCAGACCTCGCCACGATGTACGAGCCGCTGCTGACCAGCCGGAGCTATGACCCCGAACTCGCCGTGCCCACCACCAAAGCCGGGCTCACCGCGGGGATGTCGATGACCGAGAAACAGGGCGGCTCCGACGTGCGGGCCGGCACCACTGCGGCCACGCCCAGCAGTGACGGCAGTTATCGGCTCACCGGACACAAGTGGTTCACCTCCGCGCCGATGTGCGACATCTTCCTCGTCCTGGCCCAGGCGCCCGGCGGCCTGAGCTGTTTCTTCCTGCCCCGGGTATTGCCCGACGGAAGCCGTAACCGGATGCAGCTGCAGCGCCTCAAGGACAAATTGGGCAATCACGCCAACGCCTCCAGCGAGGTTGAATACGACGGCGCCACGGCCTGGCTGGTGGGCGAGGAGGGCCGCGGCGTTGCGACGATTATTGAGATGGTCAACCTGACGCGGTTGGACTGCACCTTGGGCAGCGCGACCAGCATGCGCACCGGATTGATGCGCGCCACCCACCACGCCCAACACCGCAAAGCGTTCGGCTCCTATCTGATCGATCAGCCCCTCATGCGCAACGTGCTGGCCGACCTCGCCGTCGAGGCCGAGGCCGCAACCATGCTGGCGATGAGAAGGGCCGGCGCCACCGACGCGGCGGTACGCGGCGACGACCGTGAATCCCTGCTGCGCAGGATCGGCCTGGCGGCGGCCAAGTACTGGATATGCAAGCGCGCGACCCCCCATGCCGCCGAGGCGATGGAATGCCTCGGCGGCAACGGCTATGCCGAGGACTCGGGGATGCCGCGGCTGTACCGGGAGGCCCCGCTGATGGGTATCTGGGAGGGCTCAGGCAACGTCAGCGCTCTAGATACTTTGCGCGCCATAGCAACCCGGCCTGAATGCCTCGAAGTGCTTTTCGACGAACTGAGCGCCACCACCGGTCTCGACCGGCGTCTGGACGCCCATGTCGACGGTGTGCGCGAGGCGCTGGGCGAACTGGACACCGTCGAGTATCGCGCCCGCAAGATCGCCGAGGACATCTCGCTGGCGTTGCAGGGCTCGCTGTTGGTGCGCCATGGGCACCCCGCGGTCACCGAGGCGTTCTTGGCCAGCCGCCTGGGCGGGGCGTGGGGCGGTGCGTTCGGCACCTTGCCGACTGGTCTGGATCTAGCGCCGATCATCGAGCGCGCGATGATCAAAGCATGACGGCCACCATGGACCCGCAGACACAAACTATGCAGACACAAACTATGTCGAAACAGCTGCGTGTCGGCCCACTTTGCATCTGCTCGCGGCAGCGGGATCGCGCATGACTTCAGCAGGCAGGCCGGTGGACTTCGACAATCTGCAGACGATGACCTACGAGGTCACCGACCGGGTTGCGCGCATCACCTTCAACCGTCCGGAAAAGGGCAATGCGATCATCGCCGATACCCCGCTGGAGTTATCGGCGTTGGTGGAGCGCGCCGACCTCGACCCGAACGTCCATGTGATCCTGGTGTCCGGGCGCGGCGCCGGATTCTGCGCGGGTTTCGACTTATCCGCCTATGCCGAGGGTTCGTCATCGGCCGGCTCGGATGGCTGGACTGGGCGCCCCTATGAAGACACCGTGCTCTCGGGCCGGACCCAGGCGGTTAACCATCTGCCAAACCAGCCGTGGGATCCGATGATCGACTATCAGATGATGAGCCGGTTTGTCCGCGGGTTCGCCAGCCTAATGCGCGCCGACAAACCGACCGTGGTCAAGATCCACGGCTACTGTGTGGCCGGCGGCACCGATATCGCGTTGCACGCAGATCAGGTCATCGCGGCATCCGACGCCAAGATCGGTTATCCGCCGACCAGGGTGTGGGGAGTTCCCGCGGCGGGCCTGTGGGCGCACCGCCTCGGCGACCAACGTGCTAAACGCCTTCTGCTGACCGGTGATTGCATCACCGGAGCCCAGGCCGCTGAATGGGGGCTGGCGGTGGAGGCGCCCGAACCCAAGGACTTGGATGACCGGGTCGAGCGTCTCCTCGAACGAATCGCCGCGGTGCCCGTCAATCAGCTGATAATGGTCAAGCTGGCAATGAACAGTGCGCTGTACCAGCAGGGCGTGGCGAACAGCGCGATGATCTCGACGGTATTCGACGGCGTCGCACGCCACACCCCCGAGGGTCACGCCTTCGTTGCCGATGCTCGTGAGAACGGCTTCCGTGACGCCGTGCGGCATCGAGATGAACCGTTCGGCGACCACGGCCGCGCAACGTCCGGGGTGTAGCGGTGTCCCGAGTGGTCTCGCGGATGACGGCACGCTCAGTTGTGTTGAGCGTGCTGCTCGGCGCGCACCCGGCCTGGGCAACGGCCGGTGAATTAATTTTTCTTACAAGGGATTTCGGCATCCGAGAGTCGACGATTCGGGTGGCGTTGACGCGGATGGTCAGTGCGGGCGACCTGGTGCGCTCCGAGGACGGATACCGGCTCTCGGACCGTCTGCTGGAGCGTCAGCGCCGCCAGGACGACGCGATCAACCCACGGCGGCACTCTTGGGATGGCACGTGGACGACGTTGGTGATCACCAGCATCGGCGACGAGGCCCGCGCCCGGGCGGCACTGCGAAACACCTTGCAGAACAAGCGCTTCGCGGAATTGCGTGAAGGTGTGTGGATGCGGCCGGACAATGTTGGGGTCGAGCTCGGCGATGAAGTCACCGAGCGGGTGCGGGTTCTGCGCGCCAGCGACGATGCTCCCGTCGAGCTGGCTGCGCGGCTGTGGGATCTGGCTGGGTGGGCACGTGCGGGCCGGGACATGTTGACCGCGATGGCCGAGGCCGGCGATGTTCCCGGCAGGTTCGCCGCGGCTGCCTCGATGGTGCGTCATCTGTTGACTGATCCGGTGTTGCCCGATGAGCTGCTGCCCGACGGCTGGCCGGGCGGCGCGCTGCGGGTCGCCTACGAAGACTTCGCCACCGAGTTGGTCGGGCGGCGCGCTGGTGTGAAACTCGCGGAGGTGCCATGAGCGAATCGGTGTATAGGAGCGAGGCGGCCGGGGGATCGGAAACGGTGGGCAGGAGCGAAGCGACCCGGGATTCAGGTGGCGGTGTGCGCGTGGAGCGCACCGGCCCGGTGACGACGGTGATCATGAACCGCCCGCACGCGCGAAACGCCGTCAACGGTGCTGCCGCGCGAGGGCTGTTCGAGGCATTCGAAGAGTTCGATCGCGACGATTCGGCGTTGGTCGCCGTGCTGTGGGGGGACAACGGAACCTTCTGCGCCGGCGCTGACCTCAAGGCGTTCGGCACCCAAGATTCCAACCCTGTGCAGCGGGTTGGGCCGGCGCCGATGGGTCCGAGTCGCATGGTGCTGTCCAAGCCCGTCATCGCCGCGGTGAGCGGACACGCCGTCGCCGGTGGGCTGGAGCTGGCCCTGTGGTGTGACCTGCGGGTGGTTGAGCAGGACGCAATCTTCGGGGTCTTCTGCCGCCGCTGGGGTGTGCCGCTGATCGACGGGGGAACAGTACGGCTGCCTCGGCTGATCGGCCACAGTCGCGCGATGGACCTCATCCTGACCGGCCGCAGCGTCGACGCCGAGGAGGCCTTGGCGATCGGTCTGGCCAACCGGGTGGTGCCTGCCGGGGCGGCGCGTCAACGGGCCGAGGAACTAGCTGCGGAACTGGCCAGGCTGCCGCAACAGTGCCTGCGCGCCGACCGCACCTCGGCGTTGACTCAGTGGGGCTTGTCGGAGGCCGACGCGATGGATTTCGAGTTCGGCAGCTTGGCGCAGGTGGCGGCGGAATCGCTGGAGGGCGCCGCGCGATTCGCCGCGGGAGCGGGCCGTCACGGCGCCGGTGACCCGCGCTGATCCGGTGAGTGGGCTCAGGCTCTGTTGATGGTGTTGTTGCTGCCGGTGTCGTTGATTGTCGGATCTCCGTCGCGGTAGGTGACCGTGTTGTTCAGTCCGACGACGGACAGCTCGCCGTTGACCCGCTCGAAGGTGAGATTGTTGTCCGCCCCGCCGATGGTGACGCCGTCGCAGGTGCCTTTGACTGTCAGCGTGTTGTTGGATCCGCCGATATTGAGGGATTTGCCCTGTGCACAGTCGATATCGGCGGTGGTACCGAACGAGCCGTAGTTGATGGTGCTGCCGATCTCGATCTGGGCGCCTGATGCTCCGGCCGTCATCGTCGGGTTGGAGGTGTCCTGGCTGTTCGAGCCACAGGCGGTGAGCCCGAGTGTTGCCAAGAGCGTCGCAACACCCACCCCACCGATCAGTTGCGAGGGAATTGCAGACATCTTTGGTCGCCACCTTTCTGGTCGGACTCCACGTGGACCGCGACTATCAGCCTACGTTCAGGCTGCGCAGGCGCGCTGTTGTCAGCAGGAGACCGGCATCGAGGGCCGCGGAGCCGGAATGGGCATATCGACATTATCGACCGGAATGGGCATATCGACATTATCGACATTGTGGGCTCACAGATCCGGCGGCCACGAGGCGTTACAGTTTCGCTGACCCGGCCTATCCTGCGGCGGGGTCGTTTGGCTGACGCGAGGGGGAATGGCGAGATGGCAGTTCGGCCGCCGCGTTCGGCGAGGCTGAGCCGTGACTCCATCGTCAACGCCGCGCTGAGTTTCCTCGACCGTGAAGGTTGGGACGCGCTGACGATCAACGCGCTGGCCAATCAACTGGGCACCAAGGGCCCGTCGCTGTACAACCACGTGCACAGCCTCGATGACCTGCGACGGACCGTGCGGATGCGGGTGGTCGGCGACATCATCGACATGCTCAACACAGTCGGGCAGGGCCGGCCTCCCGACGATGCGGTCATGGTGATGGCCGGCGCCTACCGCAGCTACGCCCACCATCATCCGGGCCGGTACTCGGCGTTCACCAGGATGCCCCTCGGTGGCGATGACCCCGAGTTCACCGAAGCCACCAGGGCTGCGGCAGCGCCGGTGATCTCGGTGCTGGCCGCCTATGGGCTGGACACCAATGCCGCGTTTTTCGCCGCATTGGAGTTTTGGTCGGCGATGCACGGGTTCGTGCTGCTGGAGATGACCGGGGTTATGGTCGGGATCGATACCGACGCGGTGTTCACCGACATGGTGATGAGGCTGGCCGCGGGCATTCGAAGTCGCTGACAGATCGCACGGCGCGCTGAAGGGCGGCGCTGACCAGCGCGAACGCCGCTTCCTGGCGCTCCTCGCCGGGTTTGGATCGGCGCGGTCTGCCCTGGTATCGTGGACGATCGTGCCTGGCAGATAAGGCGCTTGTGTGTCTTACGATTCACAAGCATGCTTGCACGCCGGGCAACTTCGCATGTCCGCCATGTTGTGGAAATACAGGCACCGCCTCGATACTTTCCTCGGCGGCCGCATGCGACACGCCCGGCCCCGGGGTAACCGGGCGGGGCGAAACTGCAGGACACGAGAACTTTAGAAGCGCGACAGAACGACACGTCACAGCGACGAGCAACACAGGACGAGCTACACAAGACGAGCAACACAGGAAGCCGGTACATGCCAACCATCAACCAGCTGGTCCGTAAGGGTCGCCGCGACAAGATCGCCAAGGTGAAGACGGCGGCCCTCAAGGGCAGCCCGCAGCGCCGTGGCGTGTGCACCCGCGTGTACACCACCACCCCGAAGAAGCCGAACTC
>JAHZKD010000497.1 GCA_022600605.1 Actinomycetes bacterium
TCCGATGATCGTGTCGAGTTCGTCTTGATTGCGTCCGCGCGCGTCGTGATTGGAGAATCGTTCATCGGTCGAAAGTTCAGGATGGCCCATCGCCTCGCACAACCGTCGGAAGACGGTATCTTGATTGGCCGCGATCACCACCCAGCTGCCTTCGGCGCTCGGGTAGATGTTCGACGGGGCGATGCCTTCCAGTCGGGTGCCCGAAGGACCCCGGACTATGCCACCGACGTCGTAGTCAGGGATCGTGGATTCCTGTACTGCCAAACATGATTCGGTCAGGGCTGCATCGACCACCTGGCCTTCGCCCGTCACTGATCGGCGATACAAGGCGGCCAATGCGCCCTGCGCCGCAAACATCCCGGCCAGGCTATCGCCCAACGATAAGGCCAGCCGTGGGGGAGGGCCGCCGGGAAACCCGTTCATATGCCGAAGTCCGCTGGCCGCCTCGGCGACAGAGGCATAGCCTGCTTTGTGCGCTTCCGGGCCGGTCTGCCCGTAACCAGACACCCGCACCAGGATGATTCCGCGATTACGTTGACGAAGATCGTCATAACCCAGACCCCACTTCTCCAGTGTGCCGGGCCGGAAGTTTTCGACGATGACGTCGCTGCGTTCGACGAGGTCGAGGAAGACCTCACGCCCCTTAGCTTGACGCAGGTTGAGAGTCACCGATTTCTTGTTGCGGGCGTGGACAGTCCAAAAGAAGTGGTGTCCATCGAGCTCGGCTTGCCCCCAGCCTCGGAGCGGATCCGGCGCGCCGGGCGGTTCGATCTTGATGACCTCAGCCCCCATGTCGCCCAGCAGGCGTCCGGCGAACGGTCCGGAGATCAGTGTCCCGACCTCAATGACGCGAATGCCGTCGAGCGGCCCCGTCGGAACTGTCATGTGGCCTCCGCAAAGTCGTGACGCACCAGCCAGCTGGTGATAATTCCGACGGCCTCGTGTAGCTTGTCGCGCTGGTCAGCCCCGGAGTAGTAGTGGTTCGCGCCGGCGATCTCGTACATCTCCCTATCGGGACTGCCGATGGCCTCGTAGATCCGGTGGGTGTGGCTCGGTGTGCAGGCGTCGTCGGCGCGATTCCCGATCACCAGTGCGGGTACCACGATGTCAGGTCCACACTTCACGGCGTCGCCGTTGGCGTCGTCGTAGCTCCATTGAGACAGCCAGCTACGCAGCGTGCAGAACCGCGCCAGGCCGACCGGGCTCATATTCACAATCTGAGGATCGCCCAGATAGCAGGTTCTGGGAGTGCGTTCGTTGGGATCGACAGTCGGGTCGAGCCAGCGCGGGTCGGCCATCGTGCCGTGCACGACGAACGCGAACTCGGCCGCGTCCGCGCCGGGTCGTCCGCTTGCCTTGAGTTCGGCGAGTTTGCCCTTGACCCAGGCAGTAATGTGCCGGTTCCGCGCGATCTGAGCCTGCCGGTAGCGCTCCAGGAACTCCGGTGTGTAGGGCGGCTGGTTGGGGTTCTCGGGGTCGTAGAGATCCAGCTCAGGGTCCCGTTTGCCCGGGTCGCCCTCGTCGAGGATCGATGCGTCCAACCACTCCGTCATCGTGCCGTGCCTGCTGATGTGGGCGGCGAGCAGCATGATGCCGTCGGCCGGGATCAGCCCGAGCTTGGTCAGATCGGGGCCGTCTCCGGATGGGCTCGCCGTCACCGTGGGATGCTGCGCCTGCTGCTGGTAGAGCGCCGAGAGCGAGCCACCGCCGCTCCAGCCTGCGAGCACGACCTTCGAGTAGCCGAGTCGGTTCTTGGCATCCTTGATGCACTCGCCCAGGTCCTCGACGACTTTCTCCATCAGCAGTGCGGAGTCTGTCCCGCGGAATCGGCTGTTGCAGTAGATGACGTGGTGTCCGGCGCGGGCCAGAGCGTTGATCATGGGCAGGTAGGCGCCGCCGCCGATCGGATGCATAAACACGATTACGGTGTCCGACCGCGCCGCCCGGTCCGTTCTTTCAGTCGAAGGTTTGAGCAGATAACTCTCCAGCACTACCAACTCCGCGACGCCGCCGTATACGTCGCGGACGGTTGAGTTGTTCTGGTAGGCAACCAGATAGGGAATTCGTTCGTAGGCATGCCTGACCGGTGTCGGACTGGGTTGTGTACTAGTCATGAGTGCAGCCGCTTCTTCGCGCAGGCGCTCATGAGTGCTCTCCCAGAGCGTTGGCTCTCACCTCTGCAGACGGGACCAGTCTCCGGCGGGTGTCGATCGAGATGACCTGCCAATCGACGGAGTGGTATTCGTCGAACTTGCGCCTAGCTCTCTCGCGAGCTTTCTCCGGTGCTCCGTGATGAACCCCCTGCGGCGCATGCGAGATCAGTCCGGGCGGCATCGGGATCCCATACAGCGAGCCACCGTGGAAGAAAGCGATCTCGTCGAAGTCGACATTGCGGTGATACCAGGGCGTGCGTTCGGTACCTGCCGTGCCTTCGGCTGGTTTGGGCAGGAAGTTCATCACGTACACGCCCGTTGCCTGCATGAACAGGTGCACTGTCGGGGGCAGATGCACGCTGTCAGACGTCACTACGTTGTAGTCGGCGATGTTGAAGGCGAAGGCGAAGTTGTCGCCGCGCCAGCCTTCGACGTCCAGGGGATGGTGTTGGTAGAAAAGAGAAGTTGTTCCGGCTCCATCGATCGGCGAGTGCACCAGTTGCACCTCGAACTCACCGCCGATCCGTGGCCCGTCGGCGTCCGCGCATGGTGCCGGGTCCGGGATCACCGCCTGGGAAGGGTCGAACGGGAAGTGGCGCCCGAGTGGTCCTGGTGGTGGGACCCGGAACTCATCGGATGCCTGGATCATCAGCCACGTGCACTGGTCGTCGGGAACCTGCCGCCAGGTGCAGGCCTTGGGCAGATATACCCAGTCGCCCTTGCGGTACCGCAAGGGGCCAAACTCGGTCTCGATCAGGCCCGCGCCCTCGTGTACGAAGCACAGCAGGTCGCCGTCTATGTGACGCACGAAGAACGGCATCGGCGCCGCGCGCCGGGACAGCAGCACTTCGCAATCGGCATTGGAAAACATCAGCAGCGGACCGCCGTGCGCATCGGTGGAGTCCTGAGGCTTGAGTTCACTGGTCAACACGTCCATGGGCCGCAATGGCCCCACGGCGCGATACGCCGTGGGGTCGTGACGGCGATAAAGGTTGGCGGTGCGGCCGGTGAAGCCACCGCGGCCGAGCTCGTCGTCTTTGAGGCCGTCCAGGTCGGCATGCAGTCGCTTCGGCGTTGCGCCCTTACGCAGGTGGATGAAGGATTCCATGCAGATCTCCCAAGGCAAGAAAAGTAAAACGGACTTTACTTTTTTCTGCGGCTGATGGCCAACCGCCGGGAACCTCCGGCGTTACTTGTGTTTCCGCGGTCGCCGCAGTGCGTCCGCGCGCACACTATCGTGACCACCGACGACAACGTAGCCAAGATCAAACGTAGCCAAGATCAACTGCATGTTCTTCTCTGGAGTGTCCATGCCGTCATCGGTCTTGCGCGCAAGGAGGACATACCTTGTCCGGCAAAATCCGTGTGCCACTGCTGAGAGCGCTAGCTTTGGTCGCCCTGGCTTTCGCAGCCCTCACTCTGGTGGTACGGGCGAACCCGGCGGTGAACATGCCCGCCCTAATACTTGCCGTCGGATCACCGTATACAGCGGTGGGCGCCCTAGCGGTCTTGGTTTTGTTGGCGCTGCGCCGCCGAGTACTACTGTCGATAATCGCCGCAGTGGTGGCGACAGCTAGCCTGGCGGTGCAGGTGACCTGGTACTACTCTGGGCGCCCGCCAGAAGTCGGCGACCACGCCACCATTCGGTTGCTTTCGGCGAACCTTTTCAAGGGCCGGGCCGACCCGTCGTCACTGGTCGGATTCGCTCAAGAGAACGCGGATGTGGTCACCGTCGCGGAGCTAACGCCCGAGGCGGTGGAACGCTTCTCACGAGTCGGCATCGACAAAGCGTTCGCGCATTCACTTCTGATGCCCGCGCCAGGCGCCGGGGGAATCGGCATATGGAGCAGGTACCCCCTCACAGCCCTGTCGGCGCCAAAACTGTGGCGGGTCAAGATGCCTGGTGCGCGTCTGCGCGTTCCAGGCGTGCGATTCGATCCGCTCGTCGCAAGCGTGCACGTCATGTCTCCGGTTGCGGGCGACCAGAACACTATCGAGGATTGGCGTCTCGGTATGGCCAGCGCCAAAGAGCAGTTGACCTTCTTCGGCCGCGTCGCCGACCCGGCCGCGGTGATCATCGGGGGCGACTACAACAGCACGCCCGACCTGCGTCAGTTCCGGGACCTTCTGGCCGACGACGGCTACCGCGACGCCGCAGAGCAGACGGGGGCGGGCTTCGCACCGACCTATCCCTCCAACAGATGGTTTCCGCCGGTCATAACCATTGACCACGTGCTCACACGGAACTCCGCGGCCAAATCGGTCCGAACCATCGACATCCCCGGCTCCGATCACCGTGCACTGCTGACAGCCATCCAGGTCCCGCTTGACCCCACGACCTCCTAGCCGCAGGCGCCCCGATACTCACTGATCCAAGGCCCGAGGTGCATTGCGTGGCATACGGCGGACATCGCAGCTAGCCCGGCCAAGCCGGCGACTGGGGAGTCGCGAGGGCGTTCGGTCTCGGCTCAGGGTCCGCGCCATCAGCCATATGGAGTCTCTGTCCAGTGCTATCAGTCACATAGCCTCTGGTAGACGTTGCGCGGCCTCTGGTAGACGTTGCGAGCCCTCGGGTACACGTTGCGCGCCATCATGGCGGTCACGATGCTGTGCAGAGAGCCGGGATTTTGCCCACTGACCTCGGGTCCTTGCAGTTACCTCGCGAGGCTCGGCTCGCTACCCCGATACCTCGGCAGTTTCCGATCTCTTGCTGGACGTACGTCAAATTTCTTGCTGGAAGTGGGTTCATTTGTGTAACCGGACTTTCTTACCTGCTGGTCACATGCTTTACTGCAACCGCTACAAACTGAAATTTTCTCGGCTCGCCGCGCCGCCGATTGGCTGCTGCGCAATGGTGGGTGGTATCAAGTGGTAACAACCTGGCTGGGATTATCGAAGTACAAGCCGTATGACGATAACCGGAAGATGGATGGATTGACCGAATGAGACTTTTGAACAGGATCCGCGGGCCGTGGGCGCGCCGGATAGGCGTTACGACACTGGTGGCCGCGCTGCTGCCCGCGTTGGTGGGGCTCACCGGAGGCTCGGCGACCGCCGGAGCGTTCTCCCGACCGGGCCTACCGGTCGAGTACCTGATGGTGCCTTCGCCATCCATGGGACGCGACATCAAGGTCCAGTTCCAGAGCGGCGGTGAGAACTCGCCCGCCGTGTACCTTCTCGACGGCCTGCGCGCCCAGGAGGACTTCAACGGCTGGGACATCAACACCCAGGCCTTCGAGTGGTACCTCGACTCGGGGCTGTCGATCGTGATGCCCGTCGGCGGCCAGTCCAGCTTCTACACCGACTGGTACCAGCCGGCCCGCAACAATGGCCCGACTCTCACCTACAAATGGACCACATTCCTGACCTCGGAGCTGCCGAACTTCCTGGCTTCCGAGCGTGCGGTCAAGCCCACCGTCAGTGCCGCCATCGGCCTGTCCATGGCTGGCTCGGCCTCGCTGATCTTGTCGGTGTACCACCCCGAGCAGTTCGTTTACGCCGGATCGATGTCGGGCTTCCTGAACCCCTCCGAGGGATGGTGGCCTTTCTTGATCGGCATCTCGATGGGTGACGCGGGCGGCTTCAAGTCCGAGGATATGTGGGGACCGTCCAGCGACCCGGCGTGGCAGCGAAACGACCCGATGGTGCAGATCCCGCAGATCGTCGCCAACGGAACCCGGATCTGGATCTACTGCGGTAACGGCCAGCCCAACGAGCTCGGCGGCGGTGACCTGCCGGCGACGTTCCTGGAGGGCCTGACGATCAAGACGAACATCACCTTCCGCGACAACTATTTGGCCGCGGGTGGCGCAAACGGTGTGTTCAACTTCCCCGACAACGGCACGCACAACTGGGCGTACTGGGGCCGGGAGCTGCAGGCCATGAAGCCTGACCTGCAGGCGAACCTCCTCTGATACGGATCTGACGAACGAAGCCCCCGGCCGCTCGCGGTCGGGGGCTTCGTCGTTGGCGGCTACTGTGACTAACCATGACGCAAATCAACGCGATGATCGCTCACGAGGACGCTGAGAGCGGAATTCAGCTGCGCCACGAGTTGGTCGACGAATCCTTTCTGCCTGACGGCGACGTGGAGATTCGGGTCGAGTATTCCAGTGTGAACTACAAGGATGCGCTGGCTGTCACGCCCAAAGGCGGAGTGGCGCGCGCCTATCCGCTGATTCCCGGGATCGACGTGGCAGGTACGGTAACTGCGAGCACCTCGCCGGAGTTCGCCGTCGGCGACACGGTGATCGCGCACGGCCAGGACATCGGTACCGGTCGGCACGGTGGCTACGCGCAGGTGGCGCGTTATCCGGCCGAGTTCGTGGTTAGGCTGGCCACCCTGAGTGCCGCCGAAGCGGCCGCGATCGGCACGGCCGGCTTCACCGCAGCCATGAGTGTGAATGCCCTGCGCGCACACGGCATCACCCCGTCGGACGGACCGGTTCTGGTCACGGGGGCCACCGGCGGCGTGGGAAGCGTCAGCGTTGACCTGCTGGCGGGCCTCGGGTACGAGGTGGTCGCATCGACCGGCAAGGCCAATGCACATGAGCTGCTGCGCGATCTCGGCGCTGCCGAGGTCATTGACCGGGTGCCCGGTCCAGAAGAAAAAGTGCGCCCATTGGGCAAGGCGCAGTGGGCTGCTGTCGTCGACTGCGTCGGCGGCAAGACTCTCGCATATGCCCTGAGTACCATGAAATATGGTGGTGTGGCGGCTATTTCGGGGCTGGCTGGTTCAGCGGACCTACCAGCGACCGTCCTTCCGTTTATCTTGCGCGGCGTGACCCTGGCCGGCATCGACTCGGTGTTGCTACCTATCGCAGCGCGTCGCGAATTGTGGCATCAGATCGATGCGGGATGGCGCCCACGCCATCTGAACCGGATCACCCAGGATGTGGCGGTCTGCGAAGTCGCTGAGGTGCTCGGACGCATCCTCGATGGCGGCGTTACGGGCCGCACCCGTGTCGTCGTGCACGACGGGTTCTGAGGCGAGGCTCCACCGGCTCGGCGCGTAAATCGGTGCCGTCTACTTCAGCTCAGCAGAAGACAAGCCAAGCAGTCGGCGGGCGACCACTAGCTGCTGGATCTGTTGGGTGCCTTCGAAGATGTCGAGGATCTTGGAGTCGCGGGCCCACTTCTCCAGCAGCGCTTCTTCGGAATAGCCTGTGGTGCCTGCCAGTTCGACAGTCTTCAAAGTGATGTCGCTGGCGACGCGGGCGGCCTTGGCCTTGCCCATCGAAGCTTCCTTTGAGTTGGGGATCTTGTTGTCCGCCTGCCAGGCCGACCGCATGGTGAGCAAGTACCCGGACTCCCAGTCGGCCTCCATCCGCAGGAACTCCGCTGCCGCGGCGCTCTGCGCGTGCGCAGGCTTGTCGTAGGAGATCTCGATGCCGGCATCGATCAGAATCTTGCGCAGCTCCTCCAACGCCGCCCGCGCAACGCCGACTGCCATCGCCGCCACAATGGGCCGGGTGTTGTCGAAGGTCTCCATGACTCCGGCAAATCCCTTGTCGACATTGACATCCGGATTTCCCAGGAGATTCTCCTTGGGGATGCGGGCTTCGTCGAAGCGGATCACTGCGGTGTCCGAGGCTTTGATGCCCAGCTTGTGTTCGAGACGCTCCACGGTGACGCCGGGATGCTCCCGTGGCACGATGAATGACTTGATCGCCGCCCGACCTTTGGTCTTGTCCAGAGTTGCCCACACCACGATGTGAGTCGCACGTGACCCGGCAGTGACGAAGATCTTCTCACCGTTGATGACGTACTCGTCGCCGTCGAGTACGGCAGTCGTGGACACCGCGGCCGAGTCCGATCCGAATCCCGGCTCGGTGATGGCCATCGCGGCCCACACTTTGCCCAATCGCGCGAGTTGCTCGTCGGTGGCGACCCCGGAGATCGCCGCATTACCCAACCCCTGATATGGGATCGACAGGACTAGCGCGACATCGCCCCAGCTCACCTCCGTGATGTTCAGCACAGCGGACATGTTGCCCCCGTTGACGTTTCCTTTCGGTCCGTCCTCGCCGTCTCGGAAGGCTTCGGCGCCGGCGAA
>JAHZKD010000498.1 GCA_022600605.1 Actinomycetes bacterium
CCGCAGATGCCGGGCCGCTCACCATAAGTGAGCGCACCGTCGAGGGCAATGCGGTGTCTGCGCTGACCGACCTGTCCAAGGACGCCGAGATGGTCGTCGTGGGGAGCCGAGGTCTGGGCATAGCGGGACGGGCGCTGCTCGGCTCGGTAAGCACCGGGGTGCTGCATCACGCCCACTGCCCGGTGGCGGTAATCCACAGTGCGCAGACCCCGGGCCCGCAGGCATCGGGAGCGCCTGTCGTCGTCGGAGTCGACGGCTCGCCAGCTTCGGAGCGAGCTTTGGCGATCGCATTCGATGAAGCTTCGAGACGCGCCACGGGCCTGGTCGCGGTGCACGCGTGCGGCACACCCGCGATCTACGTATTCCCCAGCGTGGAGTGGACGACGTTCCAGCCGCAAGCAGACCAGGTGCTGGCGGAGCGGTTGGCTGGCTGGCAAGACCGCTACCCCGACGTAGCGGTACGCAGGGTGGTCGTGCAGGGCCGCCCAGACCGCCAGTTGCTCGAACAGGCGGAATCGGCGCAGCTGGTCGTCGTCGGCAGCCACGGCCGTGGCGGATTCAAAGGAATGCTGCTGGGCTCTGTGAGTTCCGCGGTGGCGCAGGCCGCCGGGGTGCCCGTGATCGTCGCGCGACAACCCTGACCGATGTGCGGCCGGGATCGGCATGCATTCCCGATGAAAGGACACATTGATGAACATTCCCGCTGATGGCACCGAGATCGTTGTCGGAGTGGATGACTCACCATCCTCGCAGGTAGCGCTCGAATGGGCCGCTGGGAATGCGGCGCTACGCAAGGCTCCGCTTGTCATCCTGTACGCAGCCGCTGCGTCCGTCTCGGCCTGGCCGATCGCGCCGGTGCCGACCGGGATCGTGGAGTTCCAGCAGGAGATCGCCCGTGACATCCTCGACGACGCGAGCACCAGCGCCGAAAAGCTCACGCAGGGTTCAGTACCGGTTTCCACTCATTTCGCCGTCGCGACACCGACTGTCGCGCTCGTCGAGGCGTCCACGACAGCCGCGATGGTCGTCGTGGGCTCACGGGGCCGCGGCGCATTCGCACGCGTCGTCCTCGGCAGTGTCAGCAAGAGGCTGGTGCACCGCGCTCACTGTCCGGTGGCGGTGGTGCCAGACGAGAGTCCGACATCCGTATCCGGAGCGCCGGTGGTGCTCGGATACGACGGTTCGGCAGCCTCACAGTCGGCAGTCGAGCTGGCCTTCGAGGAGGCCGCCCGCCGCGGTGTCGAACTGATCGTCATGCACGCCTGGTGGTCGCCAGGCATGTTCGAGATACCCAGTTTCGATTGGGAGAGCGTACGACCAGATGTCGATAGAGAGCTGGAGGCAAAGTTGTCCCCATGGCGGGAACGCTTTCCGGAGGTCAGCGTACGTCAGACGGCGGTTCTGGATCAGCCCGCCCGCCGGCTGGTCGAGGCGTCCGAATCCGCCCAGTTGCTAATCGTCGGCAGTCACGGTCACGGTGCTGTGGCCAGCACACTGCTGGGCTCAGTGAGCAGTGCGGTAGTGCAGGCGGCGAAGGTTCCCGTCATCGTCGCTCGAAGGAAGTGACGCAACGTACCCAGGCTCGCGGACCCGGCTAGGGTTTGACCATGCGGCTGCTGGTCACCGGCGGCGCCGGGTTCATCGGCGCCAACTTCGTGCACAGTGCGGTTCGTGAGCATCCTGAGGTCGCGGTGACGGTGCTCGACGCCATGACCTACGCGGGCAGCCGGGAGTCGCTGGCTGCGGTGGACAATGACATCCGTTTGGTGCAGGGCGACGTCACCGATCGCGAATTGGTGGGCACACTCGTCGCAGAATCTGACGCCGTCGTGCACTTCGCCGCCGAAACCCATGTCGACAATGCGCTGGCGGACCCGGCGCCTTTTGTCCAATCGAATATCCTCGGGACATTCTCGGTGCTTGAGGCCGCGCGCCACAACAGTATTCGTCTGCATCACATATCCACCGACGAGGTGTACGGCGACCTGGCTCTCGACAGCGCGCAACGCTTTACCGAGTCGACGCCATACAATCCCTCCAGCCCGTACTCCTCGACCAAAGCTGCCGCCGACATGCTCGTCCGGGCCTGGGTGCGTTCGTATCGCGTGCCGGCGACAATCTCGAACTGCTCCAACAACTACGGCCCATACCAGCATGTGGAGAAGTTCATCCCGCGCCAGATCACCAATGTGCTGACCGGCCGGCGCCCCAAGCTCTACGGCAGCGGCGCCAACGTCCGCGATTGGATCCACGTCGATGACCACAACAGTGCGGTCTGGCGGATTCTGGCCGACGGCGAGTTGGGCCGCACCTACCTGATCGGCGCAGAAGGCGAACGCGACAACCTTTCGGTGCTGTCGACGATCCTGAAACTGATGGGCCGACCCCCCGACGATTTCGACCACGTCACCGATCGGGCCGGCCACGACCTGCGGTACGCAATCGATCCGGCATCGCTGTGCGACGAGCTGGGCTGGCGGCCGGCGCACACCGACTTCGAGGCCGGCTTGCGCGAAACCGTCGACTGGTATCGGGACAACCAAGCATGGTGGGGCCCACTCAAAGACGCCGTGGAGGCCGAATACCAGGAACGGGGTCAGTGAGATGGAGGTACGCGAGCTGTCCATCCCCGGAGCGTGGGCTATACGGCCACAACTGCACGCCGACGAGCGAGGGGTGTTCTGCGAATGGTTCACCGACTCCGACTTCACCGCGCTTACCGGGCACCGCTTTGATCTACGACAAGCCAACTGCTCGGTGTCGGCGGCAGGGGTGCTGCGAGGCCTGCATTTCGCCCAGCACCCGCCAAGCCAGGCAAAATACGTCACCTGCGTCCATGGCTCGGTGTTCGATGTGGTCGTCGACATCCGGGTGGGTTCGCCGACCTTCGGGCAGTGGGATGCAGTTCTGCTCAAAGCCGAGAATCGCGAGTCGGTATATGTCTCCGAGGGGCTGGCCCATGCGCTCCTCGCACTACAGGACGACACGACGGTGATCTACCTGTGCTCGACCCCCTACGACCCCGACCGCGAGCACACGATCTGCGCCACCGATCCGGCGTTGGGTATCGAATGGCCGGCAGTCGACCGCGTCACGTTGTCCGAGCGCGACGCAGCGGCGCCCACCCTCGAGCAGGTGCGCGCGTCCGGGCGGCTACCCAGCTGGGATGGGACCCGCGCATTCATCGACCAGCTGCGCCGCAACTTCGGAACGGCATAAACGCCTCGCCAGGCCGCCCAGGCAGCGATAAACGCCTCGCCAGGCCACCCGGACGCGATGAACGAGTCGCAGGATCGGTCGGCCGGCCTTGCCACCGCGTCGCCGCATTCCTAGGGTATGCAAGTATCTAGCGGCGCGAGAGGATCAGCTAATGAATTCAACGACGGCGACCTACCGGATTCCCCACTTCATAGACGGCAAACGCACCGAGCTGCAGTCCAACCGGACGGCCGACGTGCTGAATCCCAGCATCGGCGAGGTTCAGGCACAGGTCGTGCTGGCGAGCGCGGCTGACGTCGATACCGCAGTGGCCGTAGCTGTCGAGGCCCAGAAGGAGTGGGGCGCCTGGAACCCGCAGCGCCGGGCGCGGGTCATGATGAAGTTCATCGACCTGGTCAACCAGCACACCGAAGAGCTGGCTGAGTTGCTGTCCCTGGAGCATGGGAAGACCGTTCCCGACTCCAAGGGCGACGTCCAACGCGGCATCGAGGTAATCGAATTCGCCATCGGAATCCCGCACCTGCTCAAGGGGGAGTTCACCGAAGGCGCCGGCGGCGGCATCGATGTCTACTCGATGCGCCAGCCGCTAGGTGTGGTCGCCGGCATCACCCCGTTCAATTTCCCGGCGATGATCCCGCTGTGGAAGGCCGGACCGGCTCTGGCTTGCGGTAACGCGTTCATCCTCAAGCCTTCTGAGCGTGACCCGTCGGTTCCGCTGCGCCTGGCCGAGCTTTTCTTGGAGGCCGGCCTGCCCGCCGGTGTCTTCCAGGTCGTCCAAGGCGACAAGGAAGCAGTGGACGCAATCCTGACCCACCCCGACATTCAGGCCGTCGGCTTCGTCGGGTCTTCCGATATCGCGCAGTACATCTACTCCACGGCGGCAGCCAACGGAAAACGGTCGCAATGCTTTGGCGGAGCCAAGAACCACATGATCGTGATGCCCGACGCCGACCTCGACCAGGCCGTCGATGCACTGATCGGTGCGGGGTATGGCAGCGCCGGCGAGCGCTGCATGGCGATCAGCGTCGCGGTACCGGTGGGCGCAGACACTGCGGATCGCTTGCGCGCCCGCCTCGTCGAGCGGGTCAGTCAGTTGAGGGTGGGTCACAGCCTCGACCCCAAGGCCGACTACGGGCCGCTGGTGACCGAGGCCGCGCTACACCGGGTTCGTGACTATATCGATCAGGGTGTGGAATCCGGCGCCGAACTTGTCGTGGACGGTCGGGAACGCACCACCGACGAGCTGACATTTGATGAGGCCAGCCTTGAGGGCGGCTACTTTATCGGGCCGACGCTGTTCGACCATGTCAGCACCGAGATGTCCATCTATACCGAGGAGATCTTCGGTCCGGTGCTATGCATAGTCCGCGCAGCTGACTACGAAGAGGCCTTAGCGCTGCCAACCACACACGAGTACGGCAACGGCGTGGCGATCTTTACCCGCGACGGCGACGCCGCACGCGATTTCGTGTCCCGTGTCCAGGTCGGCATGGTCGGGGTAAACGTGCCCATTCCGGTTCCGGTGGCCTACCACACCTTCGGCGGCTGGAAGCGGTCCGGTTTCGGCGACCTCAACCAGCACGGCCCCGCATCGATCCAGTTCTACACCAAGGTAAAGACCGTCACCGAACGCTGGCCGTCGGGCATCAAAGACGGCGCCGAGTTCGTCATTCCCACCATGAAGTAATGGCATTGTCTTCCCAGTTGTTCGAAATGGACGACGACGACCGGATCATCGTCGACACCGCATCGGCATTCGCCGAAAAACGTTTGGCACCATACGCTCTGGAGTGGGACGCCGACAAACATTTCCCCGTCGAGGTGCTGCGCGAGTCCGCGGAACTCGGAATAGCGGCGATCTACTGCGCCGAGGAGGTCGGCGGAAGCGGACTGCGCCGGCTCGACGCCGTGCGGGTCTTCGAAGAGCTGGCCGCGGCCGACCCGACGATCGCGTCATTCATCTCGATTCACAACATGTGTGCCTGGATGATCGACAGCTACGGCACCCTGGAACAGCGAAAAGCCTGGGTTCCGCGGTTGGCCTCGATGGAAGCGATCGCCAGCTACTGCCTGACCGAGCCGGGAGCGGGCTCGGATGCCTCCGCGTTGCGAACCCGCGCGGTCCGTGACGGTTCAGACTGGGTGCTCGACGGAGTCAAGCAGTTCATCTCCGGGGCCGGAGCGTCCGACGTCTACGTGGTGATGGCCCGCACAGGATCGACAGAGTCGCAGCAGGGCCACCGCGGCATTTCTAGCTTCGTCGTGGAAAAGGACACGCCGGGACTCAGTTTCGGCGCGAATGAAGCCAAGATGGGCTGGAATGCCCAGCCCACGGCGCAGGTGATCTTCGACAAAGTTCGAGTCCCGGCGGATGCGCTTCTCGGCGGTCCCGAAGGTGAGGGCACCGGGTTCGCAGTCGCGATGAACGGACTCAACGGTGGCCGCATCAACATCGCCGCCTGTTCGCTGGGCGGTGCCCGGACCGCCTACGGGAAGGCCGCGGGATACGTCCGCGACCGGGAAGCATTCGGCGGATCGCTGCTTGACGAGCCGACCATCCGATTCACCCTGGCCGATATGGCCACTTCATTGGAGACTTCGCGGATCCTGTTGTGGCGGGCAGCATCCGCACTCGATGCGGATTCCCCCGACAAAGTGGAGCTGTGCGCGATGGCCAAACGCTACGTCACCGACGCCTGCTTCGAGGTCGCCGACCAGGCTCTGCAGCTGCATGGCGGCTACGGTTACCTCACAGAGTACGGGCTGGAGAAAATCGTCCGAGATCTGCGAGTGCACCGAATCCTGGAGGGCACCAACGAAATCATGCGCGTGGTCATCGGGCGGGCTGCAGCGGCCCGCGCCCGCGAATCCTAACGAAACGGTCCGTCGGATAGGGCGAGCGAAGCGACGGGACAAAGCGGACGGGGCGAGCGAAGCGACGGGACAAAGCGGGTAGGGCGAGCGAAGCGACGGGAGAGAGTAAATGGGGCGAGCGAAGCGACGGGAGAAAGTTAGATGACGACGATCGCGTTCTTGGGATTGGGCAATATGGGCGGTCCGATGGCCGCCAACTTGGTTACCGCCGGTCACCAGGTGCATGGCTTCGATCCGGTGCCGGCCCTCAGTCAAGCGGCAAACGACAAGGGTGCCAAGGTGTTCAGCAGCGGCGCCGAGGCGGTAGCCGATGCTGATGTGGTGATCACATCACTACCCAATGGCGCTGTGGTGAAAGCGTGTTACGCAGAGGTTCTGCCGGCGGCTCGCAAGGGGACTCTACTGATCGATACCTCGACCATCTCGGTCGACGACGCCCGCGAAATTCACCAGCAGTCGCTGGCAGCCGGGCTGGCCCAACTCGATGCCCCGGTATCGGGCGGAATCAAAGGCGCGACCGCGGGCACGCTCGCTTTCATGGTCGGCGGCGCGGACGCCGATGTCGAGCGCGCGAAGCCGATTCTGGATCCGATGGCGGGCAAGGTCATTCACTGTGGGGCCTCGGGCTCGGGACAGGCAGCTAAGCTATGTAACAACATGGTGCTGGCGGTTCAGCAGATCGCGATCGGCGAGGCGTTCGTGCTCGCCGAGAAGCTGGGCCTTCCGGCGCAGTCGTTGTTCGACGTGATCACCGGGGCCACCGGCAACTGCTGGGCGGTGCACACCAATTGCCCGGTGCCCGGCCCGGTTCCGACATCACCGGCGAGCAACGACTTCAAGGCTGGCTTCGCGACCGCATTGATGAACAAGGACCTTGGCCTAGCGATGGCCGCGGTGGACTCGACGGGGTCATCCGCGCCACTGGGCACCCACGCCGCCGAGATCTACGCGAGGTTCGCCGAGTCCGACAAGAACAACGCCACATTGGACTTCAGCGCCATCATCGAGCTGCTCCGCAGCTGAGCGCATCGAGGCCGCCGTTCACACTGTCCTGGCAACGTTCACACTGTCCTGGCAACGAGTCACCCTACGAACTACCCCGCCGCCAACGCAGTCTCAAGACAGCAACGCAGTCTCAAGACAGCTAGGCGGCCGACGGCCGAGGGGTCTCTTGCCACTTGTCGTGCACAGCCTGACATTCGGCCACCCGCAGAGGCGCGCCGGCAGTGTCGTCACCGTCGATCAGTACGGTCGCCAGCCCGGCCACGTTCGCCTTGCGCTGATTGGCCTGCGAACCTGCGAAGGCGAGGGTATCTGCGGGGGTAGCGCCCAGGTCGGCCAAAGCGACCTGGTAGGGATTCGAACCGGGCGCGGCAGGAACGTCGTCGGCGGTCACGATAGTGCTCACGATGCCCACACCGACCAGTTGGCGCACGAGCGGTTCGACCCAGCTGTGCCGGCCGCTACTCACGACCGCGATCGCGATGCCGGCGCTGAAGGCATCAGTTATGAGGTCGACCAGCCCGGCTCGCCCCACGATGTCGGCATCCAGGATCGTCTCGGCCAGAATCGTCTCCTTGGCCGCGCAGACCTCGTCGACTAACAGGTCGGCCAGCACATCGCACTCCGTGTTCACTCCGCGCTTGCGAAGTTCGGCGGCCACGCGGCGCCGTCCGTCCGGGAGCGCCAGCAATTGGCGGTAACGTGCGGCTGTCCACTCGATCTGCAGACCGCGCGCAGCGAAGGCGGCATTGTAAGCGGGCAGCTGGCCGGCGCATTCGACGTCGGCGATCGCGTCCAGATCGAAGATCAGCGCGCGCAGCGGCTGCACGGTCACCTCACTGGGCCGGGGCCAATCCCACCAAAATCGGCCGGCTCGCCATGCTCGCTGCTCTGTGGGCTGCATACAGGACATGGTCGTACAACTCACAGGTAGCGCACCTCCCCCATTAGGGGGATTCGCCGCGCCAACATGGCAGGGACCGACAGGAACCGCCTCTAAGGTGGGGCAATGGCAACCTCGCCGGTGCGGATCGTCCTTGTCGATGACCACGAGATGGTCATCGAAGGGCTCAAGGCGATGCTGGCTGCCTTCGCCGGCCGGGTCACCGTGGTCGGCCAGGCGGTCGGTCCCGAACACGTGCTCAGCGTGGTGGGTGACCTCGATCCCGACATCGTTTTGTGTGACGTACGGATGCAGGGGTCCAGCGGCCTGGACGTGTGCCAACAGCTGCGGGCCCGCGACCCTGACCGCAAGGTGGTAATGCTGTCTGTCTACGACGACGAGCAGTACCTGTTCCAAGCGTTTCGAGTTGGGGCCGCGGGATACCTGCTCAAAAGCATCAGCAGTGAGGAGCTGGTGCGGCAACTGGAATTCGTGCACGCCGGAGAAACGGCGATCGACCCCGGCATGGCGGCTCGGGCGGTGGACACCGCGGCGCGATTACAGCGCGACGAGTTCTGGCCCGGCGCGCGTCAGGGCCTCACCCAGCGGGAGAGCGAGATTCTGTCGTTCGTCGTCAACGGCCTGTCCAACCGGGCCATCGCCAGCAAGCTGGTCATCGGCGACGAAACCGTAAAAACTCATTTGAGCTCGATCTACCGCAAACTCGGTGTGAACGACCGGACCGGCGCGGTAGCCACTGCCCTGCGGGAAGGCATCTATCAATGAGCCCGTCATCGCGTCCGCTTCTGACCGCCGATCGTGAGTTGACCCTGCTGCGGGAGCTCATCGAGGCCGCCTCCAGCGGCCCCGGAGTCGAACCGCTGGCGGCAGCGGCCGCGCGGATCATCACCGCGGCCACCGACAGCGACGTGTGCTTCGTGCACGTTCTCGACGACACCGAGCGGTCGCTGACGCTGACGGGAGCCACACCGCCCTTCGATGCCGAGGTCGGCAAGATCCGGCTGCCGCTGGGGCATGGCATCTCGGGTTGGGTGGCCAGCCACCGCAAACCCGTGGTGATCATTCGCGACAAGGAGTCCGACCCGCGGTACCTGCCCTTCGAATCGCTGCGCGGCCGGGATTTCACCTCGATGGTGTCGGTGCCCATGGAGACAGCTCCGGGCGGGCTGGTCGGGGTACTCAACGTGCACACCGTGGCCCAGCGCGACTTCGAAGATCGTGACGTTGAGCTGCTGCTGGTGATCGGCCGGCTGATCGCCGGTGCGATGCACCAGGCGCGCCTGCACCGACAGTTGGTGTCCCGCGAGCGCGCACACGAGAACTTCGTCGAACAGGTCATCGAGGCCCAGGAGCTCGAACGGCGGCGGCTGGCCGGGGACATTCACGACGGCATCTCTCAGCGCCTGGTAACGCTGTCCTACCGCCTCGACGCGGCCGCCCAGGCCGCCCGATCCCTTGATGACCGCGATGCACTCAACGAACAGCTCGACCGGGCCCGCGAGCTGGCCGCGCTGACGCTGCAAGAGGCCCGCGCCGCCATCGGTGGTCTGCGGCCCCCGGTGCTCGACGACCTTGGATTGTCCGGCGGGCTGGCGAGCCTGGCACGCTCGATCCCGCAGGTCGGTATCGACCTGGACATCCGCACAGATCTCGCTGAAACCCGGCTACCCGACCACATCGAGCTCGCGTTGTACCGCATCGCCCAGGAATGTCTCCAAAACGTCGTCAAACATGCCGAGGCCACCCGCGCGCGACTGACGTTCACGATGATCAGCGGCAATCGCGGAGAAGCGGCCCGGCTCGAAATCGTCGACGACGGAGTTGGTTTCGACACCTTGGAGCATCCGCTGGGCGGCGACGAGATGGGCGGCTACGGCCTGTTGTCGATGGCCGAACGGGCCGAGATCGTCGGCGGCAGGCTCAATATCCGGTCGCGTCCGGGCTCGGGCACAACGGTCACAGCGACTATTCCGGTTCCGTCGACTGCAGCTGAGGTCGCCGCCACTTCCTCGTGAGCGCAGCGCAGCCATCGCTGTCTTTCTGCCGACGATCCCCGGCCTTTGAATGGCTGTTGGCAACCCGGGGTCAGAAATCGCCGGCGTTGCGGCGCAAGGTCTGGATGGACTCCGCTAGCGCGCGGGACTCCTCGGCGGACATGCCGATATCAGCGAACACGCTTTCGTTTAACGTCACGGTCGCGTCCGCAACTGTCGAGCGGCCCAGTTCGGTGATCTGCACAAGCGTCGTACGACCGTCGGTGGGATGCGGCAGCCGCTCTACCAGCCCGTCGGATGCCAGCCGCCGGATGGCGTGCGTGACGCTGGTGACATGCACCTGCAGGCGGTCGGAGGCTGCCGTGATCGGAAGCGCGCCAGTGCGGCTGAATGCCAGCAACCGGAGCAACTCGAAGCGCGAGAAGCTCAGGTCGTAGGGGCGCAACGCAGCCTCGACGCGGGCGAGCAGGATCTGGTGTGCACGCATCACCGAGGCCACGGCGACCATTCCATCGGCCACGCAGCCCCAACCAGCGAGCTCCCAGTTGGCGCGCGCGACCGCAATAGGGTCGCGCGCCACGTGGGACTGCGCTCGGGGCAGTACTGAGGGCGGTACTGAGGGCTGTTGAGAGGCCACGCCCCTTCATACCGCATACTGCCGGGCCCCGGAGCACATCGAAATCAGATGAACCGCAGAGCCGCGGAGCCACCTTACTTCGACGGCGCGGTCAAGATTCGGGGCCCGTCGTCGGTGACGGCCACGGTGTGCTCCCAGTGCGCGGCGCGCGAGCCGTCGGCGGTCACCACGGTCCAGCCGTCGGAAAGCAGGACGGTCTTGGTCGTGCCGAGGGTGAGCATGGGTTCGATAGCCAGCACCGAGCCCGACCTTAGATAAGGCCCACGCCCGGGGGAACCTTCGTTGGGCAGGAACGGATCCATGTGCATCTGCCGCCCGATCCCGTGGCCCCCGTAGCCCGCGACGATGCCGAACTTTCGGTCGTAGCGCGCCTCGGCGGCTCGCGTGCCGAGCTCGATGGCGTGGGAGACATCAGTCAGGCGATTACCCGGCACCATGGCGGCGATGCCGGCCTCCATCGACTCTCGAGTAGCTCCCGACAACACCTCGTCGGCGGAGATAACCGTATCGACGCCGAAAGTGAGGGCAGAGTCGCCGTGCCACCCGTCGAGAATCGCTCCACAGTCGATCGAGACCAGGTCGCCGGCGGCGAGCTTTTCGGTGTCCGATGGGATGCCGTGCACGACGCGGTCGTTGACCGAGGAGCAGATGGTGGCCGGGAACCCGTGATAGCCGAGGAAAGACGGGTCAGCGCCACCGTCCCGGATCACCGACTCCGCGACGGCGTCGAGCTGCAGGGTGGACACACCGGGCGCGGCTGCCTGGCGCACCGCTTCCAGAGCCGCAGCGACGAGCGCGCCCGCAGCGGCCATCGCGTCGAGCTCACCGGCGCTGCGTTGGCCGACCACTTTGCGGCCGCGCAGGGAAATCATGGCCCGTGCTAACGGCCGAGCGCCTTGAGCGCACGGGCGAACACCTCGTCGAGCTCACCGACCGCGTCGACGGTGACCAGCACCCCGCTGTAGTGGTCCAGCAGCGGTGCGGTCTCGTCGCGGTAGACCCTGAACCTGTTGCGGATGATGTCCTCGGTGTCGTCGGCACGGCCGCGCCCCTTGAGCCGGGAGACGAGTTCCTCTTCAGGCACCCGGAACTCCAGTACCGCGTCCAGCGCGAGCTCGCGCTTCTTGAGCATGGCGTCGAGGGCTTCGGCCTGCTCGACCGAGCGCGGGTACCCGTCGAGAATAAATCCAGTAGCCACATCAGCATCGTCGAGCCGGTCGTCAACCAGGGCGTTGGTCAGAGTGGCCGGAACGAGGTCGCCGGCATCGAGGTACTTCTTGGCTTGCAGCCCGAGCTCGGTGCCGTTGCTGATGTTGTGCCGGAACAAGTCACCCGTGGAGACCTGCGGAACGTCTAGATGGTCGGCCAACTTCTGCGCTTGGGTTCCCTTTCCGGCGCCTGGGGGCCCCAACAACACCATTCTCACTTCAGGAACCCCTCGTAGTTGCGCTGCATGAGTTGGCTTTCGATCTGCTTCACGGTGTCGAGGCCCACCCCGACCATGATCAGGACGGCCGTGCCGCCGAACTGAAGGTTCTGCACCGCACCAGTGTTGACCA
>JAHZKD010000499.1 GCA_022600605.1 Actinomycetes bacterium
AGGCCGATCAGCGATTTCAGGAATACCGACTTGCCAGTGCCCGACGGGCCCAGGATGACGCAGACCTCGCCCTCCGGAATGGTGAGCGTCAAATCATCCCAGATCTTCTGAGATCCGAACGACTTGGTTAGGTTCTCAACGTCGATCCTGGCACCCACTGGAATCCTTCCGGCCAAACGATTCGTCGCATGAATCGCCACCTGTAATTTGAGTCACCTTAGCTTATGCCGATGGCTCACAACACTTAACTGCTGTCACAGTTTTGTCGGCTGCTCTGTCGGCTGCGATCCGGTTGGAGCTTGAGAAACAACGCTGGGGCCAGCCCGTGATCGGGCCGGCCCCAGCTGAGGGTCGTGCGAACTACTTGACGGTGACCGACGCGCCGGCAGCCTCGAGCTTGCCCTTGGCCTCCTCGGCGGCTTCCTTGGTGACCTTCTCGAGCAACGGCTTGGGGGCACCGTCGACGAGATCCTTGGCCTCCTTGAGGCCCAGACCGGACACGACCTCACGGACGACCTTGATGACGCCGATCTTCTTCTCGCCGGCGCCTTCCAGGATGACGTCGAATTCGGACTGCTCCTCGGCGGCCTCGGCGGGTGCGCCGGCGCCACCGGCGACTGCGGCAACAGCGACCGGAGCCGCGGCGGTGACGTCGAAGGTCTCTTCAAACTTCTTGACGAAATCCGAGAGCTCCAACAGCGTGAGTTCCTTGAACGCGTCGAGCAGGTCGTCGGTGGACAGCTTGGCCATGATGTGGTCCTTCCTAGTTTTACTTCGTGTCTGGTGGGGTTTTACTTCGTGCCTGGTGGGTTGTGGATTACGCGGCTTCCGGCTTGTCGCCGGCCTTCTTCTCTTCTAGCGCGGCTGCCAACCGGGCAACCTGCGACAGCGGCGCCTGGAACAGGCCCGCGGCCTTTGTCTGGCTCGCCTTCATCGCGCCGGCCAGCTTGGTCAGCAGCACCTCGCGGGACTCCAGGTCGGCGATCCGCTCGACCTCGGCGACGGTGAGCGCACGGCCATCCATGTAGCCGCCCTTGATAACCAGCGCCTTGTTGCCCTTGGCGAAGGTCTTGATCGCCTTGGCGGCGTCGACGGTCTCACCCTTGACGAATGCGATCGCGGTGGGACCTGCGAACAGTTCGTCAAGACCCTCGATGCCCGCCTCCGCAGCCGCACGCTTTACCAAGGTGTTCTTGGCGACCGTGTAGGTAGCGGAGTCGCCGAGCGAACGGCGCAGGTCCTTGAGGTTGGCGACGGTCAGCCCGCGGTACTCGGTGACCAGAGTCGCCGCCGATCCTTTGAACTGCTCGGCGATGTCGGCAACCGCGGTGACCTTTTCAGCCTTGGCCATGCATGCCTCCTCGTTGATGTGTACGACCGCCATGGGCAAGCCACTCGCAATAAGCAGCAGGGCCGGAAAACAACGAACGCCCCGACACAGACAGGTCGGGGCGCACATGCGAGCCTCGTCCTCCTGCGTAGGCCGTCCGGCAATCCGGACCTTCAACCGATTTCTCGAGTACGTGCTCTTCGCGCAAGCGCTCATCGGTGACCGACGGTCTTTGGTGGAACCGGGTCACAATAGCGCGCTGCGCCTCGATCAGCCAAAACGCGTCGCGACTGCGCACACGTGCACGCCAACAAATCACGGCACGCCAACAAGCGGCCGCGCGGCCGGAGCTGATTCCTGACCGACGCCTACGAGCGCGCGGCGTCGCGCACCAAAGCAGCCGCACCGACCAGGCCGGCGTCTGCGCCGAGCTCGGCCGGCGCCACCTGCAGACCCCGGATGAAGTCCAAACCCGCATAACCTCTCAGCGCCTCACGCAAGGGGTCGAAGAAATGTGCACCCGCCTTAGCGACGCCTCCGCCGACGACGACAAGGTCTAGGTCGCACACCGCGGCCACCGACGCGATCGCCGCCGCCACGGCGCCGGCACCGCGCCCAAACGCGCGCAGGGCGATGGGATCACCGCGGTCAGCGGCCTCGGCCAGGGCCCTCGCGTCGGCCTCGGCGGGGGCCCGCCACCCCTGGGCGCGCGCCCACTGGGCCAGATGCGGACCTGAAGCGACGGCTTCGACGCAGCCACGGCCACCACACGCGCATGGGGAACCGTCGGTGTCGACAACCACGTGCCCGACGTGGCCGGCGTTACCGGTCCGCCCGTGATAGGGCGCGCCGTCGAGCACCAACCCGCCGCCGATGCCGGTCGAGACGACCATCCCGAGCATGAATCGCGTGCCGCGCCCGGCCCCGCACCACCGTTCGCCCAGCGCCATACACAGCCCGTCACCGCCGAGACGCACTGGCAATCCCGTCAGATCCGCGACGCGCCGCACGAGGGGAAAACCTCGCCAGGCAGCGATGTTGATCGGGCTGACGGTGCCTCCTCGGATGTCGACGGGGCCCGCCGAGCCGACACCCGCAGCCGCCACCGTGCCGTTGGCCGCCAGCAGCGTCTCGGTGAGCAAGGACTCAACGGCCGCCCATACCGCCTCGGCGTCGCCTGTGGGCGTGGGCCGCCGTCTGCGATGAACCACAGTCCCGTCGGGGTCGACCAGACCGGCGGAGATCTTGGTGCCGCCCACGTCGAGCGCCAGGATGCGATCGGCCATCACACACTTCGCTTCTTCGCGCAAGCGTTCATCAGTGCCTATGGGTGTTGTCGGGCTGTCGGGGATCGCCGGGATGCTCATAGCCGTGGGCGAGCACTACGACTTCGGCGCATCGCGCGTCCAGCCAGCGGCGGTACTTCCGGCGCCGGGCGGCTGCCAGCAGGTGTGCTGCGATGACGGGTCCGACCTCGCCGAGGTCGGTGGCCGCGGGCGGGCGCCGCCATCGCCCCGAGGCCGGAGGATCAGCGAAGCGGAGCGGATTGCGTCGGTGATAGTCCCGTACGTGTGCGGCGCTGACCCGCACCGACGCGGTGACATGGGCGAATACCGCGCGCCCGGCGGGCTGCGACAAGGTGGACGCTGCGACGCTTCCGATCTCGAGTCGCGCAACCTCGTCGGGCAACAGATCTGCCTCCGACGGCGCATGTGCTTCGCACTCAGCCAGAGCCCTGGCCTGGGCCGCCACAACCCGTTCGGCGACGAGAACCTGGGTGATCCACCGACGCAGCTGTCGGGCCTCACGGGTCCCCGACTTCGGCAGTGCGTGAGCCCAAACCCCTCCACGCAGAACGCTTTCTCGGGCGTCCACGTCGGCGACCGTCACGCAATCGCTGCCGACCGTCGCCGCCACGTCAACGCGCATGCCGCACCCGCACCGAGACCGCCGGTGAGTACACCAGTTCCCCCGCGCACGCCACGCGGATCAACGCCCACCACAGCCCGGGTTCCGTCCACGCCGGCGGCGCGACCTCGAACGCCAATTCGACGACGCCGCGCGCCGGAAGGACGTCTCCGACGATGTTGGGACTTACCCACTCCCAGGTGCCCCACGGAGATATCACATGCGCTTCCACCGCGAGGTCGGCGTGAATATCGGTCCCCACGGTGACGCTCAGCCGCGCTGTTTCGCCCGCCGCGACATCCACGGCCTGCGGCTCGGCGACGAGCCGCAGAATTTCGCCATCATGGCTTCCGAGCGAGATGACGCAGACATCCTCGACTGTCTGGTGCCACGATGCAGGAATGGCCCCGCCGGTCGCGGCCAGCTCAGCGCGCACCGGGTAAAGACCAGGTGCTGCGTTGTCGGGCACAGCCACCTCGACGATGGACTCCAAATACTCGCCGGGCGGCAACACAAACGGCAGTTCATCCATGCCGAGATCCCAGCCCGGCGGCGCCACCAAGCGCACCTTGCCGTGCAACGCGGTATCAGTCGCGTCGCTGACCGCGGTGAGCCTGAGCGGGACCAAGTCGCCGCCGGAAACCTCAAGCCGGTGCGGATGCAGGTGCGCCACGGCCGGTAGTCCGCCGAGCGGGGCGGGCCCGCGATTGTGCAGCCAGTACCTGGCGTATAGCGGCTGGGCGGCTTCGGCCTCGGGAGCCAAGTTCACGTCTTCGGCTGGAAGGACCCGTGGGAAGTTGAGCTGCATTCGCAGTGTGGCGATCTCGTAGCCGTGCAGCGTCACCGCGTCAGCTTCGCCACCGAGCGGCTCTTCGATCAGGTCCAGCCGCGTCGGGGATGAGATATGGCGCAGCCCCGATTGCACGGTGACCTCGGCACGCCGGCCCAGCGTCTCGACGAGCCGGACAACGATGCCGTCGGCGGGGTCGCTGTGGCGAGCGCTGCCGCGCGCTGTCGGGTTGCCCACCGCCTTGAGCGCACCGATGCTTGCCACACGTTCGGGCTCAACCTCCAACAGCGACCCCCACGCAGGCAGCCCACCGAAGGTCGGGTCGTGGCGAGCGATGACGGGCTGCAGCGGCTGATTGAATTCAGCGCTTCGGGAGGGCATGTCGATGTCTCGCCAGTCACCCTCGGCCGAGGTCACGGCGTAGTCGAAGGTGTGGGTCCAGTGCTGCAGTGCGAAATTGGATCCGTCGGGAGCGGTGCGCCGAGGAGGATCGATCCAGGTTCCCGACGGCCATCCCGTGCAGGAACGCAACAGGGAAGCGTGCAGGGTGCCCTCGGTGTCGACCGCGAACCCTGGAACCCCCCGGTTGATCACCGCCACGGTGCGCGATTCGAAGTCCTCCACCGCGCCTTTGGGGTCTTGGTCGACGATGATCTCCGCGTCAGCCAGGTCCTCGATCAGCGCGGCAACCGCGGCTGCGGTGTCTCCGTCGGCGCCGATGACCAGGACTGCGAGTGCGCCCGGGTCACGCAGATCGGCGCCAGGCACCCAGACGTCCCGCAGCGGCTTGGCGGCCGCGATCCATTCCCGCGATGTTGCTCCGGTTGCTCCGGATGCGCCGAGAACTTTTTCAGTAAACGCATTATCGGTGGCTGCACCGATGCTGATCCGGACATCGGGCAGGTTCGAGTCGACGGCGAGATCGCCGTACCGGGGCGCATCGGCGACGGTGCACGTGGCGGTGACCCCCGCGCGGGCGAGTGCCGTCATCAGCTCACGGATCAGTGCTTCGGTCGTGGTGTCAGACCGCGTCGGGGACACCACCTCAGCCACCGAGATCGCCCGCACCTCACCGCCGCGAAATCGCACCCGCACCGCCGAGGACAATCCGAACCAGCCGTATGCGGGGTTGTCCAGCGTGTAGGGGAACACTGCGGTGTCCACCGATTCCACCGATCCAGGCTCGTGCAGCAGTCCGAAGCCGCGACCGATCACGGCGTTACCGACCTCGCTGACAGGCATGGCCCCCGGTACTGGACATGGCCATCGCAGCCTGAGTAGACGGTCCGCTCCGGTGAATTCGTCGACGATGGTGCGGCAGTCCAGACGATCCACCCCTTGCCACAGCGTCAGTACCTGCGTGTAGCGCAGCAGGCCGGGGATCTCTCCGGTGACAATCACCCGCTCCCCCAACGCGCAGCGATAACCGCGCACCGAGGTCGCCGGCATGTGCGACGACGTGATCACCGACCCCTTCGGCAGGAGATGCCACGGCCCCTCCCCTGCGGTCGGATGTGCGGGGTACTCGTCGTAGACGGCGAGCTCGTTGCCGACCCTTGCCTCGGCGATGAGTTCACGTCCGTCGGCGATCAGCGAGCTCACCGCTCCGCCTCGCGCCGGGTCGATCCGCAGGCGGTAGTAATCGTTGGCGATCTCCGCACCCTCCAGCGGCATCCACGAATCGGCGTCAGCACCGGGCGCTGAGCCGGGTACTGGGCCGGGCGCTGGGCCAGACACCATCCCGGGCACTGGGCCGGGCACTATGCCGGGCACTAGTCGATAGGAGCGCCAACCCAGCGACGGCACATCTCGGGCCACCCAGGTGATCGAATGCCCACCGTGTTCGGACAGCACAGCCACTCTCCGGCCGTCGCTGTCCACAACATGGCCCGACAGGGGTTCGTCCAGATGTAGCGTCACCACATCGGAGCGACCGTGCCCCAGGGGGTTCCACACCACCACCGAGGCATCCACCGCCGTGGATATCAAACTCAGAGCGCGGTCCCTGATATCGCTTCCCAGTTGCCAGGCATCTCGCCAACCGGTGAGCAGATCGAGATAGACCTGGTCGGATTCCGATCCGGTGATGGCGTCATGGTGGGCGCCGTAGGCCAGTTGCACCCAGGCCTTGGCCAGGGCCGCCTCGGGATAGGTGGCGCCGGTCAGCAGCCCCGCGAAAGCTGCGAACCGCTCAGCGTGCAAGACCGCATGCTCGGCGGCGCGGTTGGCCTGTTTAGTGTCGATGTAGGACACGTCTTTGCCGGTGTAGATCGGGTTCATGTCGCGGGTCTGCGGTGACGGTGTTGTCGCGCGCTGCCCTGGACCGCGCGCCTGAAGTTCGTCACCGACCGCGGCGAAGAACTCTCGCGGCAGCGCACACACGAAGCGCGGCCAGGTGTAACGAGAATTCCAGTCGCGGTGTATCTCGGTGACCCACTTGTTGGGCGGGGTGTAGTCGGTACCGACGGGCAGCAGCACGTTGCGGGTGAGCGCTACCTTCTTCATCTTGACGAAAAGTTCATAGGTGGCGGCTTCGGCCTCTCGCAGCGATGCCGACGAGTCCATCCACCATCCGGCCGCGTAATGCGCGGGCATGTAGTGGGTCAGCAGGCCACGCCCCGACGGTGCTATCCACTCAAACTCGCTGGCGAACTGCATTCGCTCGGGGTCACCATCGCGTCCGTTCTCGGTGGCCATCGGCCCCCACTGGTGGTGCGGCCCGCGCGCCCATGAACTCGATGTCAGACCTGCATCGGCAGCAATCCCCGGGAACTGAGGGTCGTGACCGAACACGTCGAGCTGCCACGCAGTCGACGGATCGGCGCCCATCACGTCGCGCTGAAAACCAATGCCGTGCACAAAGTTCCGGATGGTGGTCTCGGGGCTGGTGAGGTTGGTGTTGGGCTCGTTGTAGGTGCCCCCCATGATCTCGACACGCCCTTCGGCGATCATCCGGCGCAGGTCGGCGCGGTCCTGGGGGTGGGTGTCCCAGAACGGTTTGAGGTAGTCGACCTCGGCAAGCACGAATTTGTACTCCGGCTCCCGCCTGGCCATCTCAAGGTGGGCGCTGACCAACTCGAAGCCGTTGGTCTGCCGGCATCGACCGGGCGGCTCCTCGGTCCACAGACTGGTATAGGCGCCCTGGGTGTTCCACCACACCGGGTCGTAATGGAAGTGGCTGACCATGAACATGGTCCAGCCCGGTTCGGCGACCGTGAAATCGAAGTCAACGACGCTCTCGCCGGCTACCGCGCGCGCCGGCACGCACTGCCCAGCCGCCGCGCCGGTAACCCTGACCGCGACCTCCAACGATGCACCACCGGGTTGCGCTGTCGACTCACCGATGGTCTGCAATCCCGGCCCCTCGATACGAACCGGCGTCGGGGACGAGCAGCCGCGGTAGGACACTCGGACGATCTGGAGCGGTTCGTCAGTCGATCCGGTGAACAGCTCGGTGGATTCCGCCGCGAACACCTCGATGGGCATTTCGATGGGCATCGCCCAATCTTCCATTCCCCGCGCACGCGACCCTGTGCCCGACACGCCGCGGCCATCATGCGGCCCACGCGTGCCAGTGAGGCCCCAAGCAGACCGTCGCGACCGCCACACCTCGAAGTCGCAGCGGATGGGGACCGCCGGACTGTGGCTTCGCCCGAACAGAACTGCTGTGACCGGGGCCACAGCAGTTTTCACCCACCGGCAGATTTTTGAGAGACTGCAGCAATGAGCACTACCCGAAATTCGCAGCACCGCGAGGTCGCCAAGTTGGATCGGGTGCCTTTGCCCATCGAAGCTGCCCGAATCGGAGCGACAGCATGGCAGGTCAGCCGCACCGGCGCCCGCGTGGCGAGCAAGCTCATCGGGCGCGGCTCGTTGCAGCAAAAGATCGTCAGACAGGTCCCGCAGACGTTCGCTGACCTCGGGCCGACGTACGTGAAGTTCGGCCAGATCATCGCTTCCAGCCCGGGCGCCTTCGGGGAACCGTTGAGCCGGGAGTTTCGCAGCCTGCTCGACCGGGTGCCAGCCGCCGACCCAGAGGCAATGCACAAGCTGTTCCGGGAGGAACTCGGCGACGAACCGGCGAACCTGTTCAAGTCATTCGACGAGACGCCGTTCGCCTCGGCATCTATCGCGCAGGTGCACTACGCCACGCTGCACTCCGGCGAGGAGGTCGTGGTGAAGATCCAGCGGCCGGGGATCCGTCGCCGGGTGGCAGCGGATCTGCAGATCCTCAAACGGGGCGCCCGGCTGGTCGAGGTGGCCAAACTCGGCCAACGCCTGTCGGCCCAAGACGTCGTCGCCGACTTCGCCGAAAACCTCGCCGAGGAATTGGACTTCCGGTTGGAGGCTCAATCGATGGACGCCTGGGTCGCCCACATGCACGCGTCCCCGCTGGGAAAGAACATCCGGGTGCCCCAGGTGTACTGGAATCTGACCAGCGAGCGCGTGCTGACCATGGAGCGCGTCACCGGCGTGCGCATCGACGACGCCGCTGCGATCCGCGAGAAGGGCTTCGACGGCACCGAACTGGTCAAGGCTCTGCTGTTCAGTCTCTTCGAGGGCGGGCTGCGCCACGGCCTGTTCCACGGCGATCTGCATGCGGGAAATCTGTATGTCGACGACGACGGAAAGATCGTTTTCTTCGACTTCGGCATCATGGGCCGCATCGACCCGCGCACACGCTGGCTTCTTCGCGAGCTGGTCCACGCCCTGCTAGTCAAGAAGGATCACGCGACGGCAGGCAAGATCGTCGTGATGATGGGCGCGGTCGGCACCGTCAAACCCGAGGCGCAGGCAGCCAAGGATCTGGAGAAGTTCGCCACGCCACTGACTATGACGTCGCTCGGCGATCTGAGTTACGCCGAGATCGGCAAGCAACTCTCGACACTGGCCGACGCCTACGACGTCAAGCTGCCACGCGAGCTGGTCCTCATCGGCAAGCAGTTCCTCTATGTCGAGCGCTACATGAAACTGCTCGCTCCGCGATGGCAGATGATGAGCGATCCGCAGCTCACCGGCTACTTCGCGAACTTCATGGTCGAGATCAGTCGCGAACATTCCACCGACGGAGTCGAGGCCTGAGGGTGATCATCCGTACGGGCACAGCCAGGTCTGGAGATCCGGACAATCCGGTCGACATCTACTACGAGGACATGGGCGACCCGAACGACCCCGCAGTGCTGCTGATCATGGGTCTGGGTGCGCAATTATTGCTGTGGCGCAAGGGGTTCTGCGAACACCTCATCGACCAGGGTCTGCGAGTCATCCGCTTCGACAATCGCGACGTCGGATTGTCCACGAAACTGCCCAGCCAACATTCGGGGGCAGCACTGCTACCGCGGATGGCGCGGTCCTTCATCGGCCTGCCCAGCCCCGCGGCGTACACGTTGGAGGATATGGCCGACGATGCCGCCGCGCTGCTCGACCACCTCGAGATCGACCAGGCACACGTAGTCGGCGGCTCGATGGGCGGCATGATCGCCCAGATTTTTGCCGCGAGGCACCAGGCACGTACCAAGGCACTGGGCGTGATCTTCTCCAGCAACAACCAGCCGGTGTTGCCGCCGCCGGGGCCGCGCCAGCTCGCGGCCATCCTCAAACGCCCCATCGACACCACGCGCGAGGCCATCATCGAAAACGCGGTGCGGGTCAACAAGATCATCGGCAGCCCGGCCTACCCGGCGCCCGAGCGCCGCGTCCGCGCCGACGCAATCGAAGGATATGACCGCTCCTATTACCCGGCCGGGATCGCCAGACACTTCGCAGCGATCCTCGGTAGCGGCAGCCTACGGCGGTACAACCGGCAGATCACAGCGCCCACCGTGGTCATCCATGGCAAGGCAGACAAGCTGATGCGGCCGATGGGTGGACGCGCAGTAGCACGCGCGATCAATGGTGCAAGACTGGTGCTCTTTGACGGCATGGGCCACGAGCTTCCCGAACCATTGTGGGGCGCCATTGTCGGTGAACTGAAGACCACGTTCATGGAGGCATCTTGATATGCGCGATAATTCGCACGAACACCCCAGTGGGAAATCCGGGTCTGCTACTTCGACCCCAATCAGTTCACGCTGGGGAGTAACCACAAGAACCGGAATCGCTGGGACGACCACTAGAACGCTAGGGTTGACCCTTCATGCGAGTGTCGCAGAGTGTCCCGCCGCGAGTTCGGTACGGTCTGCAGATAATCTGCAAGCACAGCAAGGAAATCATGTCTGATCAATCCACCGGCGCCTCGCGCCTGACGCCTCACTACGAGGACATCCAGGCTCACTACGACCTCTCGGATGACTTCTTCGGTGTGTTCCAGGATCCGACCCGCAAGTACAGCTGCGCATACTTCACGGGACCGAACACCACGCTGTCCGAGGCGCAGCTGGCCAACGTTGACCAGCACCTCGACCGACTGGACCTCAAGCCCGGCATGACGCTGCTCGAGGTCGGCTGCGGCTGGGGCCTGACGCTGCGGCGTGCAATGGAGAAGTACGACGTCAACGTCATCGGTCTGACCCTCAGCAAAAACCAGCACGCCTACTGCAACCAATTGCTGAGCGATCTCGACTCCGAGCGGACCTTCGATGTGCGATTGCAGGGATGGGAGCAGTTCCACAGCCCGGTTGACCGAATCGTGTCGATCGAGGCCTTCGAGCACTTCGGCAAGGAACGCGGGGACGACTTCTTCAAGAACTGCTTTGAGATCCTGCCCGAAGAAGGCCGGATGACCGTCCAGAGCAGCGTCGGCTATCACCCCTACGATCTCGCAGAGCGGGGCAAGAAACTCACCTTCGAGCTGGCCCGCTTCGTGAAGTTCATGATCACCGAGATCTTCCCCGGCGGGCGGGTTCCCACCACCCAGTTGATGGTGGAGCACGGCGAGAAGGCCGGCTTCTCGGTGCCTGAGGTCTTGTCGCTGCGCAACCACTACATCAAGACGCTGGGCATCTGGTCGGGCCGGTTGGAAGCCGCCAAAGACAAGGCAATCGCGGCCACCGACGAAGAGAACTACTACCGGTATATGAAGTACCTGAACGGTTGTCAGTACTACTTCATCGACGAGAGCATCGACGTCAGCCTCATCACCTATCTCAAGAAGGGCGTCGCTGCCTGAGCTCTGGCCGCGGCGCGGGCTCGGCCTGAACCTGCTCACTCATTGCCGAATCGTCTCCCGAGTGCGCGAAACCACAGACAACCCATGCCGCTCGACCGAAGCAGTGTTTGCTAGAACGAATGACAAACTCCGCCTGACAGCTCCCGACAGCGGTGCGATCGACACCTCACGGACGCAGAAACCGCAGGAGAAGGCGGTGTGCACAAGACTGCCGCACACAACTATTGCAGATGCCAACACACATACAGGTGGTAAGTGCTATGTTGCTGTGGGAGTGCTTCTCGGCCACCACATCGAGGTTAGATGGGGGATGCGGCATCGGTCTCCTGGCCTATGACGCTGAGCCACCGCTTGTGGGGGGCGGTCGCATCAGCCGGGGCCAGCCGTAAACGGTGACCGAGGAGTGCTCCCAATAAGCCAACGAACGAGAAGAAGCCCCGCACCGTGTGTGTGCGGGGTTTCTCACTATCCGGCTGGCGCCTACGCCTCCGAACCCGATGGTCGGCTCCGGCTGGCGCCTACGCCTCCGTGAAATCCCGGACGATGGCCGGGTCGACCGGGATCCCGGGTCCAGTAGTGGTAGAGACGACGATCTTCTTGAGGTAGCGCCCCTTGGATGACGATGGCTTGGCGCGCAGGATCTCGTCGAGCGCGGCGCCGTAATTCTCGGCTAGCGACTGCTCGCCGAACGACGCTTTGCCGATCACAAAGTGCAGATTGGCCTGTTTGTCGATCCGGAAGTTGATCTTGCCGCCCTTGATGTCTGATACGGCCTTGGCCACATCCGGAGTGACCGTACCGGTCTTGGGGTTCGGCATCAGACCACGCGGACCGAGGATGCGCGCAATGCGGCCGACCTTGGCCATCTGGTCCGGGGTGGCGATCGCGGCGTCGAACTCCAAAAACCCGCCCTGGATCTTCTCGATCAGGTCGTCGCTGCCGACGATGTCGGCGCCCGCGGCCTCGGCGGCTTCAGCCTTGTCGCCCACCGCGAACACTGCAACGCGCGCGGTCTTGCCGGTGCCATGGGGCAGATTCACCGTGCCACGCACCATCTGGTCTGCCTTACGCGGATCGACACCGAGCCGGATCGCGACCTCAACGGTGGCGTCCTGCTTCTTCGATGACGTCTCCTTGGCCAGCTTCGCGGCCTCCAAAGGCGTGTGCAGCCGGGTCTTGTCGACCTTCTCGGATGCTTCGCGGTATGCCTTGCTGTTCCTGCTCATTTGCTTCTCCTGATCAGAGTTGTGGTTGGCGGGCCGTAGCTGGCCCTCCCACGGGTTGATGTGTTGAGACTGCGCCGACGGCGATCCTCACTCGGACACCCTCAGTGCAGTCTCGATGCCGCCGACTTATTCGACGGTGATACCCATCGACCGGGCGGTCCCGGCGATGATCTTGGCCGCCTGATCGATGTCGTTGGCGTTCAAGTCTTCCTTCTTGGTCTCGGCGATCTCGCGTACCTGGTCCCAGGTCACCTTGGCGACCTTCGTCGTGTGCGGTGTGCCAGACCCCTTCGCCACGCCGGCTGCCTTGAGCAGCAGCTTGGCCGCGGGCGGGGTCTTCAATGCGAAGGTGAAGGTGCGGTCCTCGTAGACGGTGATCTCCACGGGGATGACGTTTCCACGCTGCGACTCCGTCGCGGCGTTGTACGCCTTGCAGAACTCCATGATGTTGACGCCGTGCTGGCCGAGCGCGGGACCGACCGGCGGGGCGGGGTTGGCCTGCCCGGCCTGGATCTGCAGCTTGATCAGCCCGACGGCCTTCTTTTTCGGGGCCATGGTGGGTGTTCCTCTCTTGGTTCAATTCGACTTCGGCGTGTTTTGCGTCGCTGACCGACGACGAGCACGCCGAAATCGCAGTTAGATCTTGGAGACCTGGGTGAAGGTCAATTCGACAGGTGTCTCGCGGCCGAAGATGGACACCAGCACCTTGAGTTTCTGCTGTTCGGCATTGACCTCGCTGATCGACGCCGGCAACGTCGCGAACGGGCCGTCCATAACGGTGACCGACTCGCCGACCTCGAAATCGACCTCGATGATCGGCCGCTCAAGTCCGCCGGTCTCGGCAGCCGCAGCTGCGGTCGATGAAGCCTTCCCGGGCTTCTTCGCCGAAGCCGGCGGCAGCAGGAACTTAACGACGTCGTTGAGGGACAACGGCGACGGTCGCGACGTCGCACCGACGAAGCCTGTCACCCCGGGGGTGTTGCGAACCGCGCCCCAAGACTCGTCGTTGAGTTCCATGCGGACCAGGATGTACCCGGGCAGCACCTTGCGGTTGACCACCTTGCGCTGGCCATTCTTGATCTCGGTGACCTCTTCTGTCGGCACCTCGACCTGAAAGATGTAATCACCGACGTCCAGGTTCTGCACACGGGTCTCAAGGTTGGCCTTCACCTTGTTCTCATAGCCGGCGTAGGAGTGAATGACGTACCAATCGCCTGGTTGGAGGCGCAGCTCCTTCTTCAGCGTGACGGCCGGATCTTCATCCTCGTCGGCATCCACGACCGCTTCAGCCCCCTCTGCGGGGGCCGCATGCTCGTCAGTGCTCACAGCCTCCGAGGCAACCTCGTTATCAGCCCCGTCGACCTCGATGGTGTCGACGGTGTCACCCGAAGGCGTTTCGCCGTCGAAGCTAGTCACGTGTAGTCCTCTCTCAATTTCACTGTCAGCGCTCGCCCAGCCATCGGGATCAGCCGAAAACCATCATCACAAGCCGGCCCACACCGAGATCGGTGAACCCGATCAACGCCACCATGAACACCAGGA
>JAHZKD010000500.1 GCA_022600605.1 Actinomycetes bacterium
ACCGCCGACGCCGCGGTCGATGACCCGCAGCTCAACTTCATCCTCGATCTCAATACCCATCAGGGCCTCCTCCAACGCCTCGACGGTGCCGGAGTTGTCGCCCTTGAGGATCAGGTTCAGCTGGCTGGTTTCCTTGAGCGCCGAATCCAGGTCCTCCAGGCTGATGCGTTTACGTGTCCGCGCCGCCAACGCATTGCGCTTGCGCGCGCTGCGCCGGTCGGCGATCTGCCGGGCGATCCGGTCCTCGTCGACGACCAGCAAGTTGTCGCCGGCACCGGGAACCGAGGTGAAGCCGATGACCTGCACCGGGCGCGACGGCAGCGCCTCGGCAACGTCGGCGCCGTGCTCGTCGACCATGCGCCGAACGCGCCCATAGGCGTCGCCGGCCACGATCGAGTCGCCGACCCGCAACGTGCCGCGCTGGATAAGCACCGTGGCCACCGGTCCGCGGCCGCGGTCCAGGTGGGCCTCAATGGCCACACCCTGGGCTTCCATGTCGGGGTTGGCGCGCAGGTCCAACGCCGCATCGGCGGTGAGCAGCACGGCATCGAGCAGGGCGTCGATATTGCTGCCCTGCTTGGCCGAGATGTCGACGAACATGGTGTCGCCGCCGAAGTCCTCGGCGACCAGGCCGTATTCGGTGAGCTGACCGCGAATCTTCGCCGGGTCTGCGCCCTCTTTGTCGATCTTGTTGACCGCGACCACGATCGGCACCTCAGCTGCCTGCGCGTGGTTGATGGCCTCGACCGTCTGAGGCATCACTCCATCGTCTGCGGCAACCACCAGGATCGCGATGTCGGTGGCCTTGGCGCCACGGGCACGCATGGCGGTGAACGCCTGGTGACCCGGGGTGTCGATGAACGTCACCAACCGCTCGTTGCCATCCAGCTCGGTGAGAACCTGGTAGGCGCCGATGTGCTGGGTGATGCCACCGGCCTCTCCCTCACCGACGTTGGCCTGACGGATGCTGTCCAGCAGCCGGGTCTTGCCGTGGTCGACGTGACCCATCACGGTCACCACCGGAGGACGGTGCTCCAAAGCGGACTCGTCCCCTGCATCTTCCCCGTAGGACAGGTCGAAGGACTGGAGCAGCTCACGATCCTCGTCCTCCGGGCTAACCACCTGGACGACGTAGTTCATCTCGCTGCCGAGCAGTTCGAGGGTCTCGTCACCGACCGACTGGGTGGCAGTGACCATCTCGCCGAGGTTGAACAGCGCCTGCACCAGCGACGCGGGGTTCGCATCGATCTTCTCGGCGAAGTCCACCAGGGACGCTCCACGGGCCAAGCGGATCGTCTCGCCATTGCCGTGGGGCAACCGCACGCCACCCACGACTGGGGCCTGCATGCTCTCGTACTCGGCGCGTTTGGCCCGCTTCGACTTGCGGCCACGCCGCACTGCACCCCCGGGGCGCCCGAACGCGCCCGCGGCTCCGCCGCGCTGACCGGGACGGCCACCGCCGCCAGGACGGCCCCTGAAACCACCGCCGCCACCGGCGGGCGCACCGCCGCCACCGCCGGGGCCACCTGGGCCACCCCCGCGGTAGTTACCACCGCCACCACCGCCCGGGCCACCGGGACGACCGCCACCGGCGCCTGCTCCGGGACCGCGACCGCCGGGACTGGGGCGAGGACCGCCGCCTGGACGACCACCAGGGCCCGGGCGCGCACCTTGCGGCCTGGGCGGCATATTGCCTGGGGTGGCGCCGGGGCGCGGACCGCCACCGGGGCGCGGCCCGCCGGGTCCGGCGCCTGGCCGCGGGCTTTGGGGGCTTTGCGGACGCGGCGCCGGCCGCTCGACCGGCTGCTGGGATGAGAATGGGTTGTTGCCGACGCGGGGGGGCCGCGGGGCAGGCTTGGGAACCCCGCCCGGTGTGGGGCCTGGGCGTGGGCCAGGGGTCGGGCTCGGCTCGGCAGGCGGAGCCGCTGGCGCCGCTGACGCCGCTGCCGCGGGTGCAGCCGGAGCGGCGGGAGCCGGCGGGGGCTCCTGAGCTACCGGTGGCGCCGAGGGTTTGGGTGCTGCCGGCTTGGCCGGGGAGGCGGCGGGCTTGGCAGGTGAACCGTTACCACTGCTCTTGGTGCTCTCGGCACTCTCGCTTGCGGGTTTCGGTCCGCCGAACGACTGGCGAAGCCGGCGGGCGACCGGCGCCTCTACCGTGGACGACGCTGACTTGACGAATTCGCCCTGATCATTCAGTCGGGCGAGCACTTCTTTACTGGTGACACCGAGTTCCTTAGCCAACTCGTGCACGCGGGCCTTACCTGCCACTACTATCTCCTGTCTGGGAGGCAACAGCGGTGGTGGGCGCCGTGCCTCGGTTTAGCTATGACGCATGGTCATCGAGACTTCACGGTGTGCTCATGTTCTTCGCTACCTGTCCTATTGCCGTGTGGGGTCAAGGCTGCTGAGTCACTCTCGATCCTCAGAAACACTCTTCCACCGCGGTGATGTCCGGGCTACCGGTGATCCGCAACGCTCGGCCGAACGCCCGCCGACGAATCGCCCCTTGGAGGCACCCGGGATCGCGGTGCAGCCAAGCACCCCGCCCCGGGAGCGTTCCCGCTACGTCGACGGTCACGGCACTGGAGCCATTCCCAGTCCCGTCCGCACTGCCGACAGCGACAACCCGAAGCAATTCAACGGCCAACTCTCGATTTCGACATCCGATGCAGGTCCGCACTGGTCCACCCGAAGGTTCGACCGTGTTTCTCTGCGTCCGAGCCGATGTCTCACGCTGGATCACAGGCAAGTCTAGCGCCACTGCAGTACGGAATAGAAAATCGGTATGGCGGTGGCCGCCTCAGCGGTCCCCGACCGCACCGTGAGCGGAGTCCGATCTGGGCTCCGACCGGCCATCGGGGTTGTCGGCGGCAGGGTTGTCGGCGGCAGGGTTGTCGGCGGCAGCGTCGTCGCTGCGGATGTCGATACGCCAGCCGGTCAGCCTGGCCGCAAGGCGGGCGTTCTGCCCTTCCTTGCCGATTGCCAGCGACAGCTGGAAGTCCGGCACGACCGCCCGGGCCGCCCGCGACCCTTCGTCGATTACCGACACCGATACCACCTTGGCAGGTGACAGCGCGTTGGCCAGAAATCGAGCAGGATCCTCGTCGTAGTCGATGATGTCGATCTTCTCGCCGGACAATTCGCTCATCACGTTGCGAACCCGCTGCCCCATCGGACCGATGCAGGCACCTTTGGCGTTGAGCCCCGGCATGTGGGACGTCACCGCGATCTTGGAACGATGCCCCGCCTCTCGGGCCACCGCGACGATGTCGACCGATCCGTCGGCGATCTCGGGGACCTCCAGCGAGAACAGTTTGCGCACCAGGTTGGGATGAGTACGCGACAACGTGATCAGTGGCTCTCGCGCACCGCGAGATACCCCGACGACGTAGCAACGCAACCGGTCGCCATGCTCGTACCGTTCACCAGGCACCTGCTCCGCGGCGGGGATCATGCCCTCAGATCCGTTGGTCTCGCCGCCCATCCGAACGACCACGACACCGCGAGCGTTGGCGCGTGCGTCCCGCTGGATGACACCGGCGACGATGTCGCCCTCGCGGGCAGAGAACTCGCCATAGTTCTTCTCATTTTCGGCATCACGAAGCCGTTGCAGGATGACCTGACGGGCGGTGGTGGCCGCGATCCGACCGAAGCCCTCAGGGGTGTCGTCCCACTCGTGCAGCACGTTGCCGTCGGCATCCGTTTCGCGGGCTATTACCTTGACGATGCCGGTCTTGCGATCGATGTCGATGCGCGCGTCAGCCTCGTGGCCTTCAGTGTGTTTATAGGCAGTCAGCAATGCCGATTTGATGGTCTCAACCACCACGTCGACCGTGATTCCCTTATCTGCCTCGATCGCGTGCAGGGCTGCCATGTCGATATTCACGCTCCGGCCTCCTTCCCGGATTGGCCGGACAATTCCAGCTCATGCGGATTTGGCGGTGAAAACTCCACCTGAACAACAGCTTTGGTAATTCTTTCGAGTTTGATATCGCGGACCGAGAGTCCGCCGCGGGCACCCTCGCGAACTACCAGCCCGACCATGCCTCCCCGCGTCTGCCCCAACCGCCCGGTGAGCGTCGACCCATCCGACAGCGTCATCTCGACCCTGCGTCCACTGGCCCGGCGAAAGTGCTTCTCGGTCGTCAGCGGGCGGTCCACCCCCGGCGACGTCACTTCGAGGACGTAGGCCGCGGTGTCAAGACCGTCGAGCAGCTCTGAGGCCATCCGGGACAGCTCAGCGATCGAATTCAGGTCCAGCGCGGCGTCGCCGTCGGCGACCACCGTGATCCGGGGCGGCTGGGCGGCAGAGTCGATCAGGACGTCCTCAACCTCGTATCCGGCCCGCGCGAACTCGCCGTCGAGCAGTTGAGTCACCTGCCGCTGTGACGGTAACCCCGTAGACCGCTCCGCCACGACGAGCTCCTCATCTTGAGTTGTCCGGACGCGGTTCACAAGAGGATTCATGTGACAACGCCCCATGGACCCGCGCAACCAGGATACGCCAGCGTAGACAGGACAAATTGCGAAAGTCGGCCACCACAGCCAGGCCGCCACCGAACTCGGTCGCCGCTGAGGAGCCCGCGCAATGGCAAGATGTTGCTCGTGCAGAGCCGCCCGACCACCGTCAGCCGCCGACGCGTGCTCTCCGGGGCGGCCGCGCTGGTGATTCTCGGAGCAACAGCGGCGACATCAGCGGCCTGCGGCACGACCCCATCACCACCAGCGGATCTCGACGACCTGACCAACGCACTCGACCGCGCCCGGGCCGACAGCGAGCTGGCCACCGAGGCTGCCGATGCCGACAAATCTGCCGATGCCGATAAATCTGCCGCGACCGCACTGACCGAGGTCGCCGCCGAGCGCTCGGCGCATGCCCAGGCGCTCGCCGAGGAGATCGTGCGAATGACCGGCAAAGCAGCACCGACAACCACAACCACGACCGCGTCATCGGTGCCCTCAGCGGCAGCCCAGCCGGCGCCCACGGTCGGGGATGTGATCGACGCGCTGCGCGCATCGGCCGACAGCGCCGCGCAGGCCGCTATGGAGCTGTCGGGCTATCGCGCGGGGCTGCTCGGCTCCATTGCCGCGGCGTGCACGGTCTCCTACAGCGTGGCATTGGCTCCGTCGGAAGGAACTTCGTGACTTCCCCCGAGCCCGCCCCGCCGACCCGCCCGAGTGACGCCGCCGACGGCGCGTTGTTCGATGCCATCGCCGCCGAGCACGCCACCATCTACGGGTACGGCATGGTGTCGGCCCATTCGCTCCCCGAAATCAACTACCTCGTCGCCGAAGCCATGGCCCAGCACCGGGCGCGCCGGGAGGCGGCGATCGCAACACTCGACGAGGCGGGGGTCATGGCACCGCTCCCCGAAGTCGGGTATTCGCTGCCGTTTGAGGTGGATAACCCCACCGATGCGGCCAACCTCGCCGTGACGATGGAGCAAGACTCGGCCATCGCATGGCGGGCCGTCGTCGAGCAGGCGACCGATCAGCGCATGCGGGCGTTCGCAGTTACCGCGCTGACCGATAGTGCCGTCATGGCCGCACGCTGGCGCCGCGTCCGCGGTGACACCGCGATCACCGTCGCGTTCCCCGGCGGTACGGAATAACCCGAGAATAAGCGGTTCCGAATAACCCGCGAATAACCTCCAGGCACGCCGTGCGCTACCCGATCGCCGCGGCGATAGCCGCACTTATGTCGCTGGCCGCGTTTCCGATGGGGACTTCGCGCTTCTCGCCGCTGAGCCGGTTACGCAACTCCACGACACCGTCGGTCCACCCCCGCCCCACCACGACGATCCACGGCACCCCGAGCAATTCGGCATCTTTGAATTTCACGCCCGGTGATGCCTTGCGATCATCAAGGAGTACCTCGGCTCCGAGCCCATCCAACTCGGCCGCCAGCGCGTTGGCACCCTCGCGAGCGACGTCATCCTTGTTCGCGATCACCACGTGAACATCGAACGGCGACACTGACGGCGGCCAACGCAACCCGAGCTCGTCGTGATATTGCTCAGCGATGACAGCCACCAGGCGCGACACCCCGATGCCATAGGAGCCCATCGTCAACCGGACCGGCTTACCGTTCTCGCCGAGCACATCGGCGGTGAATGCATCGGCGTACTTGCGGCCGAGTTGGAAGACATGGCCGATCTCGATGCCCCGCGCGGCCACCAGCGACCCCGCACCGTCGGGCGAGGGGTCTCCCTCCCGGACTTCGGCCGCCTCAATGGTGCCGTCGGCGACGAAGTCGCGGCCCGCGACCAATCCGACCACGTGGCGGCCCGGCTCGTCAGCGCCGGTGATCCAGCTCGTACCGTCGACGATCCGCGGGTCCACGAGATAGCGAACACCGTTGGCCAGCAAGCCCTTCGGGCCGATATACCCTTTGACCAGGAACGGGTACTTAGCGAAGTCGGCGTCATCGAGCATCGCGTGTTCGGCCGGATCCAGTGCGGCCCCGAGACGCTTGTCATCGACCTCGCGGTCACCAGGTACGCCGATCGCAAGTAGTTCCCACTCACCGCCGGGCTGGCGTACCTTGAGCAGCACATTCTTGAGCGTGTCCCCGGCGGTGATTTGTCGGCCGAGTCCGGCGCCGTTGGCCCAGTCGACCAAGGTGGCGATTGTCGGGGTGTCACCGGTGTCGTGCACTGTCGCTTCGGGCAGGCCGTCGGCCGGCCGGGCATCGGGTACCGCGGTGATCACGGCTTCGACGTTGGCTGCGTAGCCGGACTCGAGGCAGCGCACATAAGTGTCCTCCCCGACTTCGCTTTCTGCCAAGAACTCCTCCGACGCGCTTCCCCCCATCGCCCCCGACACCGCCGACACGATGACGTAGCGCACCGCAAGCCTGTCGAAAATCCTCTGGTAGGCAGCGCGGTGTGCCTGATAGGCGTTCTCCAGGCCGTCTTCATCAACGTCGAAGGAGTACGAGTCCTTCATGATGAACTCGCGGCCACGCAAGATGCCGGCCCGCGGGCGAGCCTCATCGCGGTACTTCGTTTGGATTTGATAGAGCCGCAGCGGAAAGTCCTTGTACGAGGAGTACTCCCCCTTCACGGTCAGTGTGAAGAACTCCTCGTGCGTGGGGCCGAGCATGTAGTCGTTTCCACGGCGGTCCTTGAGCCGGAAGACACCGTCGCCGTACTCCGTCCACCTATTCGTCGCTTCATAGGGGCCGCGCGGCAACAGCGCGGGGAACAGGATCTCTTGTCCCCCAATAGTGTTCATCTCGTCGCGAACGACATTCTCGATCTTGCGCAGCACCTTCAACCCCAGCGGCAGCCAGCTGTAGAGACCGGGGCCGACCGGCCGTACGTAACCCGCCCGGATCAATAACTTGTGGCTCGGCACCTCGGCGTCGGCCGGGTCCTCACGAAGGGTGCGAAGAAACAACTCGGACATGCGGGTAATCACAGCCGACAACCTTACTGAGTCGGTCTGCTACAGCTCACCTCAAGCCTGATGTCGAGCTACAGCTCACCTCAAGCCTGATGTCGAGCTAAAGCTCTCCGGCGTCGATCGCGTCCTTGACTTCCTGTGCATGCGCCACCTGCTTGGCGGTGTACCCGATGAACAGCGCAGCAACGCCGACTATGACCGCGACGGCGGCCACCCACAACAAGCCGTAGGAGTAGCCCTGGTCCAGCGCGTGCAGCTGCGCTGCGTTCATGTTCTTCACCGGGCCGGTGGTGCCGCCAAGGTAGAGCGTGCGCGAGGTGATGACCGCCTGGATGATGGCCAGCACGACTGGTCCGCCGAGGCTCTGCAACATCAGCGCGATCGCCGACACCGGACCGATCTGGTCGAAGCCGACACCCGCGATGGCCGACACGGTCAGGGGCACCACGATCATGCCGATACCGAAGCCGCCGATGGTGATGGGAAGCACGAGGTTCGGGAAGTAGGGAATGCCCGCGTCCAGCGTCGAGCCGTACAGCATCGCCGCCAGAACAAACACGCCGCCGGCAATCACCAGCACTCGTGGCGGGAACTTCGACACCAGGGCCGAGGACAGGCCGAGGCCGATGCCGAGCGCGATCACGAACGGGATGAACCCGATGCCCGCACGCAGGGCGCTGTAGCCCATGATGTCCTGGACGTAGAGCCCGATCAGCACCGTCAGCGTGAACATGACGCCGCCGGCGAGGAATATCGCGCCGAACGTGGCCACCCGGTTGCGGTCGTGGAACAACGAGAACGGGACAACCGGGTTCTCCGCAGTGCGTTCGACGTAGAGGAATGCCCCCATACAGGCCAGCGCTGCGACACCGGAACCGAGCGTCACCGTCGACAGCCAGCCCTGTTCGGGCCCCATCGAGAAGGCGAACACCGCGGCGGTGCAGCCCATCGTGGCCAGCAGCGCACCCGCGGCATCGAGCTTGAGCCGCTCCCTGTTGGTCTCCCGCAGTGTCTTGCGGGCCAGATAGATCATCACTAGGCCGATCGGCACGTTCACCAAGAACGCCCATCGCCAGGAAACCTCGGTGAGCGCGCCGCCCACAACCAGGCCCATGACCGAGCCGATGCCCGTCATCGCCGCGAATACCGCCGTGGCCGCGTTACGTGCCGGCCCCTTCGGGAACGTGGTGGCGATCAGCGCCAGACCAGTCGGTGAAGCGATGGCGGCGCCGACACCCTGCAGCAACCTCGCCGTCACCAGGGTGGCTTCATCCCACGCGATACCGCACAGAACAGAGGCAATGGTGAACAGTGCTACGCCGACGATAAATGTGCGCTTGCGGCCGATGGTGTCACCGAGGCGCCCACCCAGCAGCATCAACCCGCCGAACGTCAAAACGTAGGCGGTGATGACCCAGCTGCGGCCGGCGTCGGACAGGCTGAGCTCGTCCTGGATTCTTGGCAACGCCACGATCGCAACGGTGCTGTCCATCGTGGCCAGTAGCTGCATCCCACCGATCGCGATGACCGCGGCGAAGAAGGCGCGCGAAGGACGCCAGGCCACAGGCTTGCCGGATGGTTGCCCGGCGGCCACACCGGCGTCGGGCGTGTAAACATCAGCGGGCACCGCTCGCTTCGAGCTGCGCCTTCCGTTGCCGTCAACATCACGGTGGGTGGCGGCACGCTCTGCGTCATTGAGAGCCGTCATGACGAGTTACCTTACAGTATTCTTAAGAATTCTTTAACTGGAGAAGCCCGCGACGACCCCGATCACGATGATCGCAGGAGGCCGGACTCCATCCGAACGGATCCGCTCCGGCGCGTCGGAGAGCGTGGCCCGCAAAGTCCGTTGCGACGACGTGGTGCCATGTTGAACCACTAGAACTGGGGTATTCGCAGGTCTGCCGCCTTCCAGCAAAACCTTGGCGAACAGCTCGATGCGCTCGACTGCCATCAACAGCACTATTGTTCCGCTCATCGCCGCCAGCGCATCCCAATTCACTAACGATTCGGGGTGATCAGGCGCAAGATGGCCGCTGACCACCACAAACTCGTGGGTGACTCCCCGATGGGTGACCGGAACTCCGGCAAGTGCCGGAACTGCTATGGCACTGGTCACACCAGGCACAACGGTGACCGAAATCCCCGCTTCCGCGCACGCAACGACCTCTTCGTAACCACGTGCGAACACGAAGGGATCGCCACCTTTGAGCCGAACGACGAACTGGCCCGCCTTGGCTCTGTCGATCAGCACATCATTGATGGCATCCTGTGCCATCGCCCGGCCGTAGGGGATCTTCGCGGCGTCGATCACCTCCACATCCGGCGACAGCTCGGCCAGAAGCTCCTGCGGCGCGAGTCGGTCAGCGACGACGACATCGGCGTGGGCTAGCAGTCGCCGACCACGGACGGTGATGAGTTCAGCATCCCCGGGCCCCCCACCCACCAGCGCTACACCACCGGGCATGACGCCGGGAGCCACCGAACTGTCCCTGGCGATCAGCCCCTGTTGAAGCGCCTCGTGGATCGCCGAGCGGATGGCGGCCGACCGGCGGTGTTCTCCCCCAGCCAGCACTCCCACCGAAAGACCCTCGTACTGGAAGGAGGCGGGCGTGACCGCGCTGCCCTCGCGCGCGACGTCGGCGCGCACGCAGAACACGTGCCTGCGGTCGGCTTCGGCGACAATTGCGGCGTTGACTCCCGCGTCGTCGGTGGCCGCGATCACATACCAGGCGCCCTCAAGATCGCCGCTGCGGAACTCGCGCATCGTTACCGTGATTCCGGCCTCCGCCTGGCTCAAGGCTTCGACTGCCGGCGTGGCATCGGTGGTGATGACATGAACGTCGGCGCCGCTGGAGACCAGAAGCGGCAAGCGTCGCTGCGCGACCGCACCTCCGCCGACCACGACAACCTTCTTGCCGGCCAGCCGCAGGCCCACCAAATAGGCGTTCTCGGTCACCCAGCGAGCCTAGGTGCTGAGGCCGCGGCAGCGAAGCGGGCGATCGCCTGAGGGTGGGCGGCGGGATGGGTGTGCAGGTAGCCGGCGTGCACTCCACCCCGCACGGCGCCGTCATCGATGGCCGTGCCAGCCGGGGACGTGTAACGCCATGCCGGCTGCCTGGTGCCCGTGAAATTGACCGTTGTCCGATGGAACTCGTGGCCGACCACGCGGTCGCCTATGCCGTGCAGCGACGAATCGGCAACCGCCACCGCGTCCCGATACCCAAGCGTCAGCGCGTCGGAGAATTCCGCCGATCCCGGTAGCACGCCACACATCGGATGACCCTCGAAGTCGTCGACGAGGTAGGTCAGACCTGCGCACTCGGCGTGTATCGGTGCACCGCGGGCGGCCAATGTAGCGATCTGACCGCGCACCAGGTCGTTGGCCGACAGCTCGGCGGCGAATTGTTCGGGGAATCCGCCCGGCAACACCAGCGCGGTTGTGCCGCTCGGCAGCGGATCCTGCAATGGGTCGAAATCCACGACACGCGCCCCCGCAGCCCGCAGCAGTTCACCGTGTTCGGTGTAGCCGAAGCTGAACGCCTTACCTGCAGCCAGCGCCACGGTCACCGGCTCGGTGAGCGGTTCGGCGAGCTCCGGCGTCCAGGAATTGTCGCGGACACGACTCGCCGCCACCGACATCACAGCGTTCAGATCGACGTGGCGGGCGACCAGCGAGATCATCGCCTCGACCGCAGCATCGGCCCGACGGCCGTGTTCTGCTGCCGTGATAAGCCCGAGGTGCCTCGACGGCACGGCCAGCTCGTCGGCGCGGGGAACCGAACCCAGCACCGCCACACCGGCCTGCGCACAGGCCTCGCGCAGCACTTCGTCGTGGCGCGCAGACCCAACGCGGTTGAGGATCACCCCGGCGAGGCGCACGGTGTGGTCGAAGGTTGCAAAGCCGTGCAGCAGTGCCGCGACGCTGTGACTCTGTCCGCGCGCGTCGACCACGAGAATCACGGGGGCCCCCAGTAGCGCGGCGACATGCGCTGTGGAGCCCCGCGCAGCGACCGACGCAGCCTGGGCAGTGGACCCGATGCGTCCGTCGAACAGGCCCATGACGCCCTCAACCACGGCGATGTCGGCGTCTTGGCTGCCGTGCCGGTACAACGGACCGATCAGCGGGTCACCGACGAGCACCGGGTCGAGGTTGCGGCCGGGCCGGCCCGCAGCCAACCCGTGATATCCGGGGTCGATGAAGTCCGGGCCCACCTTGAACGGTGCCACCCGGCGGCCCGCTTGTCGCAGCGCACCCATCAGACCTGTGGCCACGGTCGTCTTTCCACTGCCTGATGCCGGTGCTGCGATCACGACGGCCGGCGCGCTCATCGGATGCCCCGGGTCACGGTGCCCTCATCCTGCCCTCACCAACCTCACCACTCGATGCCCTTTTGCCCTTTGCGGCCGGCATCCATCGGGTGTTTCACCTTCGTCATCTCGGTAACCAGATCGGCCGCATCGAGCAGAGCTGGGGGTGCGTCACGACCGGTGATCACCACATGCTGGGTTCCGGGACGGGAGCACAGCACCTCCACTACATCCTCGATGTCCACCCACCCCCACCTCAGTGGGTAGGTGAACTCGTCGAGAACGTAGAAGTCGTGCCGCTGTTCGGCCAATCGGCGTGCAATTTCGGTCCACCCGTCGGCAGCCGCAGCAGCATGATCGGTGTCAGTTCCGGCTTTGCGTGACCACGACCAACCAGCGCCCATCTTGTGCCATTCCACCGGTCCGCCGACGCCACGCTCGTCGTGGAGGCGCCCCAACTCGCGCAGCGCAACCTCCTCCCCGACTTTCCATTTCGCGCTTTTCACAAACTGGAACACCCCGACATCAAAGCCCTGATTCCAGGCTCGCAGAGCCATCCCGAACGCGGCGGTGGACTTGCCCTTGCCCGGCCCGGTGTGCACAGCCAGCAGCGGGGCGTTACGCCGCGCCCGGGTCGTCAATCCGTCGCGCGGAACCGTCAGCGGTTGCCCCTGAGGCATCGCATCACCCTTCCAACAACTTCACGCCGCACCCCGGTCGGCCTGAACCCTGACCAGGGCGGTCAGGCTGTCGGCTCGCAGCTGATCCAGCCGCACCGAGGGGGCATTCAAATGTCGCGCCAGGTCATCGGCCAAACCCAACCGTACATAGGATGTTTCGCAGTCCACGACGACCGCCGCGGCACCTTCGGCGACCAACCGGGCCGCCGCGGTGCGGGTACGGCCCAGTGGGTCAGGCCCGCCGGTCGCGCGACCGTCGGTAAGCATCACCACGAGGCTTCGTCGCGCACGGTCGCGCGCACGCTCGCGGACCACCATGTCGCGGGCCGCCAACAGCCCCTGCGCCAGCGGTGTTTTGCCGCCGGTGTCGAAGCGAGCCAGCCGGCGACTGGCGATGTACACCGACGAGGTCGGCGGTAACACCACTCGGGCGTCCTGTTGCCGGAAGGTGATCACCGCGACCTTGTCTCTGCGCTGGTAGGCGTCACGCAGCAGCGACAGCGTGGCGCCGCTGACGGCCGACATCCGATCGCGGGCGGCCATCGAGCCCGACGCATCAACGACGAAGATCACCAGGTTTCCCTCACGTCCCTGTCGCACAGCACCTCGGACATCGTCAGGGCTTGGGCGCAGCCGCCCGGACCCCACCTGGGCTCCTGCTGCCGCCAACAGCGTTGCGAACACATGCACACCGTGTCCGTCACCGCGTTCGGTGGTGGCGCGGACAACGGCGCCGGTGCGATTGCGCGCACGCGATCGCCTGCCGGGCGCGCCTTCACCAACGCCCGGCACGACGAGCGTCTTGGTGCGAAATGCTTCCGAGGGCGCGGCGCTGCCCTGATTCGGGCTCGCCGGTGACATCGATTTCTGTTGCATCCCTTGATCATCAGCGGCGTCACCCGGCGCCGGTTCCCCGCCGCCCGGCGGATCCGGCTCAGGTTCGGGTTCGGGTTCGGGTTCGCCGTCTGTGGATTCACTTGCACGATCCATCGCATCATCAAGACAGCCCGGGTCCAGACCGGGGTCATCGAAGGGATCACGGCGGCGACGGTGGGGCAGCGCGAGTTCGGCCGCCGCCCGGATGTCCTCATCGCCGACGGTTACATTCCCCGTCGCTTCGCTCGCCCCAGGAACACCCCCCGCCGCTGCGCTCGCCCCAGGGACACCCCCCGTCGCTTCGCTCGCCCCAGGAACACCCCCCGCCGCTTCGCTCGCCGCCGCACGCCACGCGGCATGGGCCACTGCGGTGCGCGCGACCACCAAGTCGGCACGCATTCCGTCGACGTCGAAGGCCGCGCACAGCGCCGCGATGCGGCGTAACTCCTTGTCGGGCAACACAACATCGGGCAGCAGTGCACGGGCCCGGGATATGCGGGCTGCCAGTTCGGCATCGGCGCCGGCGTATCGCTGCGCGAAACCCGCTGGATCGGCCTCATAGGCCAGGCGCGAACGGATCACCTCGGCACGGACCTCGACGTCGCGGGATGCCTGCACGTCAACGGTCAGCCCGAACCGGTCGAGCAACTGCGGCCGCAACTCGCCCTCTTCGGGGTTCATAGTGCCTATCAGCACAAACCGAGCATCGTGGCTGTGCGAAACTCCGTCACGCTCAATGTGAACCCGGCCCATCGCAGCCGCATCCAGCAGGACATCCACCAGATGGTCGTGCAGCAGATTGACTTCATCGACGTACAACACCCCGCCGTGCGCGCGCGCAAGCAGCCCCGGCGAGAACGCATGCTCCCCGTCACGCAATACCTTCTGCAGGTCCAGCGATCCGACCACCCGGTCCTCGGTGGCACCGATCGGCAGTTCTACGAGCTGCCCACCGCCTCCGCCGGATGCTGTGAAGGCCTCGGTCAGCACCTGCGCCAGACCGCGGACAGCGGTCGACTTCGCAGTGCCCTTCTCTCCCCGGATCAGCACTCCCCCAATGTCGGGTCGCACTGCACACAGCACCAGCGCAAGCCGCAGCCGGTCGTGGCCCACCACCGCACTGAACGGATAAAGCGACTCGGACGGGTTGGACGACGGGTAAGACGGCGGGTAGGACGACCGGTTGGGCGACGGGTTAGACACAGTCACCGCTTCACTGTCGGCACTGTCGGGCGGGGCTCTTCTCATCGAGCGTCGCGGCAGCCAGATCGTCTGCGCGGCTGCGCTGCGGCGGCACTGTCATCCGGTAGCCACGGCCGCGGGTGTCTCGGACCGCTCGCTGCCGGGCCCCGACCCCACCCCCTGGCTCTGCGAAGCATCACTGGCGGGCTCATCGAGTGATAGCACCTTGGTGCCATGGGCCCACACTTTCTCGAAAAGCGCAGGTTCGCCCGACAACTCGACGCCCATAGACGGGACCATCTCCTTGAGTTTCGGCAGCCAACCCTGATACTGGTCGGGGAAGCAACGCTCCATCACTTCGAACATCGCGGGCACAGCGGTCGACGCGCCCGGCGACGCACCCAGCAGGCCGGCGATACTGCCGTCGGCAGCCGACAAAACTGTGGTGCCGAACTCCAGCACGCCGCCTTTGCCCTTGGCCTTCTGAATCACCTGAACACGCTGTCCTGCAACGTCAAGCACCCAGTCGGAATCGACTGCGCTGGGAGCGAATTCACGGAGCGCATCCACGCGGGCGGCCGGGCTCAGCAACAACTGGCCGATCAGGTACTTCAACAGACCCATCTCGGTGAGTCCGACACCCAGCATCGACACGAGGTTGTCCGGCTTGACCGACAATGGCAGGTCAGTGATCTTGCCCTGCTTGAGGAATTTCGGGGACCAACCCGCGAACGGACCGAAGAGCAGCCAGGACTTTCCTTTGATCACCCGGGTGTCCAGATGCGGCACCGACATTGGGGGCGCGCCCAGCGGCGGCAAACCGTACACCTTGGCGTGATGGGCCGCAGCCAGTTCCTGGTTGCCGGTGATCAGGAACTCGCCGCCCACCGGGAAGCCGCCGAAGCCCTTGGCCTCCTTGATCCCCGCCTTCTGCAGCAGCGGCAGCGCGCCACCGCCCGCGCCGACGAAGACGAATTTTGCGTTGAATTTGCGAGTAGCCCCGGTGCGGCGGTTGACGACCTTGACTATCCACCTACCGTCGGACCCCTGGCGCAGATTGCGCACCTCGTGGCCGAACAACGTGGCCATCCCCTGCTGGGCGCCGAACCCGATCAACTGTCGAGACAGCGAACCGAAGTCAACGTCGGTGCCTTCCTGTGTCCAGTTCAGTGCCACCGGGTCGGCGAAATCACGATCCTGCGCCATCAGCGGCAACCGGCGGGTGAATTCGTCTCGATCGTCGATGTACTCCATCGAGGCGAACAGCGGATTGCCGACGAGAGCCTCGTAGCGCTTCTTGAGGTAGCCGACGTTCTCTGCCCCGTGCACGAAACTGACGTGCGGGACCGGGTTGAGGAAGCTGCGCACATCGGGCAGCACCCCGTTCTCGACGGCGTACGCCCAGAACTGGCGCGACACCTGGAACTGCTCGTTGACGTGGACTGCTTTGGTGATGTCGATGGAGCCATCGGGCCGTTCCGGGGTGTAGTTCAACTCACACAGTGCCGAATGGCCGGTGCCCGCGTTGTTCCATGGGTCGCTGCTCTCGGCGGCCGCACCGTCGAGGCGTTCCACCAATGTCATCGACCAATCCGGCTCCACCAAACGAAGCAGCGCGCAGAGCGTGGCACTCATGATGCCCGCACCTACCAGTAGGACGTCGGTCTTCTCTGGTTCAGACACGTTGTGCTGGCCCTTCGCGGTCGCTGCCCGTTGATCACGGCTTGCCGGTGTTCAGGTTATCCCGACGCGGTCGCATCCTGGGCGTCAACCGCTGCCACGAGGCCCTGCGGCACCGCTGCTGGGCACATAGGGTGGCTTTCGTGTCCGGTTGGGAGCCCGATGTGCTGGGAGGATATTGGCAGTGCACGATCGCCCTCGGCCCCGACCCGGACGGCGAGGGCACGTTGGAAGCGACACTGATCCGCCGCGGGGTGCCAGACCCCTCGGCACGCTGCGCCGTACTGATGGTGCACGGATTCACGGATTACTTTTTCCATACCGAGCTGGCCGATCGCTTCGCAGCCCGGGGCATCGCGCCCTACGCGCTTGACCTGCACAAATGTGGGCGGTCCTACCGCGACGGCCAGACTCCGCACTTCACCACCGACCTCGCTCGCTACGACGATGAACTGGAACGTGCGTTGGACAAGATCGCCGCTGATTGCGGCACGCACGTACTGATCTACGGTCACTCAGCGGGCGGACTGGTGGTCCCGCTCTGGTTGGATCGGCGCCGCCGTGCAGCTACCGCAGCCAAGGGCGTGTCTGGGCTGATCCTCAACAGCCCGTGGCTGGACCTGCACGGACACCCGATACTTCGGATGCCCCCCACTTCGGCAGCAATCCGGGCTCTGGCACGCCTGCGAAAGCGAACAATGGTGCGTCAACCCACCGAAGGCGGCTATGGCGCCAGCCTGCACCGCGACTACTACGGCGATTTCGACTACGACCTGAAGTGGAAGCCAATCGGAGGCTTCCCTGTCACGTTCGGCTGGATCAACGCGATCAGGCGTGGTCAGGTCAGGCTGCAACGAGGTCTCGACGTCGGTGTCCCGAACCTGATATTGCGCTCGGACCGCAGCGTGAGCGAGGCCCGTGACCCCACTAACGTCGAGGAGATCGAGGCGATGCAGCGCGGGGACGCTGTGTTGGACGTCACGCAGATCGCCCGCTGGGCCGGCTGCATCGGCAACCGGACCACCGTCACCCCGATCACCGACGCCAAGCACGACGTGTTCCTGTCCGTACCGGAGCCCCGCCGCCAGGCCTACGCCGAGCTAGACCGCTGGCTGGACTGGTATCTCACCGAGAGTCCAACAACACCAACTCAATCCGACGGAAGTGACGAAGATGGCTGACTTCGACATCGCGATCATCGGCACCGGCTCAGGCAACTCGATTCTCGACGAGCGCTACGCGGACAAGCGGGTGGCCATCTGCGAGCAAGGCGTGTTCGGCGGCACCTGTCTCAACGTTGGGTGCCTGCCTACCAAAATGTTCGTCTACACCGCGGGGGTGGCGCAGCAGGTTCGCGACTCCAGCCGTTTCGGTGTCGACGCACACGTGGACGCAGTGCGCTGGCCCGACATCGTCTCGAGGGTTTTCGGCCGGATCGACCCGCTGGCAAGCGGGGGCGAGCAATACCGACGGTCATCTCCGAACGTCGAGGTGTTCGGCAGCCACACCCGGTTCGCCCCATCGGGGTCCGCGGGCGGCTATCGCCTACGCACCGATGACGGCGACGAGTTCAGCGCCGACCAGGTGGTGATCGCCGCGGGAGCGCGTGCGACCGTCCCCCCGGCCATCGCCGACAGCGGAGCTGTCTATCACACCAGCGACACCATCATGCGGATCTCTGAACTGCCCGAACACATCGTCATCGTTGGTGGCGGCTTCGTGGCCGCCGAGTTCGCGCACGTCTTTTCATCCTTGGGGTCGCGGGTGACGCTGGTGCTGCGCGGTACCACAATGCTCAGCCACTGCGACGACACCGTGTGCGAACGTTTTACCGACATCGCAGGCAAGAAGTGGGAGATCCGCAGTCGCCGCAACATTGTCGGCGTCACCTCAAACGATTCCACCTCGAACAATTCCACCTCAAACGAAGCCGGCCTCACGCTGAACCTCGACGACGGATCGACCCTGCACGCCGACACATTGCTGGTGGCCACCGGCCGAGTCCCCAACGGGGACCGCCTCGACGCCCACTACGCCGGCGTGCAGGTCAACGACGGACTCGTCGTGGTCGACGAATTCCAGCGCACCACGGCGCGAAACATCTTCGCTCTCGGTGACGTCAGCTCGCCCTATCAGCTCAAACACGTTGCCAACCACGAAGCGCGAGTGGTCAAAGAGAACCTGCTGCAGGACTGGGGCGACACCGACAACCTCATGCCCGCCAATCACCGCAACGTGCCCTCGGCGGTGTTCACCGAGCCGCAGATCGCCTGCGTCGGTCTGAGCGAGAACGAGGCGCGCGCCGCAGGTCACCGCATCCGGTCCAAGGTCCAGGACTACAGCGACGTCGGGTATGGCTGGGCGATGGAGGATTCCACCGGATTCGCCAAGTTGATCATCGATGACGACACCGGATTGCTTCTCGGGGCGCACATCATGGGGCACCAGGCGTCGTCGATCATCCAGCCGATCATCCAGGCGATGACGTTCGACCTTCCCGCGCAGGACATGGCGCGCGGCCAGTACTGGATTCATCCCGCGTTGCCCGAGGTGCTCGAGAACGCCTTGCTGGCGCTGTGCGGCGAACCGCCGTGGCCGCCGCCGCGGCGGCATTGACCGATGGTGCTGTCGGCGCTGCGTTCCGTGGCATTGCCGGGCGACATCGCTAATTCGGGACGCCCGGTGTGAGACAGGAAGCGAGACGCTCCTAAGGTCCCTCGACCTGCGCACTCGCCGCGCAGAGAGTGAGAACCGCCCCGCCGCCCCGCCACCCTGCCGCCCTCAGCAACGCCCTGGCGGTGCAACAGCTCCTCCTGGATGAGGATTCGGGGAATTACCTTCGGCCCTAGCCCGGACCGGCCCAGGGGGCGACACTTTGCGAACACCGAAACTTGAAGAAGGAACCATGTCGCTGACGCAAAGGGTTGAGCATTCAATCGGGCACCCGGCAACCAACGATGAGTTCGACATTTATCGTGAGTTCGACGCCGTCCTCGCCGACTACGGATTCAGCCGTTCCGACCTCGGCGGCACGATCAGATTCGATGGTGCCGACCCCATCGTGCCCAGCACGATTCGGCTCGCCGGTGCGACCGCGATCTCGTTGATGGCCAAGTCGGCGGCCATGGCCTACCTCTGGCAGCACCGTGGCGGCAGTGAGCAGGACATGTCGATCGATCTACGTGTTTGCCCGCGCCGGTTGTGCCCGTTCTACGAGTTCAAGTGGGAGTTGGTCAACGGGCTGCCGCCCGTCGCACTGTCCGCGCCCAATGCGGCGCTGTCGATAGAGAGCTTCTACCGCACTGCCGACGGCCGGTGGATGATGCCGCTGAACCCGTACCCGAAACTGGCCGCGCGCGCCTGTGAGTTGCTGCAGGCACCGGAAGAGCCGGTCGCGGTCGCCAAGGCGATCGCACGCTGGAATGGTGAGACCCTCGAAGAGGCGGGTGCCGCGGCCGGGGTGGTTATGCCGATGGTCCGTAGCACGACAGAGTTTCTGAAGACGTTGCAGTACCGGAAGGTTCTGCGGGAACTCCCGCTGGTGAAGATCACCAAGATCGGCGAGAGCGACCCGATCCCCCTGTCGATGGGTGCCGAGTTGCCGCTGTCCGGTGTGCGCGCTCTGGGCATGGGCCATGTGGTCGCTGGGGCCGGTATCGGTCGGGCGCTGGCGCTGCACGGTGCCGACGTCTTAAATCTGTGGCGGATCACCGAGATTGAACAGCAACCGACGTTCTTCACGACCAATGTTGGCCATCGTTCGGCACGCGTCGATCCTTACCACCCCCAGGGCCACGCTGTGATCATGAAGCTGCTGGCTGATGCCGACGTCTTCTTCGCGAACCGCCGCCCCGGTTACCTAGCCAAGATCGGCTTGTCCGCCGAGGAAGCAGCCGCCGCCAAGCCGGGCATCGTCTACGCGTCGGTGAACCTGCACGGCGGGGCCGGTCCTTGGGGTGACCGTGTCGGGTTCGACCAGGTAGCCGGATCGGTCACCGGCATCATGAACCTGGAGGGCGGCGGCGACGACCAGATGCCCTCGGTGCCACCGGTTCCCGTGGTCAATGACAACCTCCTGGGCTGGCTGATCGCGGGCGGGGTCGCCGAGGCGCTGCGCCGGCGATCGATCGAGGGTGGCAGCTGGCGAGTCGACTGCTCCTTGACCCGCACTGCGCTGTGGATACTCAGCATGGGCATCTTCGACCTCGACTACGCCACCGACATTGCCGGCACCGGAACCGAACACGCGTTCCTGCCACCCGAACTGTTCACCGCCGACACCTCTCTGGGCCACTACCAAGGTGTCACCGACCAGGTCCGCATGTCCAAAACCCCTGGCCGTTACGACCCAGTGCTAGTTCCGCTGGGCTCCTGCTACCCGCGGTGGCGGTAATACCGATTTCACGCAGCGTGGCCAGTCGAGCCCGACAGCCATTCCTTTCCACCGTTCTCACGCGCCGTCATGACCTAAAGCCGCGTGCGCTTGACAGCAACAGGAGCGTCAAAACTCAGACGTCTATCTCTCCTGGGCCAACGGTTGTTTGGGACGGAGCCTCACATCAACGTGGGTGACACCGTTACTGATAACACTGTCACCCACGCCGCAAAAGCGCCCACAATCATGACCACACCGACCGATCAGGCCGCGTGGACTAAACGTGTCACCTGCTTCTGCAGCAGACCCCCGGCGATAGGTCCACTGTTACGAGAGTGCTTCGTGACTTCCCGAGCCGACCGCCTCGAGAAGCTTTCGGAACTCGCGTTGCCGTGCGGGTGTCAGGTTAGCGAGCACCCGATCATCGACCCTACGTGTGGCGACCTCAGCGCGCTTGAGGAGCCTCATGCCCTCGGAGGTCAGCTGCGCCGGCAGCGCTCGCCCGGAAGATACCGAGGTGGGTCGTGTCACGACACCCATTTTTTGCAGCCCACGCAGCACGGTGTTCATCGATTGTGGCGAGACGTTTGTCTCGCGTGCCAGCTCGGCACTGGACCGCCCTGGCGTCATCGCCAGGATTCGCAGGCAGACGAATTCCGACAACGTCAAGCCCAGTGGCCGCAGCTCCGCGGCAACTGCTGGTCGCATCGCCGTCACAATTCGAGACAGCAGGTAGCCCAGTGGCTGATCATCGACATCACTCATATCAACCATTGTGACATGTATCAATCATATTGACACATATCAGGCAGACTGATATCTGTTGATGTGCGGTGCCCTCACCGGATTTGCAGGATGATCAGCGCCCCCGCTACAGAGCCGGGGTTTTACGCGGCCTCAGAGTTTGACGCGAGACACAAGGAGAATCGATCGACGATGAGCAACGATAATGCAGTAGACGAGGCAGTATTTGTGCCGGCGTTTGGCTACGACGAGGCGCAAGAGCCGACCGTCTTCGCCAAGTTCGAACCCGGCACCACGCTGCTCAGAGCAGGTTTCCAGACGACACCGCAGTTCGCGCCGCTACCGGTGGACATCGTGTTCGAACGCGACACCGCAGTCACACTGCGTGACGGCACAACCATCTATGTTGACGTGTTCCGGCCGGCCGGGAACGAGCAGGTCCCGGTCATTGTGGCGTGGAGCCCTTATGGCAAGAGCGGCGGAACGCATCCCCGAAACTGGAACATGTTCAATGGCCTCGGCATCGACCAAAGCAGGCTCTCGGGGTTGGGGAAGTTCGAGGCTCCCGATCCCGCGTTCTGGTGCGCGAACGGATACGCCGTGTGTAACCCCGACACCCGCGGAGTGCGTAACTCCGAGGGCGACAGCGTCGTTCCCGGAAAACAAGACGGCCAAGACTGTCACGATCTCCTCGAATGGCTGGCTACCCAACGGTGGTGCACCGGCAGAGTCGGCATGGCCGGAAACTCATACCTTGCGATCTCGCAGTGGTTCGCTGCGGCCGAGCAGCCGCCACACCTGGCGGCAATCGCTCCGTGGGAAGGCATGAGCGATATCTACCGTGACCTCATCATGCGCGGAGGCATGCCTGATCTGGCCTTCCCCGAGACGTGGGCACATGCCTGGGCGGGCAACAACAAGCGCGAGGATCTCATCGCCGAAGCCGAGCGCTACCCATTGGTCAACGACCTGTGGAAATCGAAGACCGCCCGCCTGGCTGACATCAACGTGCCGGCCTACATCGTCGCCAGCTACTCGAACCTGATACACACACCGGGCACGTTTCGGGCATGGCGAGACATCAACTCCCAGGACAAGTGGCTGCGGATCCATCGCACCATGGAATGGGTCGACTTCAACGAGGAGGCCCACCAACGCGACCTGCTTCGCTTCTTCGACCACTACCTCAAGGGCAAGGACAACGACTGGGTGCACACCCCGCGAGTGCGCTACCCACTGCTCGATCTCGAAGGCAACGACCGCGTCGACATCCCGGCGAGCACATTTCCTCCCGAGGACTTCAGCGAGGTCAGGTACTACCTCGACGGTGAATCCCAGGCGCTGACCTCGCAGCCTCCCGCAGCGATGGCGGCAACAAGTTACGACGCCGAGTCGGACCGAGACGGGGTCGCCTTCGTCGTCCGGTTCGAAAACGCAACCGAACTCGTCGGCTATCCGAAGGTGCGGCTGTGGGTCGAATCCGAGGGTTGGGACGACATGGATTTGTTCGTCTTCCTTCAAAAACTCGACGCCGACGGGCGACACCTACAGCAATTCAACGTTCCTAACGACGGGGAATTCTTGCAGCACCTGACCCAAGACGGCGCCGCGGTCTTGAAGTACAAAGGGTCCAACGGACGCTTACGCGTTTCCATGCGGCGACTAGACAAAGCAACGTCAACCGATGCGATACCCGCCCACAGCTTCGACCGTATCGAGAAGCTCAAGCCTGCCGAAGTCGTTTCCATCGACATTGACATGTTCCCCATCGGATTGGCGTTCGGGCCCGGAGAACAGTTGCGGCTCATCATCACCGGCGTGAACCTACTGGGCGGTGTCATGCCGAATCTCTCGACAGGCTCCACAACACCCCAGAACCTCGGAACCGTCATCCCCGACAACCACGGCCGGCACATCATCCATACCGGCGGACCACACGCGTCATACCTCCAGATCACCGCTAAGACAAAGGCAAACGCCTGACCGGACAGTCAGCCCGAGGAACATGTTCGGTTCTCACAACCTCCCTTGGGTTCGCATTGAACGCTCGACTTCCAGCGGTGGGCTCTGACTGAACATTG
>JAHZKD010000501.1 GCA_022600605.1 Actinomycetes bacterium
CAGCGTGCTCCTTGAGAACGCCGACAGTGTCTTTCTTTCGATCGAGGATCTCGTCTACGCTTGCCCCGCTTTGCAACCAGACCACGTCCACGCATCCCAGAGCAGTGAGTTCGAAGATGGAATTGCATGCTGAGTCGCCCATCCCGACCACTGCGACAGTCTTTTCGCAGTAGTCCCGTGCCTCCGCTGGGTCGGGAATGTGATAGTGAAGCAGCGGGTTCACGTTGTCGTCGAACAGGTGGAGTTGCCTGGGATTGAACCAGGTGCCGCTGGCGTCGAGTACGCAGTCGCACTCAAAGCTCGTCTCGTTCTCCCCATCTGAGAAGTGCAGTAGATAACTCGTGCCAGCCGGCCTTTCGACGCGATGCACGCGGTGGCCAAAGCGGATGCGATCGGCCATCGGTGGAAGTTTCGCCAGGGGCTCCAAATAGTCCGAAACAAGAAGGTTACCGGTCATGTAGAGCGGCAGGTTCGTAGGACTCCAGCCGCTCTCCCGGAGCAGTAGAGTGCAGGCCCGGTCGATGTTCCAGGCCGCCGGGCTGAACATCTTCACGTGCCCCCATTGTCGGACAGCGTGTCCGATTTCGTAGGAGGCCTCGAAGAGAGTCGCCTTGAGATTGCGTTCGAGGGCGTGGGCGAGGGCGGCCATTCCGATCGGACCGCCGCCGATAATCGCCAGCTTCGTGGTGGAAATGCTCATGGGGCTGGTTCGGCGGGGACGCCGCCGGGGTGAGAACTGTCAGCGAACTGGGGAATTGAAACGCCCTCTCTCTTAACGAGCTTCTCGCTCAGCGGCTTTCACCAACCGGCCTGCGAAAAACCTGATCGCACCATGTAGCGCGGCACGCACGATCGGTCCCGTTCCGGGGAGCCTCTCGGTGAATGTGCCGCTCCAACGCAGGTCGGTGCCCCCTGCAGTGTTCGGGGTAACGACCAGCTCTCCGCGATAGTCCTTGGCTGGATTCGGAGGCCAATTTAGCTTGTAGACGTGTCGGCGGTCCTGCTCGTACTCGGTGGTTTCCTCCTGCATCAGCAATGGCCACAACCCGACCTTTCGGACGGCCCCGATGCCGCTCGGCGCCGGATCGCCCTGCCGGTGCCAGGATGATTGGAGGACGAGGGGTCTTGCCCAGCTCGCCCAGTTGGCGCCGTCGGTTTCGATCCGGAACAACGTCGCTGCGGGTGCGTGGCTGGTCCGGTTGACTTCGAATGAAAAGGTCTTGCCCGACATATCTACCCCAACTAGTGACTGTTGCTACCCCGGCGGACACAGCCTATCGTGCGGCCGCGCCCAACGATCCTGCCGCTGAACATTCGGCCGCCGCCGAAACGCCTTCCGAAAGTCCTGGTGGCCTGCATCAACGCATCGGTGCGCCGCGGCGGCGCCCGGCCGGCTACGTGTCAGTCGAGTTGGCGCTTGAATTCACCACCCGGGAACGCTCCCGCAGTGCCTCTCGGACACCTCCTGACTGAGTGGGGCAGGATTTTCGGGCTAGCTGCACCTCGCCCAACGCCCCGGAACCGCCCGTCAGGGCGTAGCTTGGCATCAAGTCGTCTGGGAGCGGGGGTGGAGCCGATGAAGCGACTCAACGCTTGGGATGCGTTCTTTCTGTACATCGAAACGCCGAACGTGCACCAGCACACGTTGAAGATCGCCGTTGTGGACACAAAGGACTTCGCCGAGGAGGCGACGTTCGATGCGTTCGTGGAAACCTTCAAACATCGACTTCATCGACTGGAACCTCTGAGCTACCAACTCGTCGACATTCCTCTGCACTTGCACCGCCCGATGTGGCGCGAGCGAGTCGAGCTCGACCTTGGCTATCACATGCGCCGGGTGCAGGTGCCCTCACCCGGGGGGCGTCGGGAGCTCGATGCAGTGATCGGTGAGATCGCCAGCACACCGTTGGACCGTAACTATCCACTCTGGGAGATCTACTACGCAGAAGGCCTGACAGACCATCGGGTCGCGATCATCTCCAAGGTCCACCATGCACTCGCCGACGGGGTCGCGTCAGCGAACCTGATGGCGCTGGCCATGGAGTGGCCGGAATCGGTCGACGACGACCAGGCTGGCTATGTCGCCGACCCGTCCCCGTCGACCGCCGAGTTGCTACTCGCCGCCGGCGTGGACCACGTGGCCCAATTGCGCCGACTCCCGCAGGCATTGACGGCCGGGCTCGGAGGCCTCGCGCGCCTTCAGCAGCGAGTGCGTGAACGCGGGCAGCACCCGGACCTCGCCCGCGACTTCAGCCCGCCGGCCACTTTCATGAACCATAAGTTGTCGTCGCGGCGCACGTTCGCCACCGCGACGCTGTCGCTGGCAGAGGTCAAACAAACGGCCAAGCATCTCGGCATCAAGATCAACGACCTCATACTGGCGACAGCCTCGGGAGCTTTGCGGAGCCTGCTACTGAAGTATGACGGGCAGGCAGACCAGCCGCTCATCGCTACCGTGCCGGCAAGCATCGACCTCTCACCCGATCGCATCGCGGGCAACGAGCTGAGCATGATGTCGGTGTCACTGCCGGTGCAGGTTTCGGATCCTCTCGACAGAGTGCGCCTGATCAATGTGGCCACAACAAATGCCAAGGAAGACCAAGAGTTGCTGGGGCGACGAACGATCAGCACGAGCATCGAATACTCGCCGGCCGTGGCGGTGATAGCGATTATGCGGTGGATGTCAGGGCGTGAGACGGCGAGCTCCTTCAACCTCACCATCTCGAATGTTCCAGGTCCGCGGAAACGCGGCTGCATCGCCGGCGCAGTCGTCACCGAGATCTACTCGGTAGGCCCGGTGGCGGTCGGAGCCGGCATCAATATCACGGTGTGGAGCTATGTCGACCAGCTCAACATTTCGGTGCTTGCCGACGACCGAACGCTGAGCGAGCCACACGAGGCGACTGCCGCGATGATCGGCGCCTTCGCCGAAATTCGTTCTGCAGCTGGCCTTTCCGCTCAGTTGACGGAGGTGGACACCGCGATGCCGCAGGCAGTGTATCGCCCTAGCGATTAGCGTGGGGTCTATCGCAGGCCACCACCGTGACTTAGCCTAGCTGGGCGGCAGCATTTAAATCTGCTGTGCGGATGCGTGCCGGCATGGTAAGTACCGTGCCAGCGATGGTGTGTTGCGGAGGCAGACATGAACCTCTCAACAATCCGAGTAGGACGACTGGCAACACGGAGAGTGGGCACTCGATGACAACAACGATTCCCGACGTCGATCTGACCGACGGCGAGTTCTACGCCTCCGGCAAGGCGCGCGTGGCATATGCCTGGATGCGGGCCAACCAGCCGGTTTTCCGGGACCGCAACGGGTTGGCCGCGGCCACGACGTACCAAGCGGTGATCGACGCGGAGCGGGCGCCCGAGGTGTTCTCCAATGCGGGCGGAATCCGTCCGGACCAAGGACCGCTGCCGCACATGATCGACATGGACGATCCCGAACACCTGCTCCGGCGCAAACTGGTCAATTCCGGTTTTACCCGCAAGCGGGTGCGTGACAAGGAGGCGTCGATAGCTGCGGTGGTCGACGACCTGATCGATGCGGTCTGTGAACGTGGCGAATGCGACTTCGTCTCGGATCTCGCCGCGCCGTTGCCGATGGCCGTGATCGGCGACATGCTCGGCGTGCGTCCCGAGCAGCGCGAAATGTTCCTGAAGTGGACAGACGACTTGGTTGTCGCTCTGAGTTCGACTGTCGCCGAAGCCAACTGGCAGGCCGCATTGGACGCCTACGCCGCCTACACGCAGTTCACGCTGGACACCATCGCGGCCCGGCGCAAGGAACCGACCGACGATCTGACCAGCGTTCTGGTGCATGCCGAAGTGGACGGCCAGCGGTTGACCGACGATGAGATCGTCAGTGAGACGTTGCTGATCCTGGTGGGCGGCGATGAGACCAGCCGGCACACTCTCTCCGGCGGCACCGAACAACTGATTCGCCACCCCGATCAATGGGCGCAGCTGCAGCGTGACCCTGACTCTTTGCTTGCCGGCGCGATCGAGGAGATGTTGCGCTGGACGACGCCGCTCAAGAACATGGCCCGCACGGTTACCAAGGACACCGAGTTCTACGGGACGCAACTGCGCAAGGACGAGAAAATACTGCTGATGTTCGAGTCGGCGAACTTCGACGAATCGGTGTTCGAGGATCCGAATAGCTTCCAGATCACCCGAGATCCCAACAGTCACTTGGCGTTCGGATTCGGTACGCATTTCTGCTTAGGCAATCAGCTGGCCCGTCTCGAACTGAACATGATGACCCGGCGGGTGCTGGAGCGGTTGCCTGACCTGCAGCTCGCCTCAGAAGATCCACTGCCGTTGCGGCCCGCTAACTTCGTCAGCGGGCTGGAGTCGATGCCTGTGGTGTTCACCCCGTCCAAACCGTTGGGTTCCAGGTAGCTCGCCGTCCA
>JAHZKD010000502.1 GCA_022600605.1 Actinomycetes bacterium
GTTTCGAGTACCGCCGTGAAATCTTCGTCCGGTGCGTCATCGGACCACATGGCAAAGGTGCCACCCCGAACAATATGGGCGGCTGCGGCTTCTAGACCATCATGGGTGTAGAAGTCAGCGTGCGCCTCGTGGAGCAGGTGTGTGGGCGAGTGGTCGATGTCCAGCAGGATCGCGTCATAAGTTCGGCACGGTTGCGCCGAGTCGAAACCGGCCACGCTGGTGGCGGCTGCGAAAAAATCTGCGCACACCAATGCCACTCGGCTATCGGCGGCCAGGCCCACCGTATCCGGTAGTAGTTCGCTTTGGTGCCAGTCGATGACCGCGTCAGAGTATTCGACAACGGTCACTGTCTGAATCCGGTTGCACGTCAATGCTTCTTGAGCGGTATAGCCGAGGCCGAGGCCACCGACTATCACGTCGAGGTCGGGTCCAGGTGTCCTCGCCAGCGCCAGCCGCGCCAGTTCTCGTTCGGCGACGGTGAACAGGCTCGACATCAAATACTCGTCACCGAGCTTGACCTCGTACACATCGGCACGCACCGCGAGATCAAATCTGCGCCGCAAGCTGATGATGCCCATCGGAGTCTGCCGCCAGCCCAACTCCTCCAAGTGCGCAGTCATCGAACGCGATGACTGCCAGACATACTCGGTTGCCTCACAGCGAATTTCGGCAGAAAATTACCATGGCTGCAGGCTCATTAACTCGAAGCGCCGAGGATTTTGATCGCAAAGACGAGTGTGTCACCCGGCAGGATTCCGGCGGCAGGCTGACCGTTGGGGTAGCCGTCCGCGGAGGTCATTGCGACCGCGACCGTCGATCCGACCGTCTGCCCGGCAATGGCCTTCTGGAAACCGGACACAACTCCGTCGAGGGGGAACTCAACCGGGGCGCCACGTTGGTAGCTACTGTCGAACACCGCCCCGTCACGTCCATTGACACCCATGTAGCAGACCGAGGCCGTCGCCGTGTCTGCGACGACAGGTCCGTCACCGGCATGCAGCGTGTGCACCTGGGTCTCCGACACGCTGAACGGCGCCTCGACAATGATGCTTGGCGCCGCCGTATCGGTGGGTCCGGTGACCGAGACGCTCCCTGTGCTTCCGGGCAGCGTCCAATCGGGTGTGCCACCAGCCTCGGGCGCGGCTGTTGGGCACGCGCTTGCTGCGGTTGCCGTTTCGGAGCCGGAGCTGCACGCGCCGAGGGTGAGGACCAGCGACGTGGCACAGGCCAGCAGGGCGATCGACGAGGACATACGAGAGGAGTTCACGCTCGTCACGCTACAGCCGTGGGTCGGGTACAGACGAAGAGGTCGCCTCAGGCGCGCCGAAGGAGCGCGTACACCAGGGCGGACTTATTCGGTATCGACCCGCACGTCGCTCAGTTGCACCGTCACCAACGTCGGGAAGGGCAGCGGCCGGTTACCCGGCCCGATGGGGTGGACCCACCGCCGGGTTGGGAACAGCAGCCCGCCGGCCTGAATGGGATCTGCGCAATAGTGAGCAGCCCGGGCCCACCGGCCTATCACCTCGGGAGCATAGTCGTGACGGCGCAGGTGACCATCGGCGTCGAAGTAGAAGGTTTGGCGTGGTGAATGGGTGTCAAGGCCCGCCGGGAACGTCACGTTCAGACACCGCCACGCCTCTTCGCCCTCCTGCCACATTCCGCCCTCGGTGACCTCAACTCCTTCGCGCGACAACAGATAGGGCGTCGTGAGGTAGTTCCACATCGCGTAGCCGGCGAAGTAGACCGAGTCCAACGGGTCCCAGCGAATGTTTCGGCGCAGACCCGACGGGCCGAAGAATGCAGCCCGCGGATTCGCGCGCGAGCTGAGGACCTCACCATCATGAGTCTCGATCCGTACCGACCCATTCTCAAAAACCCCGCGCTGTTCACTACTGGGGAATGGGTCCAACACTGTCTGGGCCTTCTGAACATGCACCGTGACGCGATAGTCCGCGAGGCGGTTGCCCGGAACTCGGGTTCGAAGCAGCAGCCCGCCTGAACGCACGCGGGCCTGAATTGTCGTAGCACTCTGCCAGCGCTCAATACCGCCGTGAGCGTCTAGGACCAGCTCTAGGAGTGCACTCATAGGACACCCAAGCCGTGCAGACCTTTGTAGAGGAACCATCCGCCGAAAACGAGCCCGAGCGCAATCATGATGATGCGGTTGTGCTTCTGCAGCCAGCGCAGAACTGCGTCCAGGGATGCTGCCGACCGATCGGGAAAGAAGGCAGCGGCGGCAATGATGGCCAAACTTGTACTGACGCCCAGCAATACGAACGCGATGTAGTTGGCGAAATTTCCGCTACGCGTCAGGTCCGCATCACCGATCGCGCTGATGGCCGCCAGGGTGAAGACCCACATCTTTACCGAGATCAGCGCGGTAGCGCCACCGAGCAGGAACGCCTTTGCCGGTGTCATCGATGACAAGGCCGTCATCCATTTCGGCGGCGGATCGTCAGGGTCTCCGCCGCCGAGGAGTTCTCGGATGGCGGTGACCAGCAACACCACCGCGACCGCGAGAACAATCGATGACACCACCCAGTTGTGGCCGCCCGCGGTGGTGTCGCGCTGGCCCCAGTGCAGGATCGTTCCGAACACGAGACCTTGCAGGAGCCGAATCACTACTGTGCCAACGACAGAGGCGCCGGCGGTGCGAACCCGCCCCGGCGTCCCCAGCAGGGCAAGCGTGATCACCATCTCCACTGGCATCAGTGCCGCGGCAATGGCCAACGGCGCCAGGCTGGCCCACAACGATCCCACGTCAGCCGCCCATGCCACATGGGGAGACGCCGACGGTCGGGGTGCTCATCACGAGTGCTCTCCGGTCACGTTGCTCTGGGCCGAGGTTGCGGCGTGTGGTTGAGACTATCTCGCCGTGCAGCAGCCGGTTGCCGACATCGACTGCCGGGCACCCAGAGTTGCGCGGACGTCGGCCTCGGCGATCGCTGATCGGCCGCCGCTGGGCATATGTTCCTCTCCGCTTGGGGCGGCGAATCGGCAGCGGAGCGCTGGGGCGATGCCCGCCTTTGCCGCTGCGTCGTGGGATATGTTCATCGAGCAGAGCGGGCGGGTGGCCTCGGGCGAAGATTGCCCCCGGGCCCGAAGCCGACTCCCAGGCCACGCAGGAAGGCGTGTGACGTGACAGAACTCGACTACGTTTTGGGTCACTCGGACCACGAAATGGGTCGCCTACGTCGCCAGGCAGCTCTGCTCGACTCAACTACCCGGGAGTACTTAGCGACGGCCGGGCTAAAGCCCGGGATGAGGGTCTTGGACGTGGGAAGCGGCGCCGGCGACGTTGCCTTTCTTGCCTCGGCGCTCACATCGCCCGGCGGTCACGTGACCGGAACAGACACGGCTGCGGCCGCAATCATCGCTGCATCTGCGGCTGCATCGGCTCAGGGCCTGTCCGAAGTCGTCCACTTCCGAGAGGGCGACCCCGCAAACCTGACCTTCGACCAACCATTCGATGCGATTGTCGGCCGTTACGTGTTGGTCTTCCAGGCAGATCCGGCCGACATGGTTCGTCGACTGTCTCGGCATCTGGCACCCGGCGGCATCGTCTTCTTTCACGAGCCGGACTGGTCTGCAGTCCGAACTTCGCCGACTGCGCCGACCCACGACCGCTGCTGTCAATGGATCGTCGAGACGACGAACAGGGTGCACACTTCCTGGAACATGGCCGACCGACTACACGGCGTCTTCACCGACGCCGGGCTGCCAGCGCCAAACATGAGCATGCGGACCTTCATCGGGGCGGGGGCTTCAGCGGAGATCTGGTTGCGGGCCGTCGCCGACATCGTCGAGACGCTCCTCCCAGCCATTGAGGCCCAGGGGGTAGCTACCGCGACCGAAGTCGGAATCCAGACGCTGGCACAGCGCCTGATTGATGAATCCCGGGAAACCCGCGCCACAGTCATCGGCCGCTCTGAAATCGCAGCATGGTGCCGCAGTGGAGACGACTCGTAGCACAGCACGAAGCGTTAGGGCTCGTGCACACAACTGAGACGGTGGTCACGAAAGAGTACGCACCAGCCGAATGTATGTACCATCGGGCTTGTGATGAGGCTGATGGGCATCCAGGAGTGTTGTCGGGCGTAACTGCGCCTGCCCCTGGTTCTGTCCACCCGTCTTCTTCGGAGTCCCCATCATGTCTATTGCCCTCAGTTCCCGCGCGACCAGCCTGTCTTCGGTTCTTCGTGGACGCGCCTCATCCCCAAAAGCACCTACCCGGCTTCGCCTTCCAGACCTTTTGCACGTCACTGATCTTGAGGCCGATGCCGTGCTCCGCGGCCACTACGACTATCTGCTGCCACCCGGTGGTTTACCCACCGACGAGCGATGGTTCAGCCGGCTACGCAGTGACGACGAGATGGACGTTTGGTTGATCAGTTGGGTGGCGGGACACGCTACCGAGCTGCACGACCACGGCGGCTCGCTCGGTGCGCTCACGGTGCTCACAGGTTCCCTTCACGAGAGCCGATGGGCGGGCGACCGGTTGCTACGCCGGCGCCTCGATGCCGGTGATCAGGCAGCGTTTCCGCTGGGCTGGGTGCACGACGTCACCTGGGCGCCCAGCCAGCCGGCCGTTGTGGGCACTGGCACTCTGAGCGTCCACGCCTACTCGCCGCCGCTGTCTGCGATGTCGTATTACGAGGTCACCGAGCGCGAGACGGTGCGTCGTGTTCGCACCGAATTGACCGACGCGCCAGAGGGATGACGGGATGTCAATGGTCAGTCGCATCGATGTGATGCTTGCCAACGCCCGGTCCCAGCTGAGTCGCCTGAAGCCACATGAGGTGACTGCGGCGCTGAAGCGCGGCGCGCTGCTCGTGGACATCCGCCCGGAACGCCAACGACAGCACGAAGGCCACGTACCGGGCGCGTTGGTGATCGAGCGCAACGTGCTGGAGTGGCGCTGCGACCCGACTAGTGACGCACGTCTGCCGTGCGCGGTCGACGACGAGGTTGAATGGGTGGTGCTGTGTTCTGAGGGCTACACCTCAAGTTTGGCCGCTGCGGCTCTGCGGAACCTCGGTCTGCACAAGGCCACTGACGTTATCGGCGGCTACCGTGCACTGGAAGACACCGGTGCCCTGGCTAGTTTGGCGAATACGCGGACCGCGAATTTTCCATCGTGACGCTTATCTTGTGATGCTCATCGACGCCAGCTACGCAGTGGTCGTCGCAGACAGGCGCCGGGCCTTCCCGCTGCGACGCCCGGTGGTCACCGTATGGCGAGTGGGCCACCAAACGAGTTCCCTCAATTGGGGAATTGGCCGCCACCTCGACGCCCGCCAATTCGACGACCACCCGGGTGCCATGGAACTTGATTCCTGCTACCAGCGGGGGGCGCGAGCGTCCCTGGCCTTGATTTAATCGACGTACTGCCGTTGGTTTGGCACCTCGTCGTGCCGCCCGCTTCGTCGCAGAACGGTCGAGCCTCTGCGGCCGGAGGAGGCGCCAGAACCGCCGTTGCGGCCAAACCAGCCATCAACAGTGCTGCTGACTTGCCTAGATCTCTCATATACCGTGCACCTTTCCGGCTAAAACCCAATCACCACGAGAATTGTGTGTCGCACGCTCAGACATTGGCTCAGTCCATCCAGGAGCAGTCCGATACGACAACGACGGCATCGGTCCCAGTCATGGCCATATTGCGGGCCGCCGCGTCTGCCATCGCATCTTGGAGGGCAGCCGAGACGGTTACTCCCTCGCCGCCAGACACGACAAAGTTGTCCGGGTCAGCAGCGGACACGATGCA
>JAHZKD010000503.1 GCA_022600605.1 Actinomycetes bacterium
CGGCTGTTCATGTTCGAGTTCGGACGCCACAACGTCAACGGTATTCAGATCGAAGGGCTCCCCGCGGATAACTTCGAGCGGCTGCTACCGGCTGCCGGGTGGCACCTCGATTACCTCGGAGAAACCACGTATCAGGCCAATTTCAGCCCCGAGACATTCGAGGGCATGTCTGCTCAGATGAATCAGCAGCCCGAGCTGGCGGAGCGGATGAAACCCCTGCAGGATCGCCTGCGCATCATCGCACCGCTGCTAGAAAACTACCGGGTGAACATGCCATTCTGGTCAGTCACTGCCACCCGGCAGGACTAGGGCGCGTCGAGGCCGCGCCATTGTTTGAGCCGGTCGAGGCCACGTTCAACGATGTTGCGCTGCTGTAGATTTCGGTATCGAATGCCCGGTGTTGAACTATCGACAGGGCCTCAGGCCATGTCCGCCCGCTGGACGAGCGGCGCGCGCTGCAACGAGAAAGCCATGACTACATGACCAGCCTGGTGGAACGTGCGCGCAGCGAACCTGGCGAGGATCTGCTGTCGATGATGGTGCGTGAGCACACAGACCAGATAACCGGGCACGCTCTACTGACCCGCCCCGACCGCACGCGGTGAATTCGGCGCAGCCTCAACGATCCTCGCAAACCTGCATACCTCCGCGCTGCGCAGCCCGGACGGCGCAGGTGCCGAAGTCCATCTCGGCTAGAATCATTCCCGCTGCACCCGCAGGCTAGTCTGCTACGTGACCCCCGCTCTTGTTGCCCGTGAATGAATCGAGATCGCTTGACGTCGGAACAGACACCGGACTCGGAGTCGGAAGAAACGCCGGCGTCGGCCCGGAAAAACCGGCGCCCGATGCGGCGTTTTTTCCGGATGAGCATCCAGTCCGAACTCATGGTGATGCTGCTGCTGTCCAGCATCGTGTCCGTTGTCGCCATCTCGGCTGTCGCGTACGGAACGGGCCGCGATTTATTCGAAGCCGGGTCGTCGAGGTGGTTGACCCAGTTGCGCACCTCGCAGCAGCGGGCGATGCTGGCCGAGTTCGAAAACCTCACGAATTCGCTGACCAACTACAGCAGTAGTACGACGGTGTTGGTGGCAACCCAGGAGTTCACAGCCGCCTTTAATCAACTCGCCGATGCGACCATCGACCCTGCGCAGGAGAAAGCGCTCGTCGATTACTACACCAACGAGCTCATCGAACCGACCAAGCGGACCACTGGCGTCAAAATCGACATCGACGCGGTTGTGCCCACCTCCAATGCGCAGCGCTATCTTCAGGCCCGCTACACCGCGCAATCTCCGCCACCCAATACCAAGACCGATGCGCCGCCCAGCACCAAAGCCGATGACGACAACCGGGCATGGCCGGCGGTAGATGCTCGCTACGACGGCTACTTCCAGGACATGGTCACCCGTTTCGAGTATCAGGATGCGCTGCTCCTGGACGCGCGGGGGAATGTCGTCTACAGCGTCAACAAAGGCCTTGACCTGGGCACCAATATCCTGGAGGGGCCCTATCGCGACTCCAAACTAGGAGCCGCCTACGAGAAGGCGTTGGGAGCCAACGCCGTGGACTTCGTCTGGATCACCGACTTCGGGCCCTATCAGCCGAATCTCGGCGCGCCTACCGCATGGCTCGTGTCCCCGGTCCGCTCGCAAGGCAAGACCGAAGGGGTCTTGGCCGTGCCGCTACCGGTCGCGAAGATCAACGAGGTCATGACCATCGACAGACAGTGGAAAGAAGCCGGGCTGGGTGCAACCACCGAGACCTATCTGGCCGGCACGGACGCCTTGATGCGCTCCGATTCACGGCTTTTCCTCGAGGATCCAGAAGCGTATCGCCGCGAAGTGGTGGCGGCCGGCACCCCGCCGGAAGTTGCTGACGAAGCGATCAGGTTGGGCGGCACTACATTCGTGCAGCCGGTAGGCGATTTAGGCCTTAGCGCGGCCCAACGAGGGGAAACCGGAGTCCTCACCGCCAGGGGCTATCTGGGCCAGGAAGAGCTGCAGGCCTATGCTCCGCTGAAAGTGCCGGATTCCGAGTTGAACTGGTCGATACTGGCGACGAGGGACAGCACCGAGGCCTTCGCGCGGGGAGCATCGTTCACACGATGGGTCGTGCTGACGGCAGCGGTGATCAGTTTCGTCATCTGTCTGGCCGGGGCGATCGCCGCCAGGGCATTCGTGCGACCGATCCGGCGGCTGGAGGCCGCTGCGAACAAGATCAGCTCCGGCGACTACGACGTCAACATCCCGGTGACGGCCAAGGGCGAAATCGGCGATGTCGCTGCCGCTTTCAACGAGATGAGCCGAAGTCTGCAGACCAAGGAGAGGCTGCTCAACGAGCAACGCGAAGAAAACGACCGCCTGCTGCTGTCGTTGATGCCCGAGTCGCTGGTAGAGCGCTACCGCCAGGGAGACCAGACCATCGCAGCAGAACATCAGGACATTTCGGTCATCTACGCCGACCTCGTCGGGCTCGAAGAGATGTCAACCGATCTATCGGGTGATGAGCTGGTGGGAAAGTTAGATGCGTTGTTCCGGCAGTTCGACTCGGCCGCCGAAGCCCTGGGCATCGAGCGGGTCCGCACGCTGCACAACGGCTACCTCGCCGCCTGCGGGGTCGTCACTTCCCGGCTGGACAATGTGCGCCGAACCGTTGACTTTGCCCTAGAGATGCAGCACATCGTCGACCGCTTCAACACCGGGGCCGCTGACAACATCGGCCTTCGCGCCGGAATCACCACCGGCAAGGCCGTGAGTGGCCTGGTGGGGGCGTCGAGGGTCACCTACGACCTGTGGGGGTCCGCGGTGAGCCTGGCCTACCAGGTGCACAGAGGTACGCCACAACGAGGCATCTACGTCGCTGAGGAAGTCTTCGAGGTGATGCAGGACACGCGGCAGTTCACCCCGGCCGGCACGATCAGTGTCGGGGGTTCCGACCAGCCGATCTGGCGATTGTCGGAGACGCCGTGAACCTGCTCGGAAGTTCGTGGTTCTACTGGGCGTTGGGTGTTGCGATAGGACTGCCGGCCGGGCTCATCATGCTCACCGAGTTACACCGTGTGCTGGTCCGCAGAAAGAGCAACCTCGCCGGGCCGGTCAACCTGCTGCGCAACTATCTGTTGCCCCTCGCGGCGCTGTTGGCTTTGCTCGTCGGGGCGACCCAGATACCGGTTGGGAACACCTGGGTGCGGATGATCACTACGGTTGCCGGCTTCGTGGTGGTGGTTTTGGCGCTGTCCGGGCTCAATTCCGTACTATTTCAGGGAGCCCCGGAGGGCTCGTGGCGAAAACGGCTCCCGTCCATTTTCGTCGACATCACCCGCCTGTTGCTGATCGCGGTGGGCCTGGCGCTCATCCTGTCCAATGTCTGGGGTGTCAAGGTCACGGGCCTGTTGACTGCCCTGGGAGTCGGGGGCGTGGTCGTCGGTCTGATGCTGCAGAACGCTGTCGGACAGGTCGTGTCTGGGATGTTGTTGCTGTTCGAGCGTCCTTTCGAGATCGGTGACTGGCTGATGGTCGCGCAGACGCGCGGGCAGGTTATCGAAGTGAACTGGCGAGCCGTGCACCTTGCAAAGGTTGGTGGGCTCGAAATCATCCCAAACTCGATACTGGCCGGCACCTCGTTCACAAACCTGAGCCGACCGGACGGACCGCACACCCTGCTTATCGTGACCACTTTTTTGTCAACCGATCCGCCCGACCAGGTGTGCACTCTACTTTCACGGGTCGCCAGTGCGCTGCCGCAGCTCGCGGACGGCGTTGAGCCCTCAACGTTGGCGGTGGGCCCGGCCACGCAGTGGGCCGGCAGCGCCACCCAATACAGCACGTCGGTCGGCGTGAAGTCAGCCCCTGACGTGTTCTCCGCGAAATCCGACTTCTTACGGTGGATCTGGTATGCGGCGCGGCGGGAAGGTCTGCACCTCGACGGCGCCTCCGACGACTTCTCGACCTCGGCTCGGGTCGAGGCTGCGATGCGCGATGTGGTAGCGCCAGCGTTGCGGCTGACCGAAGCCGATCGCGAATCACTCCTCCCACACGCGAGGATGGTTCGCTATGGCGCCGGCGAAACCATTCAGCACATAGGTCAGGTGCCCACGGGGATAGCATTCCTGACCGCCGGCAGTGTCCGGTTGACCGCGACTGACCGCGATGGTTCCGAGGTCGCGGTCGACACGCTCTACGACGGGTCGTTTCTCGGGTTGACTGCCCTCATACGCCAACCCAGCTTCGCCGGCGCGCACGCGCTCGAAGAGGTCACCGCACTTGAGCTCGCCCGCGAACACGTGGAGCAAGTTGTCAACAACAAACCGGTGCTACTACAGGAACTTGGCCACATCATCGACGAGCAGCGAAGGCACGTGTCGCGGGCGCAGCACCCGGCGGAGTTGGGTCTGCAATGATCGCGACCGAAATATCAAGCTGGGCAGGGGATTCAGGCCATCCGCCGGCAGGTTGCAGCGAACCGGCGGGGTCGCCCGGCGGCGACAAAGCCGGCGCAGGCGATGCATGCTGCGCACACCATCACGATTCCCAGCGGCGTGGCGGTATGTGCACCGTCTAGCCCGACGAGCGGGGAGGCGGCCGCCGCGAGTAGAAACTGCGCGGCCCCCAGGGCGGCCGAGGCCGTGCCTGACGCGCGCGGAGCTGCGGCCTGTGCCAGCGCCGTGGTGTTGCCGTAGACCAGGCCCATGCCGCAAGCTGCGGCCAGCAACGACACCGCGAGCCAGCCCGCGGGCACTCCGGCGACCGCCAGCATCAGCACGGTGGCGCTGGCACCGAGGATGATGGCGAGCCCGACCCCGGCAATCCGGTGCGGTTCGTAGCGTGCTGTGAGCCGCGCGCTAAGCCCGCTGCTCAGCAGCAGCCCAAGAGCGTTGATGCCGAACGCCGCGCCGTACTCGGCCGACGAGAGGCCCATCATGTTCTGGTAGATGAAGGGCGACGCCGAGATGTAGGCCATCATCATCGCGAACGAGAAGCTGAACGCGATGAGCTGTCCGACGAAGGCACGGTGGGTCAGGTCGCGCAGCGGTGACCCGCCGACGGCCTTCTGTTCGTGCAATTGTGCGCGACGCGCTGCGGTGTGCGATTCGCGCACCACGACCAGTACCGCCACCAACATGGCGACCGATAGCGCCAGGACGACGGCCAGCGCCCCCCGCCAGCCCAGGGGGCCGACGATGAAGCCCCCGGCCAGTGGCGCAGCGACGGGGGCGAGCCCACCGACGAGCATCAACAGGCTGAACACGCGGGCGGCGGCGCGGCCGGTAACCAGGTCGGAGACGATCGCCCGGCCGATCACCATGCCGGCCGCCCCGGTGAATCCCTGCACGAAACGGGCCGCGATCAGAACCTCGATGGTCGGGGCCAGCGCGGCGGCCAGGCTGGCCAGCACGCAGATCGCGGCGCCGGCCAGCAGGGGCCGAACCCGGCCGATGCGATCCGACAGCGGGCCGAAAACCAGCGGGCCGATAGCCAGCCCCAGCAGGCATGCGGTCAGCGTGAGCTGCACGTTGGTCGGGGAGGTGCGCAGGTCGGCCACCATATCGGGGAAACCAGGCAGGTATAGATCGGTGGAGAACGGGGCCACGGCGGACAGCAGGGCGAGGGTGGCCAGCAGTCCGAGCGGTATGCGGGGTGCGGCCTCACGGCACGGCGCCGGATCGATGGCCGCCGGATCGATGGCTGCCGGATCGATAGCTGTGGTCATGGAACGCTCCGAACAGAGACAATTATTCTTTGATAACTATCATTCAATAACTATCATGTATGGTGGGTTCATGCAACCCGCACCGCAGGAGCACGATCAGCAATACGACGAGCGGCTGGCCGAACTCGCAGACCTCGTGCTCACCGTCGGTCGCGCGGTGCGCACAGCAGCCGCCGGTGACCCGTCGCTGGTCGAGCTCTCACTGACCGAAGTGACCGTGATGCACTACATCGATCACCACGCCGGCGTCAGCCCCAGCACTGTCGCGGTGGCCACCGGGCTGCAGCGCAGCAACCTGAGCCGGGCGCTGCGCGAACTTGAGGCCAAGGGAATGGTCGAACGGACCGCAGACCCGGCCGACCAGCGGCAGGCGCTACTGCGGGGCACCCCGAAAGCCGCCGAGAACCTCACCCGGGTGCGGGCAAGCTGGGCGCGGCAGCTCGGAAATGCGCTCGACGCGTCTGGCCAGGAGTACGACATCGCGTCCGCACTGGAGCTTCTTCGCGCACTGGACCAGGGCCTGCACCGGCGACTCGGGCGCGACAGGTGGTCCACGAATTTCGTCGCGCAGAAAGTGGAAAGCGCTGGGCGGCACAGGAAAAGGGAGGACTGCAGTAGCTCAGCCGCAGAGGCAGGCCAATGATTCACCTGATGTGGCTCGCGGTTTCGCCGAGGCGGTGGGGAGTGTCATACAGCTGGTCGCCGTACCGCAACTACCGGGAGGATGCCTTCTAGGCCGTCAAAATCCGCCGAGTTGGTGGTGTACAACGGCAACTCTACGACCGCGGCGATCGACGCGATCATGAGGTCAGCTATGCGCCGCCGGGAAGTCCTACCGCGGGCTTGGACCGCGGCGCTGATGCGCCCGAACATCCGAGCGGACTCCGTATCGAACGGAATCGGGTCAAACTCGTTCTCTGCCCGCTGCAGCACATCCGCGCGGCGTGCGCGCTCCTCGATAGCCTGCGTGACGTCGCCGCCGACAAGGTGCACGCCTGCGGACAGTTCGGCCAGTGTGATGGCGCTAATGGCCATTTCGTCGGGGAGTTCGTCGGGGTCGATAGCGTGACGCAGGATCACGATGTTCGTGTCGAGTAGGCCACGTGTCAGATCAGGGGACATAGGGATCTGTCAGGTCTTGGGCGTACGCGGCATCTTGGTCGGCTCGGAAGGCGGCAACATCGATTAGCGGTGCCAGTTGAGACCCCCGTGCGAAATCGGTGCGCGACACGAAACGCCGCCGACGGCGTAGCGGGACCAGCTTTCCGATCTGACGTCCGCCACGGGTCACGGCGAAAGAGTCACCCCGCTCGACGGCGTCCATGACTTCCTTCGACCGCGTTCGTAGGTCACGCTGGCTAACCTCACGTTCAACGCCCATGGTGCTACACCATAGCACCAGATAGCACACCCGTGCTGCCTGCTCGTTTTCTCGAGATGTGGATCTTGCCCGGCGAAACCCGCTGGACCTCAGACGGTGAGCGGCTTGGTTATCTGTAGCCGAGAAGCGCACCGACTAGCGGTGGGGGAGATCGACCCGAAGTACAGCTAAGGACGGCCGCCGCGGCAGGGGAGAGGCGCACTGCGCACCGAGATGGCTGCAAGCCGATCAACGTGTGTGTCTCGGTAAGGTTTTCGAGGCAGGGCCCGTTTGTTAATGCGCCCGAGAGCCACGTACCCAGCTGGGACGCAACGGCCTACCCGCCCAGGATCGAACTCACGATTGGGATCTCGACCGGCAACTTTCCATCGCCCAGCGAGGACACGACGCGGGGGCAGTACATCGAGATGGCAAGACCGGTGAACATAGTGGCGGGGCCCAGCGACATCCCAGTGGCGTCAGCCACTTTCGCGGCGGCGTCGGCAGTGGTCTGCCCCCGCTCGGCCATTAGCGGGCAGACGGTTTGAGCGATAGCAGCCACCGTCCCAGGATCGATTCTCACCAGGCCGGAGTCGGCTTGCGCCGACAGATAGTCAAGGCTACCCGGCTCTGCATGGGCCGGTGCTGCAAGCGACATGGCGGCGATGAGCGCAGCAGCGGGCGCTGCGAGGGCCGCAAGAGGTCTAGACTTCATAACTCTCCGATTCTATGTGCGCAAAACCCCCGAATCCCGGATCGCAGGTCGGATCTACATCACATTTACTGCTTTCCCAGGAGCCGCAAAGGGACCCGCATCGTCGCAGGTAGAGGCTGCGCATAGTGTTGATTGGCCCAACCGCAGGCCCCCTCGGGGCTGTGGTTCGCCGCCAGCCACATGGAGGCCGCCCTCCACCGGCTTCTGTCCGAGGCCTGACAGCTGCACCCAAGCATTTCGGCAACCAGGGGAGCGGGCACCCTGGATACAAGCTCCTGCAAGGCGGTGTTGCGTGATCCGCGCAAGTTGATTCCTAGGCATTGCGGCCATTGCGGCCATCCGCGCCGGTCTGGCCCAGGATGGCAGGTGAGACGATGAATCTCGCCCGCCGGGCCCGTGGTGGCCGAGTGGGGGATTCAGCCGCACGTTTGACCCACAGCGCAGGAAGACGCGAGAGGAAAGTCATGAGAACGTTCGCATACCGCCACACGGCAGTCATCGGCCTGGCCGCCGTCACGTTCATCACTGTGGGCTGCAGCGATGGCAACAACGTCGACGCCTCGACGCCGCCCCAGGTCGGTTTGATCGCCACCACCACGTCTGAATCACCGGCGCAGCAACCCACTGAAGTGAGGCTCATCGGGGAGAGAGACGTCGAGGTGACGCTGACCGGCCCGATCGCTGCCAAGTACTTGTCGGCAACCGGGAATCAGAAGGAGGCTCTCGGCAAGCCGCTCACGGGTGACTACAACGCGGGCACGCGGGACGGCAGCGGTGTGGTGTTCCAGCAGTTCCAGGGCGGCGTTATCACCGCCAAGAACGACGAGGCGGGCACGCCTGCATACATCACCTGGGGCAAGATCCGGGAGGCCTGGAACATTCCACGCGACCCGGACGGCGTGCCCGAGATCCTCGGCGAGAACGGCTCGGCAGGTCCGCTGGGCGCGGTCACCAGCGACGAGAACGCCGACGGTGATCTGCTCGTGGCGACGTTCGAGCACGGCAAGGTCACGTACAACGTGACGACCGGCGAGGTCGAGGTGACGGTCAACGGCAAGGTCGTACCGTCCGGGCTGTAGGCCAA
>JAHZKD010000504.1 GCA_022600605.1 Actinomycetes bacterium
GTCATACCTCCAGATCACCGCTAAGACAAAGGCAAACGCCTGACCGGACAGTCAGCCCGAGGAACATGTTCGGTTCTCACAACCTCCCTTGGGTTCGCATTGAACGCTCGACTTCCAGCGGTGGGCTCTGACTGAACATTGCTAGAGCAGGGCCGCAACTGGCGAACAACCATCAGCCCCGAGGGCCGCGTCCGTCTGCAACAAGACCTCGAAGATCAGATAAGCCAAGGCGTTGAGCCGGGACTGACGGTCATTCGGAACTAAGTAGATAAGCCGTGAACCGCAAAGCCCCACGGAAGTTCGAGACGGTGCGCCGCCAGCAAGGCGCCATCGGCGAGGATCTCGTTGACCGCACCGTCTGCGACCACGACCCCGCCATCCACCACGACCGCGCGATCACACAGCTGAGCCGCATACGGGAGGTCATGGGTGACGATGAGCATCGTCGCGTCCAGCCCCAAAAGTGTCTCGGCCAGTTCACGTCTGGCCACTGGGTCGAGGTTGGCCGACGGCTCGTCGAGGACCAGGATTTGCGGATCGCAGGCCAGCACCGTCGCCAGCGCGGCACGGCGTCGCTGACCCGCCGACAGGTGCGTGGGGTTGCGCTGGGCCTGCTCGGTCAGTGACACCGCGGCCAGGGCCCGCGCGACCCGATCGGCGAGTTGCTCACCACGGAGCCCGAAAGTCGCGGGCCCGAACGCGACATCCTGCGCGACGGTCGGCATGAACAGCTGATCGTCAGGATCCTGGAACACCAAGCCGACGCGCTGACGTATGCCGTGCAGGTTCTTGCGATTCACCGCAGTTCCACCGATGCAAACCGAACCCGAGGTCGCGGTGAGTACACCGTTGAGGTGCAGCATCAACGTGGTTTTTCCGGCGCCGTTGGGCCCGAGCACGGCAACACGCTCCCCAGGTGCCACGGCGAGATGAAGGCCATCGAGGGCGACGTGACCGTCGGGATAGACGTGGCGCAACCCGTCGATCAGGACGGCGGGGACGGCGGGGACGCTCACGGGATCACCCATGCCAGCACCGATACTCCCACCGCGACGACCGCCGGAATCATCGTCAACACCCACTGGATCGCCACCGCGCGCGGTGGCGCACCGATCACTGCCAGATCCGGCACGCCCCCATCGAAACCCCTCGACAGCATCGAGTGATACACCCGCTCTCCGCGCTCGTAGGACCGTAGGAACAACGCACCGATTCCGACGGCGATGGCACGCGCCTGGTGCAGCATGCGCGGCGAATCTCCCCGCGAGATGCGTGCCATCCGCATCCTGCCCACCTCGGCCGCGAGTAGGTCGATGTACCGGATCATCAGCACGAGAACCGATGTCACCACTGCGGGGACGCCCAGCCGGCTCAACGCAGCGGGTAGCTCGGCCGCCGACGTGCTGGCGGCCAGCGTGAGCGCCGCGGCCACGCCCAGAGTGCCCTTGATCACGATTCCCCACGCCGCGTACAAACCCGTCACCGACAGCTGCAGTCCGCCGACCTCCACACGTTCACCGCCCTCGGCGAAAGGCAACAGCAGCGCCAGAACCAGGAAGGGCGCCTCGATCAGCATTCGCGGCAGAACCCACCGCAGCGGAATGCCCGCCAGCCGCCACACCGCCACCACGATCAGCGCGTAGCCGGCAAACGGCCAGAACATCTCCCTCGGGGTAGCGACCACGGCCAGCACGAAGACCAGCAGGCATACGATCTTGACCTCGGCCGGCGCCCGGTGCACTGCGGAGTCGCCATGCCGGTAGAGCGGGTGGGCTCCAGCACCCACGCCTAACGCCCACTCGGTTGGACGGCTGGGTCCTCACTGCGCCCGGGCCGGGTGCGGGCGATCACCCAGAACCCGCCGCCGGCAACCCCGACCGTGACAAGAACGCCGATGACACCCGCCAGCCCGCCGGTACCTTCGCGCGCGCCCAGCGCATAGCCGGCCAAGGGCGAATCGGCGAGGTGGTGTTCGCCGGTCTGCTGCGCGATGCAGTCCCCCGTCAACTGTTCGCCGGCAGCGGTCTGCACCACCTGACAGCCGCGCAGCGTCGTCGAGTCCAAGCCATCGGGGCTGAGGCTCGCGAAATAGGAGACCACCCCGGCGATCAGCAGGGTGGCCGCGGCAAAGAGTGCCCAGAAGGACCAGCGTCGCGTCACAGGGCAACCTCTGCGCGCTGGCGTCGCGTCACAGGGCAACCTCTGCGCGCTGGCGTCGCAACAGGTACACCAGGTCGGGTCGGGCGCGCACCACCGCCATGACCGTGACCGCGGTGATGACGCCCTCACCTACACCGATGAGCACGTGCGTGAGCAACATATAGCCCAGGACGGCCCCCAGGGACGATGGGGCCGCTCCCCCGATCGCGTACTCAACCACGAATCCCATTGCAGCGAACACTGTTCCGATGAGCCCGGCAAGGAATGCGATCAATCCGATGACTCGCACGGGCAGACCCTCAGCCCGGCGACGCGCCACCGAGCGCCGTACCGCCGAATACAGGGCCAAAGCGATCCCATAACCAGCGCCGACACCGATGATCGCCATGTTGACGATATTCGTGCCGAGCGCGGTGACTCCGCCGTCGGCGAAGAGCAAGGATTGCACCACCAAGACGATCGCGATGCACAGCGCGCCGGTATAGGGCCCTACGAGTATGGCGGCTAGCGCACCGCCCAGCAGGTGCCCGCTCACGCCGGGCAAGATCGGAAAGTTGACCATCTGCACGGCGAAGATGAACGCCGCCACCAGGCCCGCCAGTGGCACTGTCCGTTCGTCGAGCTCGGAACGGGCTTTGAACCCGCACACTCCCAGCACGATCAGCGCGATCGCCGCGAACATCACCGATGTCGGCGCGTCAACGATGCCGTCGCTCATGTGCATGGCGACATGCTGGGCGCTCACCCACGGGAGCCTATTCGGTCATCCATTCATGTGTCCAGCTGATCAGATGGACAGCTTTTAGCAGTCAGTCCCCGCGCGATTCGGCGTGGCGGGCGCCGATCCAGTGCAGCAAATCGTGCACGATCTCGTCATCCAACCGGTAGCTGACCGAGCGGCCGGTGCGGGTGCTGGTCACCCAACCCTGCGTACGTAGCAGTCGAAGTGCCTGCGAAACAGCATTTTCCGACCGGCCGAGTGCGGCGGCGAGGTCACTGACGCAGATCCCTGGCGCCCGATGCAAGCTCAGCAGGATTTCCAGACGGTGGGGGTCCGACACCAGGTCGAAGCGCTGAGCCCAGCCAGCGGTGTCCACGTCCGACAGCGCCGACGACGCAAGCTCGATCACCGACTGATCCTCCACACTGCCAAATGTAGTCCTGTGCGCGCCCTGTCGTGTGCCTGCACGCCTGAGAGTCTCTCTACAGCGGCGTGACGTACGCCGAACAGACCCCACCGTCGACGAGGAACGACGACGCGGTGATGAACGACGCATCATCGCTGGCCAGGAAAGCCACTGCGGCCGCGAGCTCCTCCGGTTCGGCGAAGCGGCCCAGCGGCACGTGCACCAGCCTGCGGGCAGCCCGTTCGGGGTCCTTGGCGAACAGCTCCTTGAGCAATGGTGTGTTCACCGGCCCCGGGCACAAGGCATTGACCCGAATGCCCTGTCGGGCGAACTGCACACCGAGCTCACGTGACATCGCAAGCACGCCACCCTTCGACGCGGTGTAAGAGATCTGCGATGTCGCCGATCCCACTACCGCGACGAACGAGGCGGTGTTGATGATCGAACCCTTCTGTTGCGGAACCATATGGCGCAGTGCCGCTTTGCAGCACAGGAAAACCGATTTGAGGTTGACATCTTGCACCCGCTCCCAGGCGTCGATTCCGGTATTCTCGACGAGATCGTCCTCGGGCGGACTGATACCGGCGTTGTTGAACGCGATGTCGACCCCGCCATGCACCTCGACGGCGGTGTCGAACAACCGATCCACCGCGACCTGATCCGAGACGTCGACCTGCACGAAAGTCACGTTCAGGTCGGCGGCGACGGACTTGCCGGTGGTCGAGTCGACGTCCCCGATGACGACGATGGCCCCTTCGGCCTGCATCCGCTTGGCGGTCGCCAAACCGATCCCGCTGGCGCCCCCGGTAATCACCGCGACCTTGCCGACGAGGCGTTGGGTCAGATCCATCAGGGTGTCTCCTGTTCCGCTTGGACGGCAATGAATACATTCTTCGTGTCGGTGAACGACAGTGCCGCGTCCGCTCCGAGTTCGCGCCCCAGCCCGGACTGCTTGAAGCCGCCAAAGGGTGTGCTGTAGCGGACCGAGGAGTGCGAATTAACCGACAGATTGCCAGCTTCCACAGCGCGCGACACCCGCAGCGCCCGCGACAGGTTATCGGTCCAGATCGATCCGGACAGCCCGTAGACCGTGTCGTTGGCCAGCGCGATGGCATCGGCTTCGTCCTCGAACGGCAGCACGGCCACGACCGGTCCGAAGATCTCCTCGGTCACGGTACGGTCGGTGCGCTGCGGTGTCAGCACGGTCGGAGGGAACCAGAACCCCGGGCCGACGGGGGCATTCCCGCGAAAAGCAACCGGCGCGCCGTCAGGCACGAACGACGACACTGTGTCTCGGTGTGCACTGGAGACCAGCGGACCCATTTCGGTTCCACCCGCGCGGGGATCGCCCACCACGACGTCTTTCACCGCGGGTTCAAGAAGTTCCATGAACCTGTCGTAGACGTTGCGCTGCACCAGGATCCGGCTTCGGGCGCAACAGTCCTGCCCGGCGTTGTCGAAAACCCCGTAGGGCGCCGTAGCCGCGGCCCGCTCCAGGTCGCAGTCATCAAAAATGATGTTGGCGCTCTTGCCGCCCAATTCCAGGGTGACGCGTTTCACCCCCTCCGCGGCACCCGACATCACAAGCTTGCCCACCTCGGTGGAACCGGTGAACACGATCTTGTTGACGCCGGGATGGCTGACGAACCGCTGGCCGACCACCGAACCTTTGCCGGGCAGCACACAGAACAGGTCGGCGGGCAGCCCCGCCTCTATCGCGAGCTCACCGAGCCGGATCGTGGTCAGCGGAGTCCATTCCGCGGGCTTGACCAACACCGCGTTACCCGCGGCGAGCGCGGGGGCGAACCCCCAAGAGGCGATGGGCATCGGGAAGTTCCACGGGGCGATGACGCCGATCACGCCCAGTGGTTCGTTGAATGTGACGTCCCATCCGCCCGCAACCGGAATCTGCTTACCGGAGAGCCGTTCGGGGGTGGCGGAGTAATACTGGAGAACGTCGCGCACATGTCCGGCCTCCCACCGCGCGTTCCCGATCGGATGCCCGGAGTTCGCGACTTCGAGTTCGGCCAGTTCTTCGACGTGGGCATCGACGACCGTCGCGAATGCCCGCAGCCCAGCAGCCCGGTCAGCGGGATCCAGCCGGGCCCAAAGGCGTTGGGCTGACTTGGCGCGTCCGACCGCGTCGTCGACTGCGGCTACATCGGTCTGCTCGATCGTGCGCAACCGCTTCTCGGTCGCGGGGTTAATCACTTCGCTCGCAGTCACTTGCTCACTTTCCGGGCAGTCTGGGTCTTTCCGGTCAGATACCGATTCGCCGCACCCACCAAGCCTGCGAATAGCCGAAGATCGTCAAGACACTCCTCTGGATGCCACTGCACTGCCACCACCCAGCTGTGTGGATACCGGGACGGGTCGATCTCCACGGCTTCGACCACGCCATCGGCGTCGGATGCGCTGACAATCAGACCTTCACCAAGGCAATCGATGGCCTGGTGGTGATAGCACTGGACCTCGGTGGTCGGTCCGACGAGAGCCTGAACCCGGGTGCCGGGCACGGTCGTGACCGTCGATGTGGTGAACACTGCATCGCCCTGCCGGTGACGAGCATGTCCCAGGACGTCGGGCAGGTGCTGGTGCAGCGTGCCACCGAGCGCCACATTGAGCACCTGGGCGCCGCGACAGATACCCAGCACCGGCATTCCCCGGCGCAACCCCTCCTGCACAAGTGCAAATTCGAAGGCATCCCGAATGCGGTTGTCGGCGACGGGTTCGTCGGTTTCCGGATGGCGAGTGACCCCGTATCCGGCAGGGTCGACGTCACGGCCTCCGGTGACGATCAGACCGTCGATGCCGTCGAGCACACGCCCGGCGATGGCTGCGTCTACCGGCTGCGGCGGCAGCAGCACCGAGATACCGCCGGCTCGTCCGACCCCTTCGAAGTACATGGCGGGCAGAAAGCTGGCGCGCACATCCCATACTCCGGTCTGGGCCGGCTGCAGATAGGTGGTCAGCCCGATCAGCGCCCTGACGGCGCCAGCGTCAGAGCCGCTCGAAGCCACGCAGCCGCTCCCAATCGGTCACCGCGCCGTTGAACGCCGTGAGTTCCACGCGCGCGTTGTTCAGATAGTGATCAACGACGTCGTCGCCGAACGCCTCCCGCGCGATCTGCGAATTGTCGAACAACTCGACGGCTTCGGCCAGCGTCGTCGGCAGCCTCTCGGCACCGCCGGTGTATGCATTGCCCTGCGAGGCCGGGGGAAGCTCGAGTTTGTGCTCGATGCCGTGAAGTCCGCCGGCGATCAGCGCCGACACCGCCAAATACTGGTTGACATCGCCACCGGGAGCGCGGCATTCCACCCGCATACCGTGGCCACGGCCGACGACCCGCATCGCGCAGGTCCGGTTGTCTACCCCCCAGGCGACGGCAGTCGGTGCGAAGCTGCCATGTACATAACGCTTGTACGAGTTGATGTTCGGTGCGTAGAACAGCGTCAACTCCCGCAGCGTGGCCAGCTGGCCGGCGACGAAGTGACGGAACATCGCCGACATGCCCAACTCGTCGCCGGCATCGGCGAAAACCGCCGACCCGTCGTCCCCGCGCAACGAGATGTGGATGTGGCAGCTGTTGCCTTCACGTTCGTCGAACTTCGCCATGAATGTCAGGCTCTTGGCGTGCTGATCTGCGATCTCCTTGGCGCCGTTCTTGTAGATCGTGTGGTTATCGCAGGTGGCGCGGGCATGGTCATAGCGGAATGCGATCTCCTGCTGACCGAGATTGCACTCCCCCTTGACACCTTCGCAATACATCCCCGCGCCATCCATACCGAGGCGGATATCACGCAGCAATGGCTCCATGCGGGTCGAGGCATGCATGGCGTAGTCCACGTTGTAATCGGTTGCCGGCGTCAGGCCGCGGTAGCCGGCCTGCCAGGCCGCTCGGAAGCTGTCGTCGAACACCATGAACTCCAGCTCGGTGCCGACGTAGGGGACCAATCCGCGGGCCGCAAGCCGATCGAGCTGACGGTTCAGGATGCTGCGCGGCGCCTGATTGACTGGCCGGCCGTCGGTCCAGGACAGGTCCGCCATCACCATCGCGGTACCGGGCAGCCAGGGCAGTAGACGAAGCGTGGTGAAGTCCGGCGTCATCACCATGTCGCCGTAGCCGGTCTCCCAGCTGGAGATGGCATACCCGTCGACGGTATTCATATCGACGTCAACGGCCAGCAGATAATTGCAGCACTCCGCACCGTGCTCAGCGACATCCTCGACGAACAGTCGCGCCGAGATCCGCTTGCCGGTCAGCCGGCCTTGCATGTCGCAAAACGCGACGATCACGGTATCGACGGCGCCGGAGGCGACCTGTCCCTCCAGCGCGGACTGCGACAGCATGCCCGGTGTTCCCATCGGTGCTCTCCCCTCGTCGCGCGACTTACTCCCAGGCTGTCACAAATTGCCGCCTGTGAAGGCAGGACAGCACCCCTACCAGCTACTGCTACGCATCACGATCTCGGCTGCCAGTTGCGCTGTCGAGTCGACGTCGTGACGTCTGCCCAGCAGCTCGACGATCCGGTAGTCCCCGTAGACAAATTGCTGGGTGGCCTTGGCGACCGTCTCCGCAGCATTTGTACTGACCAGCGCCGTGGTGCTCAGCTCGACCGGCGGGCAGTTCTCGTTGCGGATCACGCCTGCCAGATCGGCCACCCGCGGATGCCCGCGATCGATCACCACCAGCCCGGTGAACCGGTCAAGCCGGGTCGCGGCCAACTCCCACGCCAATTCCGCACCGAACCGGTCACCGACCAGCAGCGCCCAACCGATATCGAGCTCATCGAGAACCCCCACGACCGTGTTGGCTGCCACCCGCGGATCCGGACCGACGATGACAGTCTTCAGCGACGCTGTGTGCAGACGCTCACACAAGCCCGCGTATGCGGCGGGCGCCTGCTGCGCCGCGGGGAGCAACACCACGACCGCCCCCTTGTCCGGACCGGCCACCTCGACGGCTACGTCGAAACCGTCGACGGCGATCGTTGGGATGGGCATTGGTTCACGCTACATCCAGCAGCCCCGTGGGGCAGGTTTCGCGATCTGGACGCAGCTACTCAGGCCATTTCCGCCCGTGCGGCCTGCTGTCCGGTGATCTCTAAAAATATCTGTGGCAGAACGCTTTTGACGGGTATAGAGGGGTCCGTCGTGGGAAATGCGATGGCGAATACCGCCATCGATCCGACGTTCTCGAAAGAGAAGTACACGCTGCTTTCCTCGCCACCGAGATACATCGTCTGCCGGTAGACCAGCGCATCCTCGCGGGGGGCCTGCAGCCGGGTGGTGGTGACCGGAATGCCGGGATCCGACGGTTCGAAGAAGGTCTCGTACTGTGAGCAGCGCTCGGCGGTGGCGGCCAACCGCTCTAGGTTCAGCGGCCAGGTCAACACGGTGATGGCCATCCTCGCGCCGTCATAAGCCACCACGTACTCGGCCGCACTACCCGGCCCGCGCTCGGCATCCGAAGCGATATCGCGAGTTAACCCGTCGGTGCAACCGGTCGGCAACGAGAGCATCGGCGGCGGCGCACCGGCGCTGTCTGGCTGACCGCGGTCCCTGATGACCCGCTGGTAACGCACCCCGGGGGCAAAATCCGCCTCGGTGAGCACCGCGCGTTCGAGCTTGGCGCCGGGCCAGTGCGCGGTGCCCGTGACCACGTGCGAACACCCCGCGAGCATGGCCGTGACGAGCATCGCCGCAGCAGCCGCAGCAGCCGCAGTCGCCTGCCGTCTGGTCATCTTTATCAGGCTACCCATGCCGTAGAGCTACTCAGGCCCTACAGCCGGGTGAGGATCTCTGAGCCGGTGTCAGTGACCACAAGAGTGTGCTCGAACTGAGCGGTCCACTTCTTGTCTTTTGTGACCACTGTCCAGTCGTCGTCCCACAGCTCGTAGTCCAGGGACCCGAGGTTGATCATCGGTTCTATGGTGAACGTCATGCCCGGTTCGAGCACGGTCGAAACGGACGGCTGGTCGTA
>JAHZKD010000505.1 GCA_022600605.1 Actinomycetes bacterium
GGTGATTGCGACAGCAGCGATGATCGCCGGGGTCGGCGTAGCTTTCTTTGGATTCGGTTCAGGTATAGCGCTCGCAGACCCGTTCGCCAACCCTGGACACGACCCATTCGTCAACCCAGGGCATAACCCATTGGCCAACCCTGGACACGACCCGTTAGTCAACCCAGGGCACAACCCGTTCGTCAACCCCGGACACAACCCAATCGCCAACCCCGGTCGCTGGTAAACGGGCGTGCCGTTCTGGCGGCAAAACATTCTCACAGATGAGTTCGTCGAACGGTGCTGAGAAGCCGAGCCTACCGTGCTGCCACCGAAGCCCGGCCTGCAGCCAGCCTCGCCCGCCTCGGATACAGCTCCAGACAACTAGCTAGATGTCGCTGTCATTGTGCAGATAGGTCAGCAATAGTCGGCGGCAAACTGTGCAAGCTTGTCACCGTTGGTGTTGAAACTGGGGGGAAGGCTTTCTGTCGGTGCTTGCAGATCCGCGGTCAGCGAGTTGATTACGGCCTTGATATCGTCGGGCACATCATCGGGAGCCGCGCCATAGGCACTTTGCAAAGCCTTGATCATCTGATCGTTCTGGGTTTCATTCCGCGTGCTTCCCCGCGACTCGGCGATGCTCGTCGCGGTATTGACATCGTGGCAAAAGGCCACGGCCATTCTCTGGTGCGTCAACACCAACGCCACGCCCCCAAGCCACGTTTTCATCCCCTGGTGACGCGGGCGTTTTCAACCAGCTTCGATGGCCGCCACCACGGCGGCGGCCTCGGGCCCGCACAAGGGCCGCAGATCCACGGCGCCGGCCACAATGAGGTCCTCTACCCGGCGCTGCAGGTTCCCCGAGTCGATATGGGCCTGCAGGTTAGCTCCCGGGCACGTGGTGGAGGCGTAATCATGATGACCAGCAAGTGTGTCGGTCGCGACGCCGAAGGTCTGTGCAGCCCACGCGAACGCAAGCGCAGCCCCATGTAGCTGGCCCTCAGTCACGGCCTCCTGGTCGAAGTCTCCCTCGCAGACAACGAGGAAATGCCCAGTCGGGTCGTAGCTCGTCGCCGTATCGCCCGCGAGCGTGGGGGTCCGCAGCTCAAAAATGTTGCCGTCGCGGTCCACACCGAGGTGATAGGCGATGTCTATCCACCCCTGCTGATCCTGGTGATAGCGCTGATGCTGACGAAGCCGCGAGGCGATCTTGCGGTTGTCGCCCAAAACCACGGCGGTGTGATGCAGCGTCATACGGGAGATGGTGTGCGGGATGCCGCCGGGGCGGGCCGGCCGCGCGCCCCAACCATCCCGGCACACCAGACCCGCCGACGCGGAGGTCGACGCTGGAACCGCTGGCGGCGCCTGCGGCGGTAACGGACCGACCACCGTCGCCGGGATGGCCGTTGCTACCGGCCCGGAGCTGGGCCTAGGCGCGGAGACGGGCCGGGTCGTGCACGCAGTAGCGGCCACCGCCGCACCGGCGATTCCGGCCAACCGCAGCAGCCGGCGGCGGCTTACGAGTTCGCCGGGCCCGTCCAGCGAAGATGCACCCATGACCGTCAAGATACGAGCTTCGAGCGCGAACCGCACAACGGACACCAATTCACAACGGACACCATGCGTGGCAGACACCACGACCGCGCTGAAGCTGCACGCCGACGCCGGCGTCCCCGATCTGGCCCCCATCTTTTTCAGCGTCGATGAGGACACCGACTACGACACATGGAAAACCACTGCGCTCCAATGGCTCCCCGGAATCAACGCAGTATTGGGCTCGCCGGGATCTCCCCAGGTGGCCTACTCAGGGTCGAGAGCCAGACCCCAGTAAGGTTCGGATCTCATCGAGGACACCAGCTCAGAAGCTATCCAGCGATAGGCTGCGGCTGTGCTCAAGGAACGACCGGTATGCGTCCCACAGCTCGCACTCGCCAGACTCCAGTCCTCGCCGAGCAGCTACCGCAGCGGTCGGGTAGACCGTCGGCTGCACGTGCTCGCCATCGCCAGCTGGATCGCCGCGGCGGTGACCGCGTCCTTCGGGCTTTTCCAACTGACTCTGGGCAGCGGGTTATGGTGGCTTGGAGCCGTTAACCTGACATACAGCTTGGCATTCCTGGCGATTCCGTGGCTTCGTAGATTCGGCGAGTTAGTGGCAGGAATGACCTTCGTGGTGCTCTCCTACACAGCGGTCGCGTTCATGTGTTTTAGCGTCGGAACCGGGACGGGCCTGCAATTTTACTTTCTGGTATCCGCCACCCTGGTGCTGTTGGTGATGGGAATCGAGCGCATCCTGTTGGCCTCGTTGATTGTGGCCGTCGGCATAGGGATCGCCATCGCACTTGAAATCACCGTGCCCCACGACCGGGGACTCGTCCCACCCTGGGCCCTCACCGCCGGGTTCATCAGTTCGGCGGTCTCGTCTGCGGTGATGATCATCGCCACGATCTGGTACACACTGCGCGAGACCGAGCGCGCAGAAACGGCCATGGCGGCCGAATACGAGCGCTCCGAGAGACTGCTGTCCAACATCCTTCCCGAGACCATCGCCGACCGACTCAAAGATCCCTCACCCACAGTGATCGCCGACAAATATGACGATGCGTCGATCCTGTTCGCCGACATCGCCGGCTACACCAAACGAGCCAGCGATACCACGCCCGCCGAACTGGTCCGGTTCCTCGATAGCCTCTACACCGGTCTAGACGCCCTCGTCGATCAGCACGGGCTGGAGAAGATCAAAACCAGTGGCGATTCCTACATGGTGGTCAGCGGAGTGCCGGTCCCCCGCGATGACCACCTAGAGGCACTGGCCGCCCTGGCCCTGGACATTGCCGAAGCCGTCGCCGACCTCAAGGACTCCGACGGCCGCGACGTCCCGTTACGCATCGGAATGGCCGCCGGACCCGTCGTTGCAGGCGTCGTCGGGGCGAAGAAGTTCTTCTACGACGTCTGGGGCGACGCGGTCAACGTGGCCTCCCGCATGGAGACCACCGACGAAGAAGGCCGAATTCAGGTGCCAGAGAACATCTATGAGCGCCTGCGCACCTCATTCACACTCGAAGAGCGCGGTTACATCGACATCAAAGGCAAAGGCCTGATGCATACCTGGTACCTAGTCGGCCGACGAACCCAGCCACTCACAACTACCAGTTCGCCGACCTGAGCAACCACGCCAACGCCTGCATGAGACGCTCAGAGTTCAACAATTGAGAATCAGTCCGCGTTATTCGGCAGCAGTGGCCACACCCTGCTGTTCCTGCTGGTCCTGCTTATCCAGCAATCTCGCGTAGCCCGCGCCCATGCCCAACAGGATCAACCCGACCACGATGAACACCGCGACCCGGAAGATGCCGTCCAGCGTGCCCAAGTCAAAGAGGAACAACTTGGCAACCGCGGCGGCGACCAAGCCCAGTCCGCCGCCGATCGGCACAGAGCGGTCAACTCGAGGCAGGCGTGCGGCGTAGCCGAACAGGGTCGCAGCCATCACGATCCAGCAGATGGTCGCTGCCATATGCCCGGCATAGAAGCCGCGACCGTCGCCGCCGATAAGGGTGCCCATCGTGACAGTGAACGACGTGACGGCGTAAACGATCACCGCCACCGCGCTGACCCACAGTGCCCGCACAGCGCTACCCCACGACCACACCAGAACCACTGCGCAGGCCGCCAGCAGGATGCTGGACACCAATGTGGAAATTCCTGCCGCCGTAGCAATCCCAGTAGGCTCAAGTAGCTCCCTCAGAGGTGAGTAGCTTAGATGCACTCCGGCACCGATAATCGCGAAACCGACTGCGGCCCAGCGCGCGACACCGTCACGGCGACCGGCCACGGCCACCACCAATGCCAGCGCCAACAGCATCGGACCTGCGATCATTCCGTCAAACGCCATCGTCACCGCGATCAGCGCAGCGACGGCGGATAGCGCCGAGAACACCTGCCCTACCACGCCGGGAACACCTGGAAAGCGTTCGCCGGCAAGCGCGATTGCCAGCAGTGTGGCAGCTAGGGCGACGGCCATCATGGCTGCGATCACGTGGTCCACCGCAAGTGCTGCGCACAACACCGGGGTCACCCCCGCCGCGGTCAACAATGCCATCGCGACACGGTTGACGGTGCCGGGCAACAGGATCAGCGCGGATCCGATGGCTACCAGCGCCGCGATACCGCATGCCCCGGCAAGCCAGAGGTCCTCGCCGGAATCGAGAAAGCTCGCAGCCAATGCCGCAAACACGGGCAAAATAGCGGCCGCGATGCGCGCGCCGTGCAGCCAGATCCAATCCTTACCAAGTTGGACCGGCACTGACACCGCAGACAGGGCCAACATAAACCCGACCAGCAGCACAGTGACGCCGTCGGTGACCACAGGCGCCAGCCCGATCAAGGGCACCAACACCAGCAGCGCGAGGTGTTCGGAATCCCACCGGCGGGCCAAGGTCAGCCCACCCCCGGCGACCACCGCGGCGAGGATGAGTCCGACCGGTGCCGAGACCCAGCCGTAGATCGTGGTGGCGGCAATAACGTCGATGTAGGCCGCAGCGATTCCCGTCGCAGCCAGCGCGATCGCCCCGACCCGCCCACCGGGGCGGCCGTAGAGCCAGCATGCAGTACCTACCAAGCCCCCCGCTAGCACGGCTCCAGCAGCCACTCGGAACTCTGGGCGCAGGAGGCCGGCCTGCGCAGCCAGCACCAGTAGCAGCACCACGCCGATCAGGGTGACCGCGACGCCGGCGACGGCGAGCAGTTTTCCGATCCAGCCGTCCGAACCTTCCTTCGGCAACCTTGCGGGCGCGGGTGGGACCGGCACTGGCCGGAATGCCGGTGGCGGTGGGTACTGGGGCCAATACGGCCTGGCCGGCGGCGGCGCCGGCTGCTGAGGAGCCGGGTTTTGGGGCCGAGGATGAGCGACCGGCGGCTGAATCGCCGCCGACCGACGCTCAGCGAGAATCCGGTCCAATGCGGTCAAGTCGGCGGATACTCGCATCAGCTGATGGGACATCGCGGCGAAATCTGCGGACAGCCGGGAGATGACAGCGGTATGCGGTTCGGTCATGCCGCCATCGTCGCAGCAAACTAGGTAGCAGCGGATGAGTACAACTACTCGTTGCGGCCGTGTTTATTCGTCGAGGCCGTGTCTATTCGTCGAGGCCGCGTCTATTCGTCGAGGCCGTGTTCGATCGCGTAACGCGCCAGTTCCACTCGATTGCCGATCTGCAACTTGCGAAACGTCGCCTGCACGTGGTTTTCCACCGTGCGGTGGCTCAGCGAGAGGCGGGAGGCGATCTGCTTGGCGGTCAGCCCCTTCGCCACGAAGCGCAACACCTCGGTTTCGCGGTCCGTCAGACTGGGCCCGGACGGTCCGGACGATTTCCTGGCGATACGGCGGTACTCGCCAAGCACCAAGCCTGCCAACCCGGGGGTGAATACCGCTCGTCCCGACGCGGTGGCCCGGACCGCCTCGGCAAGCTCCTGTTTGGAGGCACTCTTGACCAGATAGCCGAGAGCCCCGGCCTTCACAGCCTCGAGCACGTCGTCGCGTTCGTCGGATGCCGAGAGCACCAGGATTCGCGAGGCTGGGGACACTGCGAGCACTTCAGCGGTTGCCTGCGCGCCGTCACCGTCGGCCAGCCGCATGTCCATCACCACCACGGCGGGCTGCACGACGGCCGCCCTGCGCTTAGCTGAGGCCACACCGTCAGCGGTCGCCACCAGGTCAAAGCCGTCGTCAGCCAGGTCCCGAGCCACTGCATCGCGCCAGATCGGGTGATCATCGACCACCATGACGGTGGTCCCCTGCGCACTCATTGGAGCCCCTTGCCTCTCGGGACCGTGAGCTCCCACTCCGTTCCGGATCCCGGACCCGTGGTCAATTTCGCCCGCCCCCCCAACCAGTTCATTCTTCCGACAATCGATTTCGCGATACCCGCATGCCCCTGAGCGACCGCTTCTTCAAGCCGTCGGTCGGGGATCCCGACACCGTCGTCGCGCACGCTCACTGTGACGCGGTCGCCAAGATCCTCAAGCAAGACATACACATGGGCGTGGGGCCCAGCGTGCGCTTCGGCGTTCTCAAGTGCATTGCACACTGCGGCGAAGAACTCCGCGGCTACCGCCGAATCGACCAGAACCGGATCAGCAGGCACGCTCACCGATACCTGGTCAGATGCCCGCCGCCGAAGTTGCGCTCCGAGGTCTACAGTGGCGGCATCGAGCGGTTCAACATCAGCAGAGCTGACCAGACGCCGCAGCGCTCGCTCCTGGGCACCTGCCAATTCTGCCAACTGGACTGCCTCACCACCGATTTCACGTCCTCGGCGTGACATCAGCGCCAGCACCTGGATCGCACCGTCATGGACCTGCCGCGACAACCGCTCCCGCTCCTCGAGTGAGGCGGACAACCGGGCGGCCTGCTTGAGTTCGGCGTGCGCACGTCGCGCCGTCTGTGCGGCCAGCCCGACGGCCAGGCCAACAGCCAACTCGACTATGACCGTGGCGTTTCGCCCCAGGTCGATATGGACATACCCCTTCAGCGCGGCACTGACCGCCATGACAAGCGCACCGGTAAGCATCCCGCCGATCGGCCCGAACAGAATCGCTGCCGAGATGGTGGCATTGGTCGCCCACAGGGTGGTCGGCCAGGACTGGTTGTCTAGAACCCACTGCTCGGAAGCGATGAACTCGGTCGACAACATCAGTGCCGCCACGACGGCGATCTCACCGACCACCCACGCCGGCCTGCGCCCGAAGCCCTGCAAGTAGCCGACGGCACATGCAGCGCTCCACGCGACGAGAACTGCAAAGAGCAGCCAGCCGGCACCCGGATGCTCCAGATGCGGGTTGATGGTCACCTGGAATCCCAGCGCGTACAGGCAGCTGAGCAGACGGAACACTTGAGCGGCCCGCCATAGCGGCGCCGCCGGGTCGGGCGCTACATCACCTTGGAGAGAAACGCTTTCGTCCGTTCGTGTTGCGGGTTGGCCAATGACTCAGAACATCGCGGACTCAGAACATCGCGGACTCAGAACATCGCGCCGTTGATGACAGGCTTGTCGATCATCCCGACCTCAAGACCCCAGTTGGAGGCAATCTCTTCATACGTACCAGTCTTGATGAGATGCTCAAGAGCCAGCAGCAGCGACTGCGCCAGCAATGAACCCTTCTGCACCGGCCAGCCATAGGGCGCCGAGTCGAACACCTCACCGGCCGGTTGGAGTTTTCCGTTGGTCTGCTTGATCGCGTACAGCGTGACAGGCGAGTCTGCCGAGATGGCATCGGCCTGACCAAGTACAACGGCGTTGATGGCGGCATCCTGGCTATCGAAAGGGAGAATCTTGATCGCCGGTTGGCCCGCCTCGATACACTTTCGGCTGCGCGCCGGCAGCTCTTGGGTTTCCTGAATTGTGGTTACCTGTACCGCGACTTTCTTCCCGCACGCGTTTTCAGGATCGATCTCACCGCCAGCTAGCTGAGCCCACAGCGTGCCAGCGGCGTAGTAGGTGACGAAGTCGACCTGCTCCTCGCGCGCCTTGGTGTCGGTGAATGACGAGGCGCCGACGTCGAATGTCCCGACCTGGATTGACGGAATGATCTTGACGAAGTCGGCCTCACGGTATTCCGGCGTAAGCCCCAGCGTGCCGGCAATGGCATTCATGAGGTCGACGTCAAACCCAACAATTTTGCCGGCGGGGTCCTTGAACTCGTTGGGGCGGTAGGGAATGTTCACCCCGATGATGAGCTTGCCGGAAGATTTGATGGCCTCGGGCAGTGTGCTGGCAATCGCATCGACCGTCTCAGCCTGCGTCGGAGATGAGGTTCCATTCGACTCAGAGCTATTCGAACAGCCAGACAAAGCCAGCGCGCTCGTGGCGGCGAACACAGTTGCGACACGCCAGAATATGGACCGGCGACCTTGGAATCCACCCAACACTTTTTGCCTCAACTTTCCACGTCGGGCGGCCAGCCGGCGAGCAGAGTCCTATCCCAGCATCTCCAGCCAAATCCTCAACGACCGATGATCCGGCGCGGCGCCGGTAACGGAACAGTAGCCGCTCCCCAACGCTGCAGCAGGGGAAACAAAGCGCTGCATGCAGTACAGCGTTGTAGTGGGTCTTATCCGGCAGCAAGTACAGCGTCAGCCAGCGGAGCGGGCCGCAACAATCCAATGACCACACAAACCGCCTAGCATTCCGACTACGATGCCGCAACAGCCAAGCCGTGAGACGGTGATCGAATTGAATGCGATGAGGAGTCGCCACCGACTACTTCTCCAGGTCAAACAAGAACTGCCCCCGAGCACGTGCGTGACCCGGATCGGCGCCGCACTGCTGGTCACACTCGCACTAGGCGCAGCGACGCTTCTCGCGCCCGCCACCACGACCGCCGACCCCGTCGAGACCACCGCCGTGGTGGTCAAAGTCGTTGACGGCGACACCATCGACATCCGCGACGATAACCGCGGACGTCTCCGCATCCGCGTACTCGGCATCTTCCCTGTCAAGTGGGCGTGTTGACGAAGAATACGATGCTTGGTGTCGTTGTCTTGACCGCAGAGATGGTTAACGGGTGGAC